>NZ_MUNE01000157.1 GCF_002154605.1 Streptomyces milbemycinicus | reverse complement strand
GGTGTGGCGGGTGATGTCGAAGCGGTCGGCGTCGGCGCCGTGGGCGCGCGGGTCGCGCCCGGCGGAGGTGTACGAGACGAGGACGGGGGCGCCCTGGGGGATCACCGTGTCGCCGACGGTCAGGTCGCGGGTCGGGTAGCGGAAGGGGAAGAGGCTGACGGGGCTGTCGTAGCGCAGGGTCTCCTCGACCACATCGCCCCAGGACGCCTCGCCGACGCCGGAGCGCACCAGCTCCAGCTGGTCGCGGTGGGCGCACAGCGCACGCACGGCGTTGGTGATCAGGTTGAGCGTGGTCTCGTGCCCGGCGATGATCATCAGCACCAGCGTGCCGATGAGCTCTTCCTCGCTGAGCCGGTCACCGTCTTCCTCGTGGGCGGCTATCAGCGCACTCGTCAGGTCGTCGCCGGGCGAGCGCAGCCGCGCGGCGGCCACCTGGCCCAGGATGGCGATCATCTCGCGGTTGGCGGCCAGCGCCCGCTCGGGGGCGGTGCGGGTGCCGACGATGTCGTTGGAGAGGGCGTGCAGCCGGTCCTGGTGCTCGGGGCCGACGCCGAGCAGCCGGCAGATCACGCCCATGGGCAGCGGCAGCGCGAAGTGGCGGCGCAGGTCGACCACCCCGTCGGGGGCTTCGGCGGCGGCCTCGGCCAGCCGGTCGAGGAGGGCGGCGGTCAGCTCTTCGACGGCGGGGCGCAGCGTCTCCACCCGGCGCGGGGTGAACGCCCGGGTGACCAGGGAGCGCAGCCGCTTGTGGTCGGCGCCGTCGGCGGTGGTCATGCCCCGTACGGTGGCGAAGGTCGCCAGCGGCCAGCCGGGCGGGATCTCACCGTCGCGCAGCGCGGCGAAGTGGCAGGCGTCCTTGGCGACTTGGGGGTGGGTGGTGAAGTCCTTGAGCTCTTCGTGGCGGGTGATGGCGTAGGCCGTGACATCGCCGGGCAGCAGGACCGGGACCGCGGCCCCGCGCTCCCGCAGCCGTGCGTTGACCGCGTGCTGACCGGCCCCGGTGGGGTCCAGCCGGTGCGGGTCCTGGGCGGCGTGCGGCGCGGCGGCGTGCGGCACGGGGCATTGGCCGTCGGTCGCGTCAGTCGCGTCAGTCGCGTCAGTCTCGTCGGTCGCGTCGGTCATCGTAAGTCTCCTGAGTCTGCCGGGTGGCCGGCCGCCGCCGCGTCCGCCGAGTCCGCCGCGTCCGCCGCGAGCTGCGGGGCGGTGAACCGCACCGGCAGCCCGGCCAGGTTCTTCGACCAGGGCGAGGTGATCCAGGCCAACTGGTCCTCCGGCACCGCGAGTTCGAGATCGGGCAGCCGGTGCCGGAGGGTGTCCACGGCGGTCCGGGTGATCAGCCGCGCCGGGTCCCGCGCCGGGCAGGTGTGCGGGCCGGCGCCGAAGGCGAGGTGGGAGCGGTTGCCGATGACCGGACGGCCGTCCTCGGGCAGCACCTCGGGGTCGGCGTTCGCCCCCGCCAGGCCCAGGATGAGCATGTCCCCGGCGCGGATGTGCTGTCCGCCGAAGCGCAGATCGCGGGTGGCGTAGCGGCCGGGGAAGTTGGCGGTGGGCGGATGGCGCCACAGCACCAGGTCCAGCGCGTCGTCGACCGTGAGGTGGCCGCGGGCCAGCGAGGAGCGGAAGCCCGGGTCGGTGAGGAGGATCCGTACGGTGTCGGCGATCCAGTTCACGGTCGTCTGGTTTCCCGCCACGATGATCACTACGAGGTTGTGCAGCACTTCCTGGTCGCTGAGGCCGACCGGGTGCTCCAGCAGCCAGGAGGTCAGATCCGCGCCCGGCTGCCGCTTCTTCTGCTCGATCAGCTCCAGCAGGATGCCGCCCATGCGCCGGTTGGCGCCGGTGGCGGCGGCGGTGGGGTTGACGATGGCGGCGATGGCCTCGACCAGCCGCGGCCCGCGCTCCTCGTCGAGGCCCAGGATCTGGGTGACGACCTGCAGCGGGAGCAGCCGCGCGTACTGCGGCACCAGATCCGCCTTGCGCCGGTCCGCGAACCCGGCGATCAGCCGCTCGGCGGCGGACCGCACCATACGGATCAGCTCGTGCCCGTCGAGCCGGCCCAGCGCCTCGGCGACCGCCGAGCGCATCCGGCGGTGCTGCTGGCCGTCGGCGAACAGCAGCGCCGGACGCCAGCCGACCAGCGGGATCAGCGGCGAGTCGGGCGGTACCCGGCCGTCGCGCAGCGGGGTCCAGCGCCTGGGGTCGTGCGAGAAGTGCTGCTCGTCGCGGGTCAGATGAAGCAGCTCGCGATGGCCGAGCACCAGCCACGCCTCGATGCCGGGCGCAATGGCGACGGGCACGACCGGGCCGTGGTCGCGGCGCATCCGCTCGTACAGCGCGGGCATGTCGCCGGCCGGCGCCGCCCCGTACAGCGGCACCGGAGCCGGCAGCGCGCCATCCGCCCAATCCGCCCAATCCGCCGTCACGACGCCTCCGTGATGGTCTCTATGAGGTGGGAGACCAGCGAGATCAGCGCCTGGACCGAGGACTTGTGCTCCCGCGCGTCGCAGATGACCAGCGGGGTGTGGGGGAGCAGATCGAGCGCGGAGCGCAGATCGTCCTCGCTGTGCAGCACGCTGTCGGGGAACGCGTTGACCGCGACGGAGAACGGGACGTCCAGGTCCTCCAGATGCCCGATGGCGTCGAAGGATGCCTCCAGATCGCGGGTGTCGACGAGTGCGAGCGCGCCCAGGGCGCCGCGCGCCAGGTCCTTCCACGCGGGTAGAAAACGCTGCTGCCCCGGTGTGCCGAACAGATAGAGCACCAACTCGCCGCCGAGCGTGATCCGGCCGAAGTCCAGGGCCACCGTGGTCGTGATCTTGGACGGTCGTACGGCGGTGTCGAGCCGGGCGCCCGCCTGGGTCATGGTCGCCTCGGTGGACAGCGGCTTGATCTCCGAGACGGTGCCGATCAGCGTGGTCTTGCCGACGCCCATGGGTCCGACGACCAGGATCTTGGCCGCGCCGGACACGCTGGACTGCACATACATGACGGGTGTGCCGACCAGATCGTCGGCGTCGTCCGCGGCGGCCGAGTCGTCCGCGTCGTTCATGTCGGCCATCTTGTCCCCGTCACCCTCGTCGTCTTCGTCGTCCACGCCGCCGTCCACGCCGCCGTCCACGTCGTGTACACCGTCCCTGTCATCGGCGCCCTCCGCGCCGTGCGCGGCGCCCGATCCGTGCGCGGCGCCCGATCCGTGCGCGCCGCCCGCTCCGTCCGAGATCTCAGAGCTTGCTCTCAAGCCCATCGAGCACCTTCCTCAGCAAGTCCCTATCGGCACGCTTGGCGGCCCGGACGGGCGGGCGCGCCACGATATGCCCCCAGTCGATGAGATCTGCCAGCAGCACCTGCACCACGGCCGGCGGCTGGCCGAGGTGCGCGGCCACCTCCGCCACCGACAGCAGACCCTGACAGAAGTCGACGATCCGCCGGTACTCCGGCTGGAGATCCGGGGGCGGCGCGCTTCCCGAGGCCATGACGAGCGTTTCCCACGGCAGCTCGTCCCGTGAGGAACCCGCGCGGCCACGTGTGATCACGTAGGGCCGCACGGCCGGGGTGGTCCGTTCCTCGCGGGGCTCGTTCATGACGTCGAGGTCATCGACTCCCGAGGACGGCTGCTCAGATGGGCCCCGATTTTCGCCACGAGTAACTGCATCTGCTGGGCCACCAGACCGACATCCGCTTTCATATCGGTGGCCACGCCCAGAGACGCCCCCTGGCCGGCCGAGGTGAACAGCACGAACCCCTTGTCGGACTCGACCATCAGCTGCCGCACCCCCGCGTCTTCGCCGAATAAAAGTGCCGCCGTGGACTGCCCGGTCACCGTGAGTGCCGCGCAGGCGGCGGCCAGCGACTCGGCCTCCGCCACGTCCAGTTGGGGCACGTCACCGGTCAGCCCCTCGGCGGAGCCGTGTCCCATGCGCAGACCGTCCTCCGAGACGACGACGGCATGTCGCACGCCCGGGATCTGCGTCAGCGGACGCAGCATCCATCCAACGTCCGGCAGCCTGGATATGGTTCCGGCCACTACCGGCCTCCTTCTCGATCTGCTCGGTCCTGTTGGTCGGCCTCGGCCACCTCCGCGCGCCCGCGACGGGTGCCGGAGACGATGCTGGCAATGGAGGAGCGGGCGGCCTCGGGGGTCCACGGGTCGCAGGTGGGGGCGGCGGAACCGGAACCGGGTCCGGAACCGGTTCCGGGGGCGGGCGCCTTGGCGCCGGGCGTCTTCTGGTTCGTACGGCGGCGGTTGCGCCGCTGCGGCAGCCCGGAATCGGCCCCGGCCCCGGCTCCGGAATCGGCTCCGGAGTCGGTCCCGATGGGCGCGGCTGCGGCCGGGGCGGTCACGGGCTCGATGACGACCGGCTCCGCGTCCACGACCGGCTCGGCGCCCCCGCCCAGCAGCCGGTGCGGTACGAAGACCACCACCCGCGTCCCGCCGTACGCCGAGGCGGTCGACAGCTCCACGCTGAAGCCCAGCTCCCGCGACCACCGCCCGACACATGCGAGCCCCAGCCGCGGCACCGCCCCCAGCTCGGCCAGGTCGAGGCCGTCCCGGAGCTGGGCGACGGCCTGCTCCAGCACATCGGGCGGCATACCGAGCCCCGCGTCGTCGATCTCGACGACCGCGCCCGCGGCGACCTCCCGGATGGAGACCGCGACCTGGGTGCGCGAGGGGGAGAACACCGTGGCGTTCTCCAGCAGTTCGGCGATCGCATGCATCAGACCCTCGACCGCGGGCGCCACCACGTACAGCGTCTGGCCGCCGTGCACATCGACCCGCCCGAACTCCACGATCCGTGACTGCGCGCCGCGCACACAGTCGAACAGCGTCACCGGCCGGGTCTCGCGCCGCGCGGGCCAGATCCCGCACATCACCATCAGAGTCTGCGCCTTGCGGGTCATCTGGGCCGCGGCGTGGTCGGCCTTCATCACCTCGGCCATCAAGGCCGCCTCGCTGATGCGCTGTTCCAGGCCGTCGAGCACCTGCTGCTGCACCACCGCCATGGCGTGCATATTCCTGGCCACGGACTCGAACGACGCCTGGACGGAGTCGCGCAGATTCCGCTCCCGGCGGGCCGCCTCGTCCAGCTCGGCCCGTACGGCGGACAGCCGGGCCACCTCCTCGCCGCGCTCGGCCGCGACGGCCCGTTCCCGCTCGGCTTCGGCCCGCGCCTCAGCGGCGGCCGCCCGCTCCCGCTCGGCCGCCGTACGCGCCTTTGCGACCGCTGTACGCAGCCTGGCGACCCATAACGAGCCCAGCAGCAGCGTCAGCGCCAGCAGCGCGGATGCGACGGCGATGACTCCCGCCGTCTCCGACAACACCTTCGTACACCTCCACCCGCGATGCGGCCAAGAACGGGCAGATACTACTGACCAACCGATCAGTCTGTTCCGGTAGTTGTCAAAGTCTCTTCTCACACGGCAGCCGCAGCAGCACCCGGACCCCTCCCCGAGGGCTGGTGTGGAGGGTCAGGATCCCGCCGTGGGCGTGCGCGATGTCCTTGGCGATCGCGAGGCCGAGACCGGTGCCGCCGTCCTGCCGGGCGCGGGCGTCGTCCAGCCGGGTGAAGCGCTCGAAGACGCGCTCACGGTCGGATTCGGGGATGCCGGGGCCGTCGTCGTCCACGGAGAGCTCGACCATGTCGTCGCGGACCGCGACACCGACCGAGACGGTCGTGCGCGCGTGTCTGCGGGCGTTGTCGGTGAGGTTGGTGAGCAGCCGGGAGAGCTGTACGCGGCTGCCGTGCACGACAACGGCTGCGGCGGGCCGGGCGTCCCCGTCGGACGCGTCCGGGTACTCCACCACCGTACCGGGATGCCGCCGCACCTCCTCGGCCGCCAGCGCCGCGAGGTCCACGGGGGCTCGGGGCGGCGCCTCCTGGGCGTCGAGCCTGGCGAGCAGCAGCAGGTCGGAGGCGACGGCCTGGAGGCGTTCGGTGTCCTGGAGGGCCTTGTGCACGGCGGTCGGCCAGTCCGTCCGCGAGGGGCGGGCCAGGGCGAGTTCGAGCTGGGTCCGTACGGCCGCGATGGGGCTGCGCAGCTCGTGGGAGGCGTCCGCGACGAACTGGCGCTGCCGGGTCATGGCCTGATGCAGCCGGTCCAGTGTGGCGTTCATTGTCCGCGCCAGCCGGGAGATCTCGTCGCGCGCCTTGGACACCGGGACCCGGCGGTGCAGATCGCGCTCGGTGATCTCGGTGAACTCCTCCCGTATGGCGGCCACCGGACGCAGCGCGCGCCCGACCAGCAGCCAGGTGAGGGCGGCCACCAACAGCACGAGCCCGGCCGCCGCGGGGGCGACCTGGCGCAGCAGCAGCTGGGTGGCGTTGTCGAGGGCGGTGGTCGAGGGGGCGACGTCCACGCTGTACGGAGTGTGGACCCTCACGGCAGGGAAGGCGTTTGCGCGGAACTCCACCTTGCTGTCCAGCGGAGCTTCCACCGGACGTCCGGAGCTGATCACCCGTCCCGCCGCGTCCTTGATGGTCACCGGCTGGGGCACGACGACCAGCGTCTTGCGCGGCAGGTTCCTGGATTTCGTCAGTTGGTACTCGACGCTGACGGCGGCCTGCTTGGCGTCCGCCTCCGCGCTGTCGCGCAGGTTCTGCCGCACGACCAGCAATAGGGCCAGCATGCACAACGCTATGGCGAGGGCGACGGTGCCGACGGCGGCCGACGTGGCCTTGGCGCGGACACTCATCCCGGTCAGCGGGCTCATGGATCTCATGCCGCGGTCACCCCCCGTCGCGGGCCAGCAGATATCCCGCGCCCCGTATCGTGCGGATCGCCTGCCTGCCGTACGGCACGTCGATCTTCCGGCGCAGGGTTCTGATGTAGACCTCGACGAGATTGGCCCCGCCCTCGTAGGCGGTGTCCCACACGGTGTGCACGATCTCGGTCTTGGAGACCACCTGTCCGGCGCGCCTGGCCAGACACTCCAGTACGGCGAACTCCTTGGCCGTGAGCGTGATGCCCTCGTTCCCTCGGCTACAGGCCAGGGCCGTCGGCTCCAGCCGCAGATCACCCAGCTCCAGCACCTCGGGCCGGTCCAGGCCGCCGCGCCGCACCAGGGCCCGCACCCGCGCGATCAGCACGACGTAGGAGAACGGCTTGGTCAGGTAGTCGTCCGCGCCGACGTCGAGTCCGTCGGCCTCGTCGTACTCGCCGTCCTTGGCGGTCAGCATCAGGATCGGCGTCCAGACTCCGGCCTCCCGCAGCCGGGAGCAGACCTGATAGCCGGACAGGCCGGGCAGCATCACATCCAGCACGATCGCCGCGTACTCGGTGCCCCGAGCGAGCGCCAGGCCATCGCGCCCGTCGCCGGCCGTCTCGACGGTGAAACCCTCCTGCTCCAGGCCTTCCTTGAGGAGTTCGCGGAGCCGGGCGTCGTCTTCCACCACGAGAATGCGCACGGGAGCAGCATGGCACGCACGAGCTGAGTCCCCGCTGAAGCGCCTTCAGCGAGGACTCAGCGTCCGTACGCCACGGTGGGTGCACCGACGGACCGGGAGTCCGCCGGGTCCAATTCCCCTGTGTAGAGGAGACACTTGTGACTCGCTCCAGCTCCACCGCCACCAAGCGCCGAGGCGTCGCGCTCGCCGCGGCGGTCGGCGTCCTGACGCTGGGGGCCACGGCCTCCGCCTCGGCCGCCGGCCCGTCGCACACCGCCGCGATGGCGAGCGCCGACGCGTTGATCTCGACCAAGGCGATCAAGCTCTGCGTGGTCACACCCGGCAAGCCCGTCCCGGCCGCCAAGGCCGTCGAGCTCGACAAGGCGCTCCAGGGTGCCGAGGCCACCAAGGTCACCAAGGTCACCGAGGCGGCCAAGACCGACAAGCCCGGAAAGCTGATTGCGGTGGAGACCATCACCGACGGGCCGATCCGCACGATGAAGTGCCCCTTCCCGAGCTTCCCGGACAAGCCGGGCAAGCCGTGCCAGATCCTTGTGGTCAAGGGCACCAACCAGGCCTGGAAGAAGTACCCGATCAAGAAATGCCGTGTCCTGATCGTCCGAGCGACCCCGACGGCGAAGTAGCGCGCCGCCGCGGGCCCCACGACGGAACCGCCGGCCCCGGGGGGTAGCCGGCGGTTCCGGGCCTGAGTCCGTCCGGTGGTGCCCGCGAACGCTTTTCCTCCCGTCAGGCAAGTAACGGTGACCGGTCTGTGCGACGAAAGGTGCCCGCGGTGTTCGTCTTCCGCCACTCGATGGCCGCGCTGACCCGTCTGGCCAGCCGGGTCCGGCTCGGGACGGGGTTCCCCGCGTCGGCCGACGACGTATTCGGCGAAGCGGAGGGCTGGCCCGTCCGCCATTGCGACGACTGTGGCCGGACACGGCTGTCGGAGGCCTCGGGGGACGGCTTCCACACCTGTGTCTTCTGCGGTTCCGTCGACGCCGGCGTCTGACCCGGTCCCACACGCAGATCATTTCGAGAGGTCGGGACACGTGAAGAGGCAATCTGCGCAGGATGCGGCGGCGCCGTCCGAGGACTCGCCGTGGAGCGCCCACGCGGCGGCGCTCGTCCGGCAGAACCCCGAGACGTCCTGGTGGGTCGGCGTCTACCGGCGGAGTCTGCCGGTGAGCACCCGCCGAGCGCTCGCCCAGCGGTTCTCCCCCGAGGTGCGCAGACAGGTCAAGCGGCGCCTTGCCGCCGTCCCGACGCCCGCGTCCGGCGTGGGCCGGGTACGGGCCGCCCGCGAACTGCGACGCCTCAAGGACCTGCTCACCGGCCCGGACCGGGCGCTGCACAGCGTGCGGGGCGTCCCCAAGGTCGCCCTGGTCGGTCAGGCCGTCTCGCCGTTGCAGGCGCGCGGCGACAACCTGGCCGCGGTGTGCCGGGCCCTGGACGCGGCGCACGTGGACTACTTCTGTGTACGCGGCGGCCGGGACGGCTCCGCCGTCGTCGCGGCACCGGCCGAGGACCGCCTCCGTGTCCACCAGGCCCTGGCCGAACTCTGCGCGAGCCTGCCCGGCTATGTCTCCGCCATGGACGGGCGGACCCGTACGCCCCGCTCCTCCGCGCCCGGCTTCGCCGCCGCCTCCTGGCAGCAGCTCGCCACGGCGGAGGTGATCCGCATGACCTGGTACCACAGCGACCCCACCGGCCGACTGGTGCTGGGCCCCGAACACGGCTGTGACGTGGAGTTCTGGCCGGCGGACGGAGACCGGCTACTCGCTCCCCGCCCGAACCGGGTGGCCGATCAGGTGCCCCGCTGCGACGCGCCGCAGCGGATCTCCGACTCGGTGTTCACCCGGCTCGCGCCGCCCGCGGGCCGCCCGCTGCCCGAGGTGCGCACCCGCCGGGAGTTCACCGCGCCCCGGCCCGACGACATCCGGTTCCCCGTCGACGTGGTCTACACCTGGGTCGACGGCCAGGACCCGGCCTGGCTGCGCCGCCGGGCCGAGGCAGCGGGGCAGGCGTACCACGAGGAGGCCGCGAACGCGGCGCGGTTCATCAGCCGCGACGAGCTGCGCTACTCACTGCGTTCCCTGCACCAGAACGCGCCGTGGGTCCGCACCGTGTTCCTGGTGACCGACGACCAGATACCGTCCTGGCTCGACCCCGGTGCCCCGGGGCTCCAGGTGGTCAGCCACAAGGAGATCTTCACCGACCCGAGCGTGCTGCCGACCTTCAACTCGCACGCCATCGAGAGCCAACTGCACCACATAGACGGTCTGTCCGAGCACTTCCTCTACTTCAACGACGACGTCTTCCTCGGCCGGCCCGCCACCCCGCAGGACTTCTTCCACGCCAATGGGCTGACCAAGTTCTTCCCCTCCCCCGCGCTGATCCCGCCCGGCGAGCCGTCCACAGAGGACGTGCCGGTCTCGGTCGCCGGGAAGAACAACCGGGCCCTGCTCCGGACCCGGTTCGGCTCCGTGATCACCCAGAAGATGAAGCACACTCCGCACCCGCTGCGGCGCAGCGTCCTGGAAGAGATCGAGACCGTCTTCGCCGACCGCCACCGGGCTACCGCGGGCAACTCGTTCCGCAGCATGGACGATCTGTCCATCGCCTCCTCGCTCCACCACTACTACGCCTTCCACACGGCCCGCGCGGTCCCCGGCAGCCTCCGCTACGCCTACCTGGACCTGTCACACCCGGACACCGCGACACGGTTCGCCAAGTTGCTGGCGCGCCGGGACCGCCAGGTGTTCTGTCTCAACGACACCGTCTCCGGCGAGCAGGACATCGACGCACAACAGGCACTGCTCGGGCCGTTCCTCGACGCGTACTTCCCCGTCCCCGCTCCGTACGAGAAGGGCGAGCACCGTCGGTAAGCGCCGGCAGGGCGGCACGCACCATCCAAGGTCGGGCCAAGCGCCGATACAACAGAGCGGAACCAGACCGCAAGATTTCTGGCGCATCGCACTGGCTAGGCTGCTGGCCATGCCTGACATACCGCTGGTGACGTTGCTCCTGCTCTGCCTGGCCGCGGCCGGCGCGGGCTGGATCGACGCCGTAGTAGGAGGCGGGGGCCTCCTGCTGCTGCCCGCCATGCTGGTCGGACTGCCGCACTTCCAGCCCACCTACATCCTCGGCACCAACAAGGCGATCGCCATCGTCGGCACGACCGGTGCCGCCATCACCTACACCCGCAAGACCCCGCTCGACATGCGGCTCGCCACGCGCATCGGCGCCGCCGCCGTCGCCGGCTCCCTCGCGGGCGCCTTCTTCGCCTCCGGCATCAACAGCGCCGTCCTGCGCCCGCTGATCATGGTGGTCCTGCTGGCCGTCCTCGCGTTCGTCCTGCTCCGCCCGGCCTTCGGCACCGCCCCGGCCCCCGCGGAGCCCCTGACCAGGCAGCGCGTCCTGGCCGCGATCCTCGCCATCGGCCTCGGCATCGGCTTCTACGACGGCCTCATCGGCCCCGGCACCGGCACCTTCCTCGTCATCGCCCTGGTCGCCGCCCTCCATATGAACCTGGTCACAGCCTCCGCCACGGCCAAGGTCGTCAACGTCTGCACCAACTTCGGCGCGCTGGTCACCTTCGCCATCCAGGGCACGGTCCTGTGGCGCATGGCGGCGCTGCTCGCGCTCTTCAACCTGGGCGGCGGGATGCTGGGCGCGCGGATGGCGCTCAAGCGGGGGAGCGGGTTCGTACGGGGGGTGCTGGTGGTCGTCGTGGTCTCGCTGGTCTGCAAGCTGGCGTACGACCAGTGGCTGGCAGCCTGATGCCTCAGCTCACCGCGCGCTTCACCAGCTCGGAGATCCGCGCCTCGTCGCCGGCCGTCAACTCCCCGGTCAGCGCGTACGAGGACGGCCACATCGCGCCCTCGTCCAGGTGCGCCTGGTCGCTGAAGCCAAGGGTGGAGTAGCGGGCCTTGAACTTCGCGGAGCACTGGAAGAAGCAGAGCACCTTGCCGCCCTTCGCATAGGCGGGCATCCCGTACCACAGCTTGGGCGTGAGCTCCGGCGCCGCCGCCGTGACGACGGCGTGGATCCGCTCGGCGAGGGCGCGGTCGTCCGCCTCCATCTCGGCGATCTTCGCCAGCACCTCGCTCGTGCCGTCCGCCTTGGCGGAGCCTCGGCGAGCCGCCTTCACCTCCCGGCCACGCTCCTTCATCGCGGCGCGCTCCTCGGCCGTGAACTCGGTGTCGCTCATTACGGTCTCCCTCCGGTCGGTGTCCCCGCTGTTCTGCTGTTCTGGTGTTCTGCGGGGCGATTTCGATCTTAGGGAGCCGCTGACGTGCGTGGCTTCTCCAAAACTGATCGGTCGCAGTCCAATTTGTGGCAGGTGGCTCTGTCCGGACGCGGGGGCATGGGGTGGGATGGGACAGGTTCCCGCACACGCGCCTGTGGCGCTCGGGAACCGCTTCCGCCGCTCGTGAAAGGCCCCTCGATGACCGTGCCGCGCTCACGTCCGTTCGCACAGGTCGATGTGTTCTCCTCGACCCCCTACCTCGGGAACCCGGTGGCCGTCGTGTTCGACGCGGCCGACCTGGACGACCAGGCGATGCAGCGCCTCGCCCGCTGGACGAACCTGTCGGAGACGACGTTCGTGCTGCCGCCCTCGACCCCGGACGCGGACTACCGGCTGCGGATCTTCACCCCCGGCGGCGAGCTTCCGTTCGCCGGCCATCCCACGCTCGGCTCCGCCCACGCCTGGCTCGAACAGGGCGGGAGCCCCCGCCGCGGTGACCGCATCGTGCAGGAGTGCGCGGCCGGGCTGGTCGAGGTGCGCCGCGGCGAGGGCATCTTGTCGTTCGCCGCCCCGCCCACCCGGCGCACCGGTGAACTGGAGCAGGAGTATCTGGAGCAGGTCGTCACGGCGTTCGGCATCGACCGCGACCAGGTGCTCGCCCACCAGTGGGTCGACAACGGCCCCGGCTGGGCGGTCGTCCGGCTCGCCACCGCCGAGGAGGTGCTGAGCCTGGAGCCCGACCTGTCGCGGATCCCGACGGCCATGGTGGGCGCGATCGGCGCATACCCGCCGGGCGCGGAGCACGCGTTCGAGCTGCGCACCTTCGCTCCCCGCGTCGGGGTGGCCGAGGATCCGGTCTGCGGCAGCATGAACGCCTCGGTCGGCCAGTGGCTGACCAGCACCGGCGCGGCCCCGGCCGGCTACAAGGTCTCCCAGGGCGCGCGGCTCGGCCGGGCCGGAGAGATCACCATCACCGCCGACCCCGACGGGACCGTCTGGGTCGGCGGAGCGACGACCACCTGCCTGCGCGGTACGGCGGTCCTGTGACCCCACGCCGCTCTGACCCAGCGCCGGGCCGCGATGAGTTTTCGGCGCCCGGCCGGTCTACCCAGGCATGGATGAGGACTATGGAGTCACCGGCGCCCACACCGAGGTGGAACTGCTCGTCGACCTGACCGTCGACGAGCTCTGGGCCGCGATCACGGACCTCTCGCGCCTCGGCGAGTGGAGCCCGGAGTGCACCTACGCGGCCTGGCTGGACGGCTGGACCGCACCGCAGGTCGGCGCGCGGTACGAAGCCCGCAATCGATTCCCGAACGGCTTGGTCACGCACGTGCTGTGCGTGGTCACCGCCGCCGATCCGCCGTACGCGTTCGGCTGGGACGTGTACGGCGGCGACCCGGAAACCCACGAACCCTTCGCCACCTGGCGCTACAACCTGCGCCCCGCCGTGCGGCCCGACCAGACGGTGGTCCGCCAGTCGTTCACGCACGGTCCGGGCGACAGCGGAGCCCGGGCGGCTGTACGCGCCGACCCCGCCAACGCCACGGCGATCTTGCAGGGGCGGTTGGATCAGCTGCGCCGCAATATGAAGACGACGATCGGGGCGATGGTCTGCGACGTCGGCCGGGTGCGGACCGAGCCGGCATAGCCCCGCGGGCTCTTGGGCGACACGGGCGGCCCAGGACCCGTCCGGTGGGACATTCCGCAGCCCCACCCCTTCCCTGCTGTCTCGATATGCGGCTCCGGCCCAGGGGTCCGCGGCGAAGCTCCGCACGCGGCGGAGCCGCGTATCGGATGCAGTGGGCAAAGGCAGGTCAGGGGCTTGCGAGCCGAGGTTGCTACGCTCCCGCCGTGATCCTGCCTACGGTCGACGACATGCGGGCGCTGCACGAGAAGTACGCGCCGACGCGGGAAGCGTTCGAGCTCGTGTACACGCACTGCGAGATCGTCTGGAAAGTCGCTGAGCAGCTGCTGGCCGCCGACGGCCACCGGCTCGACTCCGACCTCGTCCGCGCGGGTGCCTTTCTCCACGACATCGGCGTCTACCGGCTCTACGACGACGGGGGCCGACTCCGGGTCGGCGACTACATCCGCCACGGGGTGCTCGGGCACACGATCCTGTGCCAGGAGGGCTTCCCCGAGCGGCTGTGTCGCTTCTGTTCCTGCACACGGGCGTCGGGCTCACGCGGGACGACGTCGAGCGGCAGGAACTGCCTCTGCCGGTGGCCGACTACGTGGCGGAGACCGGAGAGGAACAGCTGGTGATGTACGCGGACAAGTTCCACACGAAGACCACTCCTCCGGCGTTCGTCTCCTTCGACACGTATGCCGCGCACGTGGTCCGGTTCGGCACGGAGAAGGTCGCCGCATTCCACGCCCTGCGCGCCCGGTTCGGTGAGCCGGACCTCGCATCGCTCAGTGCCCGGTACGGACACGCGCTGGCCTGACGCTCCCCACCTTTCTGCCCGCCCACCGCGGGTGTGCGGGGGTTGTCATGACCGGCCGGCAGATCGAACCCGTACCCGGGCGGGGCCTGCACCGCCCCGGCCCCTGTGGAGCCCCTGACCAGGCAGCGCGTCCTGGCGGCGATCCTCGCCGTCGGCTTCTACGACGGGCTCATCGGCCCCGGCACCGGCACCTTCCTTCTCCTCGGCGAGTGGAGCCCGGAGTGCACCTACGCGGCCTGGCTGGACGGCTGGACCGCACCGGTGGTCGGCGCGCGGTACGAAGCCTGTAACCGGTTTCCGAACGGCTTGGTGCGCAGGTGCTGTGTGTGGTCAACGCCGCCGATCCGCCATACGTGTTCGGCTGGGACGTATACGGCGGCGACCCGGAAACCCACGAGCCCTTCGCCACCTGGCGCTACCGCCTGCGCCCCGCTGTGCGGCCCGACCAGACGGTGGTCCGCCAGTTGTCCACGCACGGCCCGGGCGACAGCGGAGCCCAGGCGGCCGTACGCGCCGACCCCGCCAACGCCACGGCGATCCCCCAGGGGCGGCTGGACCAACTGCGCCGCAACATGAAGACGACGATCGGGGGCATCAGGCTGCGGAGTCAGGCTTCCGCTTCCGTCGCTTGAGGAAAAGTTCGTAGGACGAGGGCGGAACGTATTCGCCGAGCGCGTCCATAGCTTCGACACGCCGCTGGACCGCGTCTTCGTAGGTCTCATTTTCGATCAGGTTGAACTTCGGTTCGTCGTCACGCATGTCAGGTGTCACGACGCGCCTCCTGAGCCGGGGTTGATGAGCTGATGGGGCCGGGTGCGGCCGCCAACCTCAAGTCTGGCTCTGAAGTGATGGCGACCCGGGTTGACGGTACATCAGCCGGACAATACTGGCAGTACGGGAATCAGCGGGATGGACGGGGGCATTCCTGTGCGGACGATATTCCGGCGCCGCGACTCGGCGGCGCCACGGACACTGGACATCTACGACATCGCTTACTTGGCGGGCGGGCCACGGCGCGTGGCCCGGACCGCCCTGATCGAGCTGCGCGAGCGCGGCGCCATCAAGTTCATCGGCTCCAGGGTGCGGGCCCTCAGGGCGGGGGATCCGGCCGACCACCCGATCGAGCGCGCACTCATCAAGCAGTGCCACCCGGTGGGGAAGGACGCGTACTCCGCGGTCGCGGAGGTGCGGTACGGCCCCGAGATGAAGAAGATCGGGCGCCAGCTCGCTTCGTACGGCCTTCTCGGCCGCTCCAGGCAGCGTCTCACGCCTGCGGGCGAGCGGGTGTTGGAGTCGGCCAGGGAGGAGGCGCTTCCCAAGTACGTCTTCGACGGCCTTGCCGCCGTTCAGGACGAGCGCCTGCGCACGGCCGTCAGGGAGGCCACGCCATATCAGGACGGGCTCGGTGCGAGCCTGGTCCGTATGGGCGAGGCCATCGAGGACGATGACGAGTACGACCGCGAAATGGACTCCGTCTCGGACTCTGCCTCGGCCTCGGATTCGGTGTCGGACTGGGGATCCCACTCCGGCGGCGGCCATGCCTCCTGCGGGAGCGGCTGTGGCGGTGGGGGTGGTGGGGGCGACTGACGCGTCGAACGTCGGTCCGGTTCGGAGCCGCCCACGACTGACGCGTCGGTCGGTCGGCCGACGCGTCGCGTGCGAGTGGCTGTGACCGGCCGTGCCCGATGGGGCATGCGCCGTCCTGGTCACCGACTTCTAAAACACGGCCTGGTCGGCGGGGTCGGCGGGCGTCAGCCGGACCAGCAGCGCCATCGGCGTACGCGGCAAGGTCACCATCAACTCGCCCTGCCCCGCGTCCCACCGAGCCTCGGCGCCCGAGGCGGCGGCCGGGTGCAGCACCTCGACCTCCGCCGGACGGCCCGCCAAGTGCCCGAGCGGCAGCGTGCACTCCGCCGGGCCGCCTTCCCGGCGCCATACCGTCACATAGGCCGTCTCACCGCTGCGCACCCCCAGCGCCACCCAGGCGTCGTCCCACCCCGGCAGCCCCAGCGGCCAGAACGGCACCCCGGTGGCCAGATCGCCCCGCAGCCGCCGGTACGCCGCGATGGCCCACTGCACCCGGGCCAGCTGCCGCGGTGACATCCGGTCGAGGTGGCCGGAGAGGTGGATGCGGCCCAGCAGGGCGCCCGCGAGAGTGAAGTCGATCTCGTCGTCGGTGAATTCGGGCTGCGGGTAGGCCCATACCGCGCCCTGCTCCGGTGGCACCGCCGTGGGCGCCGAGGCGGCGATGGGCGGGTAGCGGAGCGGGTCCTGCTGGTCGCTGGTGGACTGGAGTTGGGTGAGGGCCACCGAGGACCAGTCCATGCGCATCCCGCCCGAGGCGCAGTTCTCGATGACGAGCCCGGGGTGGCGGTCGAGCGTGGCGGCCAGCCAGTCCTGGTAGGCGCGGGCGTGGGCGAGGAGGCCCGCGCCGGGGGCGGTGCGGCCGGTTTCGGGGTGCCAGTCGGTGCCCGGCGCCACGCTGATGTTGTAGTCGAGCTTGAGGTAGCCGACGCCCCATTCGCCGGCGATGCGGTCGATGGTCTTGTCGAGGTGGGCGCGGGCGGCCGGGTGGCGCAGATCGAGGTGGTGGCGGCCGTGTTCGACGAGGCGGATCCCGTCGCGTTGGAAGAAGGCGTCGGCGGGCAGTTCGGCGGCGACGGGGCTGCGTACGCCGACGACCTCGGGCTCCAGCCACAGCCCCGGGACCATGCCGCGGGAGCGGATGTGGTCCAGTACGGCCTGGATGCCGCCGCCGGGGAAGCGGCGGGCCGAGGGCTGCCAGGCGCCGACGCTGTCCCACCAGCCCTGTGCGTCGTCGTCGTACCAGCCGGAGTCGATGCAGAAGTACTCCGCCCCGGCCTCGGCGGCGGCGTCGATCAGCGGCAGCAGGCGCTCGGTGGTGGGGTCGCCCATGAGGGTGTTCATGTAGTCGTTGAACACCACGGGCAGGGTGGTGTGGTCGGGGTGCGGGCGGCGGGTGGCGCGGCGGTAGGCGGTGAGGTGGGCCAGGGCCTCGTCGAGGCCGCCGCCCCGGGCGAGCGCCAGCGCGGCGGGGACGGTGGTGAACGACGCGCCGGGGGCGAGCCGTTCGCGCCACTGGTGCTCGGCGTCGGTCGGCCCGTGGAGCGCGGCGTACGTACCGTGGGCCCGCTCCCCGGTCTCCCACCGCCAGCCGGTCGGCGACTCGATCTGCCACAGCCATGCGTCGCCGGTGGTGCGGTCGGTCAGCGCGCCCATGGGCAGATGGCCGTCGGACGGCCAGCCGCCGCGGCTGTGGAGGGCGAGGGCGGCGCGGCTGTCGTGCTGGTGGGCGTCCCGGCTGAGGTCGACGATCCGGGTGCGCAGGGGTTCGCTCGCCCAACGGCATTCGGCGAGCCAGTCGTTGCGGGCCAGGTGCACATCGAGCGTGTCGGGGGAGGGGAGCCCGCCGAGGGTGAGGCTGGTGACGGCCTGGACGGTCAGCGGGGCGGTGCCCTCGTTGGTGAGCCGGACCTCGGCGCGCAGCACCGGCAGCCCGTCGGGGGAGGAGAGCCGGACCTCGGCGGTCAGGCCGGTGTCCGGGTCGTGGAGGTCGATCGTCAGCCGATGCCAGCCCTGTCCGTCGCGCTCGTCCTGCCCGTCCCGTACGGCCCGGTGGCCCCGGTGGCGCAGCCGGGCGCCGAGCGCGGTCTCGATGCCGCGCTGCCCGGACCACTCGCTGCCGTGGCCGAGGGCCAGCACTTCGA
>NZ_MUNE01000156.1 GCF_002154605.1 Streptomyces milbemycinicus | reverse complement strand
CCAGCAGGCGTCGGCGGCGGCGACGGCCACCAACTAGAAGCCGCCGCCCGGCCCGGCGACTCGGCGGCCGGGCGGGCGGCGCTCTGTTACGCCTTCAGCGCCTTCTCCAACTTGGCGACCTGCGCCGAGACCACGGCGTCCGGGAGGAGGGGCTTGGTGGGGTTCGCGATGTCGACGCCGAAGAACACGGACAGGTGCGCACCGGAGCGCACGATCGTGAACCTCACAGTGCCGACGTCCTCCGTGCCCGCCTCGGTCAAGGTGTAGGCCAGCGCCTCGTCGCCGAGCTTCGGCGCGGTCAGCGGCTCCACCTTCGCGACGTCCGCCTTCTCGCCGCTCCCGTCGGTCGCCTTGAACCCACCGGTGCATGCCGTGAGAGCGCCCCGCAGGTCCGATACGGTCTGCTCGGCGCCGGCCTCCGCGTACGAGGACACCCGGATCATGCCCGTGGCGGTCCCCGAGCCCTTGCCGCCGCCGGTCAGCGCCCCGGCCGAGGAGAACGTCGCGTACGCCGAGTCCTTCGGCGCCGGGTTCGTCTGAGCCCCCATCAACTGCGCCAGCGGCTGGCACTTGGCGTCCGCGGCCTTCGCCGACCCGCCGTCCGAGTACTCCTTGTCCGTCATCTTCTCGACGTCGAAGCCCTTGATGTCGGCCTTCACGACCACGGCCTTCTCCAGCGCGGCCTTCGGCAGCGGCGCGGCCTGCTGCTCCGCCGCCGGCGTCTTCTCAGCCGACTTGTCGGACTTCTTGTCACCGTCGGAGTCGCCGCCACACGCGGTCACCAACCCCAGCGCCGCCACGGCCGTGACCGCCAACACGACGCGCGACACAGACTTACTCACGTTTTTGTCCATCCTTGGTTGACTCTCCCGCGATCGCGGTTGAGGTCATCAAACATCGGGTTGCCCCTGGTAGAACAGAGATTTCCATGACAATCCGATATCGCCGAAAAGGTTGCGCAACGCCGGATCACGAGATCACAACGGCCCGGCGGCACGGAATACCCCGAGCATGGCAGAGGCTGCCCCGATCATGAGCGAGATTCTTGTAACGGGAGCGACCGGCAACGTCGGCCGAGAGGTGGTGGCTCAACTCCTGGCCGCGGACACGACGGTACGCGTCCTGGTACGCGACCCCGATTCGGCCCGGCTGCCGGAGGGGGTCGGGGCCGCGACCGGGGACCTGTCGAGGCCGGACACGCTGGAGGGGGCCCTGCGAGGGACCGACTCCGTGTTTCTGATCTGGCCCTTCCTCACGACCGAGGGCGCCCCCGCCGTACTGAAGACGCTCGCCGCAGGTGCCCGCCGCGTCGTCTATCTCTCGTCCTCGGGCGTGCGCGCGGACACCGACCGGCAGACCGACCCCATCAACCAGCTTCACGCCGACATGGAGCGCCTGATCGAGGAATCCGGCCTGGAGTGGACCGTTCTGCGCTCCAGCACCATCGCCTCCAACGCACGTGGCTGGGCCGGGCAGATCCGCGCCACGGGTGTCGTACGCGGCCCCGACATCGCCGCCACGGCGGTGATCCACGAACGCGACATCGCGACCGTGGCGGCCCGCACGCTGACCGACGACGGGCACGCGGGAGCGAAGCACGTCCTGACCGGCCCCGAGGTACTGAGCAGGGCCGAGCAGGTGCACACGATCGGTCAGGCGCTCGGCCGCCCCGTCCGCTTCGAGAAGGTCCCCGTCGAGGCCGCACGGCAGCAGATGCTCGCCGACGGCAGGCCGCCCGCCCTCGTCGAGGCCCTTCTGGCCAGCGCCGAGACGCGGCCCGAATCACACGTGATCACCCGCACGGTGGAAGAGCTCACCGGAGCGCCGGCACGTACGTTCCGCTCCTGGGCGCAAGAGCACGCCGACGAGTTCCGCTAGGAACACCGGTCAGAGTGCTCCGCTGCGCTGCGTGTTGGCTGCGCTGCGCTGTACCTATGCGCCGTCTCGCGGCATTCGGCTCACGCGGGGCGGCCCGGCGGGCGGCTGAGCTCACGACGCTCCGCCGCAGCTGCTGCCGCGCGGTGGCGAGCCGGTCAGTCGGCTCTCCCTCCACCCCCTCTTAGAAAAACACTTGATGTAGAGCAAGCATTTTTTTAAGAGGGGGTGGGGGAGGGGCCCAAACCGAACCGGCGTCCACCGCTCCGGGCGACCCTCCGCCGTTCCCCCGCCCCGTCGGCCGGTGACGGCCCCTTGGGCTGGACGGCGACGATGCCTCCGGCGTCCCTCCCCTTCCCGCTGCCGGCCGCTTTGCGCCAAAGGCGCGAGACGATACCCGCTCTCGGCAACCGGACCATGCCGTCCAGCGGCGGGGGCGGCGCTTTGCTGAGCCGGTGCCGGTGCACCCTGTTTCCCGCAGCGGACCGGGGATTCACGGGATGCCCCGACACCCAACCCCCGCCGAGGGTTGTACCGGATGACCCCTATGTGGGGCATCACATATCACCTGCCGCAAAAGCAACCTTTCTCTCGGTGCTCTGTCTTAACGAGCAAAACCGCCCCGTACCGGCCCTGACCAAGCCGGGCGGGCGGTATCAGCGCTGAGACTCGGGCCGGAGGGGGGCCGACGCGCGGCGGGGTCGCCCCGGCCGCGCGTACATCACCATGAAGATCTCATTCCTGCTGCACAACGCGTACGGAATAGGCGGCACCATCCGCACGACCTTCAACATGGCAAGCGCGCTCGCCGCCCGTCATACGGTCGAGATCGTCACCGTCATGCGGACCCACGGCGTGCCCAGCCTCCCCCTCCACCCCGCCGTCCGGATCACCCCGCTGATCGACCGGCGCCCGGACGCGAAGGGGAGCGACGCGGACAACCCCCTTCTCGAACAGCCCACTTCGCACATCCCGGCCGCCGAGGCGAAGGGCACCACGAACTTCAACGCGCTGACCGACCAGCGCATCGCCGCGTACCTCGCGGACACCGACGCGGATGTGGTCATCGCGACCCGCCCCGGGCTGGTGATCTACCTCGCCGAGTTCGGGCAGCGCCGCTATGTGCGGATCGGGCAGGAACACCGGATCTACGGCACCCATCAGGCGTCGCTCCGCGCCGCCTGCGATGCCGCGATCGCCCGCCTGGACGCGTACACCACCGTCTCGGAGGCCGACGCCGGGACGCACCGCGCCCATCTGCCCGGCGTGACCACCCGTATCGTCGGGCTGCCCAACGGAGTCCCCGCCACAGAGGTCGAGCCCTCCGACTCCTCGGCGAAGCTGGTCGTGGCGGCCGGGCGGCTCATTCCCGTCAAGCGGTACGACCTGCTGGTGGAGGCATGGGCCACGGTCGCCGCCAAGCACCCCGACTGGCATCTGCGTATCTATGGCCGAGGCCCCCAGCAGCCCGTACTCCGCCGCAGGATCGACGCACTCGGCCTGGCCGACCACATCACGCTCATGGGCGCCCACTCCCCCATCGAGACCGAATGGGCCAAGGGCTCGATCGCCGCCGTCACCTCGCGCGAGGAGTCGTTCGGGATGACGATCGTGGAGGCCATGCACTGCGGTGTGCCCGTCGTCGCCACCGACTGCCCCCACGGGCCCGGCGAGATCATCACGCACGGCCGGGACGGCCTCCTCGTCCCCGTCGGCGACAGCGACGCCATCGCCAAGGGGCTGCTGAGCCTGATCGAGGACGACGAGCTGCGCCGCTCGATGGGCGCGGCGGCGCGCATGGCAGCGCGGCGATACGCGCCGGAGCGCGTGGCGGAGGCGTACGAGCAGCTGTTCACGGAACTCTACGAGGCGCGCGGCGCGGCCGTCCCGGCCACCCGCCGCGCGCCTCGTAG
>NZ_MUNE01000155.1 GCF_002154605.1 Streptomyces milbemycinicus | reverse complement strand
GGTGCGGTGCATCGCAAGGCGGAGCGGCGCCCTCGTACTGGGCGTACTCGGGTGCTGCGACAACGCGGCGAGGTGCCGTGCCGGGCGGCGCGGGGGCGTGCCTCACTTCCCCGAGGTCGCTTGGGTCGGCGGGGCCGGGGCCCGCGGCGCAGAGGGCCGAAGGGCTCGCGGGGAGCGGGGATGTGTCGGTCATTGTGGGCTCTCCTCGGGGTGAGAGGCGGTCCTGGCAAGGAGTCTGCGATGACGGATCCACGGCTTGCCAGTGCTTTCCTCATAACCAGGGTGTGAACTTGTCATGACCTCCGCCTCACAGGACTCATGCACGGTTCGGGAGTCCGGCACTGGCCGTGTCCACCACCCGCACGCGAGGCTCATATGTGCCTCAATGGCAGGGCCGCGCGGCCAAAGAGGCACCTGGTGGACCGTCTGACGGAGGTGTGACAGGACCATGGAAATCAAGGTGTTGGGGCCGCTGAGCGTCGAGGCCTGCGGTCAGTCGATCGTGCCCAGCGCGGGCAAGCCGCGGCAGATCCTCGCATTGCTTTCCGTGTACGCCAACCAGATGCTCCCGGTGCCCACCCTTATGGAGGAAATCTGGGGCGCGCAGATGCCGCGCAGTGCGTTGACCACGCTCCAGACGTACATCCTTCAGCTCCGGCGGAGACTGGCCACGGCCTACGGTCCGCAGGCGCCCGAGGCATCGAAGAGCGTGCTGGCTACGCGATACGGCGGATATGTGCTGGAGGCCCAGCCGGGCGCGGTGGACATCCACGAGTACGACCGGCTGGTGGCCGCCGGGCGGGACGCGCTCGACGTCGGCGACGATGTCGAGGCTTCGTTTCTGTTCCGCGAGGCGCTGGCGGTCTGGCGCGGTCCCGCGCTCGTGGACGTACGCGTCGGACCGATCCTGGAGATCGAGCTGGCCCGGCTGGAGGAGAGCCGTCTCGGGGTCCTGGAGCGTCGGATCGAGGCCGATCTGCGCCTGGGACGCCACGCCGAACTCCTCACCGAGCTCACCGAACTGACGGCCCGGCATCCGCTCCACGAGGGGCTGCACGCCCAGTGCATGGCTGCCCTGTACCGGTCCGGCCGCCCATGGCAGGCGCTGGAGGTGTACCAGGGGCTGCGCGGCCGGCTCGTCGAGGACCTGGGGCTCGAACCCTCCCCGCGGCTGCAGAAGCTGCAGCAGGCGGTGCTCGCCTCGGACCCCGCGCTCGACCTGGAGTCGGGCGGGCAGTGGCGCCGCCCGGTGCTCGACCTGTTCGCCGCGTAGGTCCCTGCCGGTCCCGCTCGGGGCTCAGGCCCTTCTGCCCCGCATCACCACCGCGTACGACAACCGCCCATCGCACCTCCCCTGAACGCCCGGCGCCGCCCTTCTTGCCGGGTCGGCTACGGCTCCGCTCCCCGACACCCCCCGCGCGGGCGAGCGGAGCCGTAGTGCTGTCCGCATGCGTTTCCGGACGTTCCGTGGGTCCTGTCGTTCCAGCCGTATTCCAGGGGCTCCTGACACCGTCCGGCGGACGACCTCGCCTGACACCAGCCGTAGGGGGCCGCATTGCGCATCATCGACCTGTCGACACCGGTGGACGCCTCGGGCTGGGAGCCGGACCCGCTGGTCCACGAGATCATGACGCCGGCCGAGGCGGCCCACCATATGAGCGAGGAGATGCGCGAACACTTCGGCATCGAGTTCGACCCGTCCGAACTGCCGGGCCAGGAACTGCTCTCCCTGGACACGCTCACCCTGACCAGCCACACCGGCACCCATGTCGACGCCCCCGCGCACTACGGCTCCACCGGGACGTACGGAGTGCCGCGCACCATCGACCAGATGCCCCTCGACTGGTTTCTGCGCCCGGCCCACGTCCTGGACATCACCGCCGCGGATCCGGAAACCCGCACCGTCGGTGTCCCGCATATCGAGAAGGAGCTGGCCCGTATCGGCTGCCGGCCGCAGCCGCTGGACATCGTCCTGCTGCGTACCGGAGCCTCCCGGTGGGTCGGCACATCCCGCTACTTCACGGAGTTCACCGGCCTCGACGGGCCCGCCACCGACTATCTGCTCGACCTTGGCGTCCGCGTCATCGGCACCGACGCGTTCAGCCTCGACGCCCCGTTCTGCGACATGATCCGCCGCTACCACGCCACCGGCGACCAGTCGGTGCTGTGGCCTGCCCACTTCGCGGGCCGCCGTCGTGAGTACTGCCAGATCGAGCGGCTGGCGCGGCTGGAAACCCTGCCGCCCACCGGGTTCCGGGTCGCCTGTTTCCCCGTGAAGATCGCGGGCGCGGGGGCGGGCTGGACCCGGGCGGTGGCGTTGCTCGACGAGTGACGGGTGCGACCCGCCGTCGTGGCACGCGACCCGCCGTCGCGGCGCGCCTCCCGCCACCGTCGCGGGGCTCCGTCCCGAGTCGAGCGCGGGTTGAGAGCCGGGCGGCACTGTGACGCGGCGGCACTGTCACACGGGCGGTACCGGGCAGGGAGGTCGAACCGACGTGATGCATCAGCGCGTTATCGATCGACGGGGGAGGCGTCGCGTGGCGATCACCGGCATAGGCGTGGTGGCCCCGGGCGGCGTGGGGACCAAGGAGTTCTGGTCGCTGCTGACCGAGGGCCGCACCGCCACCCGCGCCATCTCCCTCTTCGACGCCACCCGCTTCCGCTCCCGGATCGCCGCCGAGGCCGACTTCGACCCGCACCACGAGGGCCTGACCCCGCAAGAGGTACGCCGGATGGACCGCGCCGCGCAGTTCGCGGTGGTCGCGGCCCGGGAGGCGGTGTCCGACAGCGGTCTCGAGGCCGCCGGGGCGCTTGGGGCCGCCGGGGCGCTTGGGGCCGCCGGGCCCGACCCGTACCGCGTGGGCGTGACCGTCGGCAGCGCGGTCGGCGCCACCACCAGCCTGGACACCGAGTACCGGGTGGTCAGCGACGGCGGGGCCAAGTGGCATGTCGACTACACATACGCGGTGCCGCATCTCTTCGACCACTTCGTGCCCAGCTCCTTCGCCGCCGAGGTCGCCTGGGCCGTGGGCGCCCAGGGACCGGCGTCCGTGGTCTCCACCGGCTGCACCTCGGGCCTGGACGCGGTCGGCCACGCCGTCGAGCTGATCCGGGAGGGCAGCGCGGACATCATGGTCGCGGGGGCCACCGACGCGCCCATCTCCCCGATCACCGTCGCCTGCTTCGACGCCATCAAGGCCACCTCGCCGCGCAACGACGACCCCGAACACGCCTCGCGCCCCTTCGACCGCACCCGTAACGGCTTTGTCCTGGGCGAGGGTTCCGCGCTGTTCGTCCTCGAGGAGCTGTCCCTGGCGCACCGCCGGGGCGCCCATGTCTACGCGGAGATCGTCGGCTTCGCGTCCCGCTGCAACGCGTACCACATGACCGGGCTGCGCCCCGACGGCCGGGAGATGGCCGAGGCCATCCGCGTCGCCCTCGACGAGGCCCGGCTGCCGGTGACGGCCGTCGACTACATCAACGCCCATGGCTCCGGCACCAAGCAGAACGACCGCCACGAGACCGCCGCCTTCAAACGCGCCCTCGGCGAACACGCCAGGGCCACCCCCATCAGCTCGATCAAGTCGATGGTCGGCCACTCGCTGGGCGCCATCGGCTCCCTGGAGATCGCCGCCAGCGCCCTGGCCATCGAGCACGGTGTCGTACCGCCCACCGCCAACCTCCACGAACCCGACCCCGAATGCGACCTCGACTACACCCCGCTGGTCGCCCGCGAGCAGCGCGTCGAGGTGGTGCTGAGCGTGGGGAGCGGGTTCGGCGGTTTCCAGAGCGCGATGGTGCTGGCCCGTGAGGGGCTGGAGAGGGGTACGTGGTGAGCGCCGTCGCCGTGTTCACCGGTATCGGCGTCGCCGCGCCCAACGGCCTGTCGACCCCGGTGTGGTGGAAGGCCACCCTCAACGGCGAGAGCGGCATCCGCCCGATCAGCCGCTTCGACGCCTCCCGCTACCCGGCCCGGCTCGCGGGCGAGGTGCCCGGCTTCGACGCCGCCGAACACATCCCGAACCGTCTGCTCCCGCAGACCGACCACATGACCCGGCTCGCCCTGACCGCCGCCCAGGAGGCGTTCGACGACGCGGACACCGACCCCGCCCAGCTCCCCGAGTACGCCGCCGGGGTGGTCACCGCCAGCTCGGCCGGCGGTTTCGAGTTCGGCCAGCGCGAGCTGGAGGCGCTGTGGAGCAAGGGCGGGCAGTACGTCAGCGCGTATCAGTCCTTCGCCTGGTTCTACGCCGTCAACACCGGCCAGATCTCCATCCGGCACGGGCTGCGCGGGCCCAGCGGGGTCCTCGTCACCGAGCAGGCGGGCGGCCTCGACGCGGTGGCCCAGGCCCGCAGACGGCTGCGCGGCGGCAGTCGGCTCATCGTCACCGGCGGTGTGGACGGGGCGATCTGCCCATGGGGCTGGACGGCGCAGCTCGCGGGCGGCCGGCTCAGCCTCGCCGACGACCCCACACGCGCCTATCTGCCCTTCGACGCCGCGGCCCGTGGCTATGT
Source organism: Streptomyces milbemycinicus (assembly GCF_002154605.1). Taxonomy (GTDB): domain Bacteria; phylum Actinomycetota; class Actinomycetes; order Streptomycetales; family Streptomycetaceae; genus Streptomyces; species Streptomyces milbemycinicus. Next base: position 7,439 of record NZ_MUNE01000155.1, on the reverse strand, counting down.
GCCGGGCGAGGGCGGGGCGATCCTGATCCTGGAGGAGGCCGCCGCGGCGCGCGCCCGCGGCGCCCGCGTGTACGGCGAACTGGCCGGTTACGCCGCCACCTTCGACGCGAAGTCCGGGAGCGAGCAGCACCTCAGCGGCGTCCCCGGTCTGCGCCGCGCCGTGGAACTCGCCCTCGCCGACGCCGGCCTCGCCCCCCACGACATCGACGTCGTCTTCGCAGACGCCTCCGGCGTACCCCACCTCGACCGGGCCGAGGCGGAGGCCATCACCGCCGTCTTCGGGCCCCGGCGGGTGCCGGTCACCGCGCCCAAGACCATGACGGGGCGGCTGTACGCGGGAGGGGCCGCCCTCGACCTCGCCGCCGCCCTGCTGGCGATCCGCGACGCGCTGATCCCGCCGACGGTGAACATCACCCGGCTCGCCGAGGGTCTTGAACTCGACCTGGTGAGCACCGAGCCGCGGCCCTGCCCCGTACGCGCCGCCCTGGTGCTGGCCCGTGGCCGCGGCGGCTTCAACGCGGCGGCCGTGGTCGTCGGGGCCCGGCCCCACTGAGCCCGACCCCACTGAGCACAGCCCCCGCTGTTCGCCATCCCAAGAGAGAGGCATCACGCGATGACCCAGATGACCCGGATGACGCTGGCCGAGCTGACCACCCTGCTGCGCGAATGCGCCGGCGAGGACGAGACCGTCGACCTCGACGGAGATGTGCTGGACACCCCCTTCGCCGACCTCAACTACGACTCCCTCGCGGTCCTGCAGACGGTCGGCCGTATCGAGCGCGAATACGGGGTGCTGCTGGCCGACGACACGGTCGCCGAGGCCGCCACGCCCCGGCTGCTGCTGCAGTTCGTCAACGCGGGCCTGACCGAGGCGCGCACCCGCCCTGCCCAGGCTTAGGGGGCGCTGTCATGCGCGTACTCATGGTCGTCACCCCCGTCAGCAGCCATCTTCAGCCGCTCGTCCCCCTGGCCTGGGCGCTCACCGGCGCGGGCCATGAGGTGATGTGCGCCGGGGAGCCCGGGGCCGTGGAGGCGGCGCGCGCCGCCGGGCTGCACACCCTCGCCATCGAGGCCGAACCGCTGCCCGCCGACGCCCCGCCCCCGGCTCCGGCCCGGCGGCCCACGGGCGGGGAGCCCGCGGCGGTGTGGGAACCCGACTGGGAAGCGCTCGCGGTCCGCTGGCGGGCCCGGGTCGGCCGGGTGCTCGACGGGTATCTGAGGTTCGCCCGCGAATGGCGGCCCCACCTCGTGTTGTCGGATCCGGTCGAGTTCTGCGGGCCGATCGTCGCCGGCGCGCTGGGCGTACCGTCGGTGGTCCACCGCTGGGGCACCGACGTCCTGACCACGCTGGCCCGCGGCCCCGCCCGCGCCGCGCTGCGGTCCGTATGCGAGCGGGCGGGCATCCCCGGGGGCCTGCTGCCCGACCCCGATCTGCTGCTCGACCCCTGTCCGCCGCTGCTGCGGCACCCCCGGGCGGCCCCGGCCAGGCCGGTGCGGTTCGTGCCGTACAACGGGCCGGGCAGCTACCCCTCCTGGGGGCCGCTGCGCTCGCCGGAGCAGCGGACCATATGTGTGTCGTTCAGCGCCCAGACGATCGAGCGGTCGGGAATGGCCACCCTGGCGGCGACGGCCGGCGCGTTCGAGGGCCTGGAGGGCGTACGGGGCGTGTTCACCCTGCCCCGGGCGCGCGCCGAGGAGCTGGGAGCGCTGCCGGCCAACGTACGGGTGATCGAGCCCACCCCGCTGTCGCAGCTCCTGAGGCGCTGTACGGCCCTGATCCACCACGGCGGATCCGGGACCGGGCTGACGGCCCTGCACTACGGACTGCCCCAACTCGTCCTGGCCCCACCGCTGCCCAGCCTCGGTGTCTACGCCGAACGGATCGCGGCCTGCGGCGCCGGCCGGTCGCTCGACCCGGGTGAGCAGCAGGACCCCGAGGCGATCCGTACGGTGCTCCGCGAGCTGCTGGACGACCGGTCGTACGGGGCGGCGGCGGGTCGGGTGCGGGAGGAGATGGCCGCCATGCCGGCCCCCGCCGAAGTGGTCGCCGAACTGGAGGAGCTGGCCGGGCCGCGCATCGGCGTATCGCGGGTCGCCGGTTCCCGCGCGGCCTGAGGACGGGCCCGCGCGAGGGCGACGGGCCCGCGCGAGGGCGGGCCTAAGCGGTTACCGGTACCTCACGTCCTACGGCCGTCGCCAGGCCGGCGAGTGCGGTGGCCTCCCGGCTGCCCTCCTCGGCGCCGAAGACATGCATCATCAGGCCCGTCTCGCCGGGCGCGGCGGGCACGTGCAGCGTCTCGTAGTCCAGGGTGAGCAGCCCGGCCACGGGGTGGCGCAGCCGTTTGCGCCCCGCCCCGCACATCACGACCTCGCCGGTGGCCCAGACGCGCCGGAAGTCGGCGCTGTGCGTGGACAGGTCGGTGATGAGGGTGGCCAGTTCCGCGTCGTCGGGGTAGCGGCCCGCGGAGACCCGCAGCTGGCCCACGCTCTCCGCCGCCCGGTCCTCCCATTCGGGGAAGACGGTCCGGGAGGTGGGGTCGAGGAAGAAGTACCTGGCCTGGTTGTGGTCGCGGCGGCCCGGGTCGGCCAGGCCGCCGATCAGCTCGCCGCCCAGGTCGTTCCAGGCGAGCACGTCGAGGCGGTGGTTGGTGACGAAGGCCGGGACGGGGGCCATGGCGTCGAGGATCTGCCGCAGCAGGGGGCTGACCCGGGCCTCGGGCGGGGGGCCGCCCCGCGTGCCGACCAGGGTGGTCAGATGTCTGCGCTCCGCCGCGTCGAGGCCGAGGGCCTTCGCGAGCGCGTCGAGCACTTCGGGGGAGGGCTGGGTGGCGCGGCCCTGTTCCAGGCGGACGTAGTAGTCCACGCTGATCCCGGCGAGCTGGGCCAGCTCCTCGCGGCGCAGCCCGCGCACCCGCCGGCGCCCGCCGCCCGCGAGCCCGACGTGCTCCGGTGCGACGCGCCCACGGCGGACGCGCAGAAAGCCGCCGAGGGCCCGCCGGGTGTCGCCGATACCGTCGAGCCTGTCGATCCCGGCCGCGCGGTCGATGCCGTTGCTGTCCATGCTGTCCGGGCTTTCCATGCGTTCCAGTATGGGTGGCCCTCGCAATACCAGGATTCCCGTTCCGCCGGAAACACAGGGTGCTGGCTACGGTGCCGGGCCCGGGAGAGCGTGGTGCCATGAGCGAAGCCACGCCGCAGCCGCGGAAGAAGATCCTGATCGTCAGTGCCCACCCCGAACCCCGTTCCCTCAACGCCTCCCTGACCTCCTTCGCGGCCGAGGAGCTGCGCGCGGCGGGGCATGAGGTGCGGGTGTCCGACCTCTACGCGATGAAGTGGAAGGCGGGGGTGGACGCCGACGACTTCCCCGACCACGTCGCGGACCGGCGTCTTGATGTGCTGACGGTGTCGGGGGAGGCCACGCTGGCGGGGCGGCTGTCGCCGGACATCGCGGCGGAGCAGGAGAAGCTGCGCTGGTCGGACGCGGTGATCCTGCAGTTCCCGATGTGGTGGTTCTCGGTGCCCGCGATCCTGAAGGGCTGGATCGACCGGGTGTTCACCTTCGAGTTCGCCCACGGCCCGGCCGTCCCCCCGCCGTACAGCGAGGGCGTCCTGACGGGGCGGCGGGCGCTGGTGTCGGTGACGGTCGGCGCCCGGGAGTCGGCGTTCGCGGACCGGGGCATCCACGGGCAGCTGTCGGATGTCCTCTTCCCGCTCCAGCACGGCCTGTTCTGGTTCACCGGCATGGCGCCGCTCGAACCGTTCGCGCTGTACGACTCGCTCGATGTGTCCGAGGAGCGGTTCGAGGAGGTGAAGCGGGAGTACGGGCGGCGTCTTGACCGGCTCTTCACGGACGAGCCGGTCCCGTTCCGGACGCTCACCGGCGGCGACTACGGCCGCGATATGCGTCTGCTGCCGGGGGTGGAGACGGCCGGGACGAGCGGCCTTGACATCCACGCCCGCCCGCGCGGCTCAGCCCTATAAAGCCTGTTCCAGGGCGGTGACGCGGTCGGCGGGGCTGGGCATGCGCAGCATGTCCGTACGCAGGCGGGCGGCGGCGCGGGTGTGGCGGGGGTCGTCCACCAGGGCCTCGACCGCTTCGCTGACGGCGGCGGGGTCGGACTGTCGCTCGGGCGGCAGGATGAGTCCGGCGCCGTGGCGGTGGAGGCGTTCGCCGAGCTCGGCGGTGACCGGGATCTGCGGCAGCACCAGCTGCGGGGTTCCGGACGCGGCCGCCGTGAGGCCGGTGCCCGAGCCGCCGTGGTGGACCACGGCCGCGCAGGTGGGCAGCAGCTCGGACATGGGAAGGCCAACCGCGACGCGGGCCTTCTCCGGAGCCGCGGTCAGCGTCCGCGCCTGGTCGGCGCTGATCGCCAGCACCACCTCAAGTCCCCGGCCGGCCAGCGCGTCGGCGGTCTGCGTCAGCAACGGGGGCAGGGCGCCGGGGCGGACCTTGTGACCGGAGACCCCCGCCGTGATGCACACCCGCGGCCGGGCACGCTCCTCCAGCACCCAGCGCGCCACGTCGCCGGGGCCGTTGTACGGGACGTAGCGCATATCGAGCCGGGGGCGCGGCGCCGGGTCGGGGAGGCGCAGCGCGGGCGGGAAGGGGTCGAACCAGGCGGTGGGGCCGGAGCGCGGGCGCACGCCATGGCGCTCGAAGAGACGCGGGTAGCCCGGCAGCGGGCGGGCGCCCAGCTCGTGGTTCTCCACGCGCATGATGGTGGCCGTGCCCCAGCCGTGCCCGTACGCGGGGACGCCGAGCGCGGCGGCGGCCACCGTGCCCGCGAAGCACAGCGCGTCGTGCACGACCACGTCGGGCCGCCAGCGCCGGGCGACGGCGAGGAGGTCGTCGGCCATCGCGTCCGCGACCGTGAACTGCTTGTCGGCCAGCGCGCGGAGCACCGCGTGCTGTGCGTCGTCCAGCAGACCGGGCCGCGACGCCCAGCCCTCCGGCCAGCGGCCGGGGCTGCGCCAGGGCGCGAGGTCCGCGCGGCTTCTGATCTGCTCCACGGCCACGTCCCGGCCGACGGGCACCCCGGTCAGCCCGGCGCGCGCCGCCGAGGCCATGCACGAGGGCGGGGCGGCCAGCCGTACCTCGTGCCCGGCGGCCCGGCAGGCCCAGGCCAGCGGCACCAGGCTGAACAGATGGCCCGGCTCGGCCCATGTGGCGAACAGCACCCGCACCTGATCAGTCCAGGTCGTCGCGGTGGATCCGGCGGTCGAGCACCAGCCAGCGGCCGTCGCGCCGCACCAGCAGATCCGCGCATGTGGTGGACGCCCGCAGCACGGCCTGCCCGGCCCGCGGGGTCTCCAGGACCTGGGCGTACGAGCGGACGAACACGGTGTGCTCGTCCTTGGGTTCGAGCGAGAGCATGCCCAGCCAGTGGCGGCGCCTGATGCCCCGCGCGGCGAAGTCGTCGGTGGCCTGGCGGGCGCCGGCGGCGATGGCCGCGCGGCCGGTGAACGGCTCGGGGTGGGCGTTGGCGGCGAAGACGCCGTCCTCGGCGAAGGTCTCTGCCCAGGCCTCGGCCTCGCCGTCGTCGAGCAGCTGCATCTGGCGGGCGTAGAACTGCTGGATCTCCGCGTACAGCTCGGCGGGTCCGGCGGGTCCGGCTGGTGCGGTGGCGGGGTGTGCCGCGACGGTCATGGCGGTCGGTCCCTCTCTCGCGTCCTGTGTGTCGTGCGGCAGCGTCGCCGCGGGCCCTCGTACGCCCCTTGACGGGCGGTCGAACGGCCCGCTCGACCGCCGTGCGATCGAGGATCGAGAGCCCACGGTCACTCTTCGGAGCAGACAACGCATCCAAGGAGCCCGGGGAGGACGACGCGCATGGCGAGCGATGAGCGGCGGGTGGCGCTGGTCACGGGAGGCACAAGCGGAATCGGTCTCGCGGTGGCGCGGGGCCTGGCGGCGGCGGACTTCACGGTCTTCATCTGCGCGCGGACCGCCGAGTCCCTGGAGATGACCGTCAAGGAGTTACGGGCCACGGGCCACGAGGTCGACGGGGTCCCCGCCGATGTGAGCAAGCGGAAGGATGTGCGCGATCTGGTGGCGGCCGTGACCGGGCGGCACGGCCGGATCGACGTCCTGGTCAACAACGCCGGGCGCAGCGGCGGCGGCGAGACCGTCGGGCTGGCCGACGAGTTGTGGTACGACGTGATCGACACCAACCTCAACAGCGTCTTCCTCACCACGCGCGAGGTGCTGGCCGAGGGCGGGATGCGGGAGCGCGGCTGGGGGCGGATCGTCAACATCGCGTCCACCGGAGGCAAGCAGGGCGTGGTGCTCGGCGCCCCGTACTCGGCCTCCAAGCACGGCGTGGTCGGCTTCACCAAGGCGGTCGGCCTGGAGCTGGCCAAGACCGGCATCACGGTCAACGCGGTCTGCCCCGGGTATGTCGAGACGCCGATGGCCGAGCGTGTCCGCCAGGGGTACGCGGCGGTGTACGAGACCACCGAGCAGGCCATCCTCGAACGCTTCCAGGCCAAGATCCCGCTCGGCCGCTACTCCACACCACAGGAGGTGGCGGGCCTGGTCGGCTATCTGGTCACCGACACCGCCGCGTCCATCACCGCCCAGGCGCTCAACGTCTGCGGCGGGCTGGGGAATTACTGACGAGAGCGGGTGCCGTGACCACCACCGAGACATACCTCACCACACACGCCATCACCGTGCTGGCACCGGCCCGCACCGTGTACGGCATCATCGCCGATGTCGCCGACTGGCCCCAGCGCTTCGCCCCCAATGTGCACGTCGAACCGCTGGAGCAGACGCCCGGCGCCGAGCGGATCCGGATCTGGGCCACCGCCGGCGGCGTGGTGAAGAACTGGACATCGCGCCGCGAGCTGGACCCGGACGGGCTGTGTGTCACCTTCCGGCAGGAGGTGTCCGCGCCACCGGTGGCGGCCATGGGCGGTGAGTGGATCGTCACCGCCCATGGGGAGAATGTGTCCCGGCTGGAGCTGCGCCATGACTTCCGCGCGGTCGACGACGACCCGTCGGGTGTCCGCTGGATCACCGCGGCGGTGGACCGCAACAGCGAATCCGAGCTGGCCGCGGTGAAGAAGCTCGCCGAACTCGGCGCTGAATTAGGACAGTTGGAGTTCTCCTTCGAGGACACGGTGTTCACGTCGGGCGACGCCGCGCTGATCTATGACTATCTGTACCGCGCCGATCTGTGGCCCGAGCGGCTGCCGCATGTGTCCCGGCTCGACCTCAAGGAGGATCCGGTCGGGGATGGTGTGGCCGAGCCGCGGGTGCAGGTGATGGCGATGGACACCCGTACCGCCGACGGCTCGGTGCACACCACCGAGTCCGTACGGGTCTGCTTCGGGTCGGACCGCATCGTCTACAAGCAGACCACCGTGCCCGCGCTGATGACCGCGCACACCGGAAGCTGGACGATCACCCCGGCGGGCGACGGGGTGATCGTCCAGCTTCC
>NZ_MUNE01000154.1 GCF_002154605.1 Streptomyces milbemycinicus | reverse complement strand
TTGTGGGTCTGCGAAGGCTCTACCTGATCTTCTGCCGACTGCTGGGTTGCCTCCTTTTGCTGGGCCGCTCGACCGCCGTGAGCAACGCCGAGATCCTCGTGCTTCGCCATGAGGTCGCCGTCCTGCGTCGGCAGATCGAGCGTCCGCGGCTCTCATGGGCTGATCGTGCCGTGCTCTCCGCTCTTGCGCGGCACCTTCCACCCGTCTTGCGCCGCCACCGGCTGGTCACCCCGGGCACACTGCTGACCTGGCATCGCCGTCTCGTGCGCTGGAAATGGGGCCAAACCCCAACCGGACCCGGCCGACCACCGCTGGCAGAAGAGACGGTCGCGCTCATCCAGCGCCTGGCGCGGGAGAACCCGACCTGGGGATACGTCAGGATCCAAGGCGAACTCCGACGGCTCGGTCATCGGGTCGCCGCCGCCACGATCCGGCGCGTCCTGCGCCGCTCCGGTCTGCCGCCCGCACCTCAGCGCGCCTCCCAGCAGACCTGGCGTACTTTCCTCCGTTCCCAGGCCCACACGCTGCTCGCCTGCGACTTCATGCACGTGGAGACCGTCTTCCTCAGACGTCTCTACGTCTTCTTCGTCATGGAGATCGCCACCCGGCACGTCCATGTCCTGGGCGTCACCGCACGTCCCACGGGCGCATGGGTCACGCAACTCGCCCGCAACCTGCTCATGGACCTCGAGGACAGAGGTGGGTGCTTCCGGTTCCTCATCCGTGACCGGGACAGCAAGTTCACCGCCGCGTTCGATGCCGTCTTCGCCGGCAATGGCACAGCCGTCATCCCGACTCCGCCGCAAAGCCCACGGTCAAACGCGTTCGCCGAACGATGGATACGTACAGCCCGCACCGAATGCACCGACCGCCTCCTCATCACCGGCGAACGACACCTCCGTGCCGTCCTTACCACGTACGCCGAGCACTACAACACCGGACGGGCCCACCGCAGCCTCGGCCTACGCGCCCCGGACGACCACCCGAGCGTCATCCCCCTGCCCGCTGCCGTAGTCCGACGGCGACAGCTACTCGGCGTGAAGGGTGTCAATATGCCAACTAGGCTGCTGAGCTGGGCGTTTCCTGTGGGTGATGAGGCAGCCGGGGTGACGTGGTGTGGTATTCGTTGAGCAGTCCGCCAAGTACCTGTCGGCGCCTGACTGTGGCAGCGGGTAGGGGTATGACGTTCGGGTCGTCGTCGGGTGCTCGTAGGCCGAGGCTGCGGTGGGCCCGTCCCGTGTTGTAGTGCTCGGCGTACATGGTGAGGACGGTGCGCAGGTGTCGTTCGCCGGTGATGAGGAGGCGGTCGGTGCACTCGGCGCGGGCTGTACGTATCCATCGTTCGGCGAACGCGTTGGACCGGGGACTCTGCGGCGGCGTTGGGATGACGGCTGTGCCGTTGCCGGCGAAGACGGTGTCGAATGCGGCGGTGAACTTGCTGTCCCGATCGCGGTGCGGCATCTGGCCCGGCATGGGTTTCGGGATGTTGTTCTTCGGACTGGTCTTCATGGGCGGGTGGGCAGCGGCCGTCGCTGGGCTGGTGTACGCCGTCGTTGTGCTGGTACGCATCTGGCCCCGGGACTGGGTGCGGCGCCACGGACACCCGGCGGTACGGCTGCTGGTGCCGACGCCCGCGTACCTGCGTCTCGACGTGGTGCTCGCCGTGGCGGCCCTCCTGGGCGATCTGTGGCTCGTGTCGGCAGCCATCGTGTTCGGGTCGGACGGCATCTTCACAGAGGACTGGATGGGTTACCCCGGGATGACGGATCCCTCCGGGCAGGGCTATCAGGCCGGAGCGGTGAGCGCACTGCGCACGACGGCGTGGTGGACCTCCGGGATCGCGGCCCTGTGTCGGTGCTGGTCCACAGCCGGCGTGCAGGTGTGTGTCCTGCCGTTGGCTGCGTCGTGGATCGGATCGTTCGACACCTACTACACCTGATGTGTGTGACCGACCACGGCCCTGGCCGCACATACTCCAGCGCAGCGGCCCTGGCCTTGGTTCAGAGAAGTCACGAGACCGAGGCTGACGGCTCCGCTCCATACGGGGCGCATGGCTACCTCCCAGAGCCCCCCTGGGGTCTACCAGCGTAAACGCGCACGCATCGGGGTGCCTCTGATTGGAGTCTTTCTCCTGGTCGCGGTCGTGTTAGCGGGACGTTAGTGGGGCGGCAGTGTTGCGGTAGTGGCCCCGGTCAGAGTTGTTGTCGTACCGAGCAGACGACGACACCGACCTCCCAGGGGGACCCGAAATGCGCTCCAACACCACTGCCCGCATCGCCCGCCGTCGCACCTTCCGCGTTGCCGCCGCGGTCCTGACCGCGGCCGCCGCGCTGACCCTGACGGCCTGCAACGGTGACGCGAAGTCCGCGGGCCAGGCCGACACGGCCCCGGCCGGGTCCAGCAGCTCCTCGGGTTCCTCCGGCGGTGCGCAGGGTTCCGACGCCAAGGGCAAGGGAGGCTCGGAGGCAGGCGGCGGGCAGGACGCCACCGACGGTGCGGCGAAGGGCGGGGGAAAGAGCAAGTTCTGCCGCACGAACGACCTGATCATGGAGGCTGTGGACAGCTCGCCCGACCAGAAGGTGGGCGAGGTCACCGTTCAGATGACCAACAAGGGCGCGAAGACCTGCTCGGCGACGGGCTTCGCGGGCGTCGACTTGAAGGACATCGATGGCACGTCCGCCCCTGTCCAGCGCGGCGGTGAGCAGCCCCGCATCACCGACCTGAAGCCCGGTGACACCGCCACCTTCAGCATCTCGTACGAGGTCGACTTCAGTGGCGACAGCCTCGCGTCCCCGACCAACATCATCGTGACGCCGCCGAACGAGACCCACAGCGTGTCCCTGGAGTGGCCCGCGGAGGCGCTGAAGCTGGCCGGCCCGTACGACGACAAGATCCAGGTCCACCCCGTCGGCATAGCCAACTGAGTACCGCGAAGTCGGCCCTGTGCTTGTGAAGCTCCGGCCGGGGGACATGTCCCCTGGCCGGAGCTTCACAAGCAGTCGGGGGGCGCCTCCGACCAGCCCACTCCTTCAATGTTCGATCAATATTCGAACGGTGGAGGCGAGTGAGGAATGGCGGTCGAAGGCTGGGCCGTGGGTGCGTGGCACGATGCCTGACGGCCAGCAGCTGGATTTGGTCATCACCGGTTGGACACGCACCGCCGACGGCCAGTGGTGGTGCGAGGCGGAAGCCATCCTGCCCACGCGCTGGGAAGACGCCGAGGGTCGCAGCCGCCCCATGGGAGCCCCCACCCCGATCACCCTTCCCGCTGACGACGTCGACCCCATCCCAGACGAGGAGTACGCGCTCGTCCCCCGGGACGGGGCGATCGCGGGACGGCAGTGGGTGCTGGAGAGACTGCAGTGCGCCACGAGGCGCTCTGTTTGTATCCCCGGTTCAACCGGGAGGAACTCGGAAGGAGGTTCCTGGGCCAGATGACTTACCTGGATCCGAAAGGTGAAGGGGACAACAGCATGTCAGAAAACCAAGGACCGGGCCCAGCTGTCAGGGGCGGTGCCTTGGGGGGCCCGCGCGATATGGCGAAGACTGGATTGTTTGAAGCCCAATCTCCAGAAGATGCAATTTCCCATCCGCCGGAAAGCAGACTGAAACCGGCGCCGCATCCTGTATCGACTTGGTGGAGTGGTCGATGCAACTTCCGGGAAGCGGAGCGATGTCCAGCGAGGACATTCAAGGAGATGAGTGGGCCGCCTACGTCGCGCTAGAACGTACAAACAGGGACGAACGTGGGATCGCCTACGGGATGCGAATCCTATGGCGACGGAGGCCCCGTAGTAGTCGCCGGAGTCACGACCGGCCAGGGAGGGCGGGAAAGCCGTCTACAGGGCGAAGGGGGTCAGGTGGTTCGGACACCCGAGACTTGGGAGGTATGCGAAATGCAGAGTGCCGAAACGGTGCTGGGTGTCCTGCGTGAGCGCGGCAGGCGTGGCTTGCCGTGTGACGAACTGTATCGACAGCTGTTCAACCCGCAGTTGTATCTGTTGGCCTACGGGCGCATCTATGCCAACCATGGTGCGATGACGCCTGGGGTCACGTCAGAAACCGTGGACGGCATGTCACAGCGGAAGATCGACCGGATCATCGAGGCGATGCGCCACGAGCGCTACCGCTTCCGTCCGGTCCGGCGTGTCCATATCCCAAAGAAGAATGGGAAGACGCGTCCGCTGGGACTGCCGACCTGGTCGGACAAGCTCGTGGGCGAAGTGGTCCGCCTGTTATTAGAGGCGTACTACGAGCCGACGTTCTCCGACCGCTCACATGGGTTTCGTCCCCGCCGAGGTTGCCATACCGCTTTGCGGGAGGTGGACCAAACCTGGACCGGAACGTCCTGGTTCATCGAAGGGGACATCGCCGACTGCTTCGGCAGCCTGGACCATGAGGTCCTGCTGTCGATCCTCGGCGAGAAAATTCATGACCAGCGGTTCCTGCGGCTGGTGCGAAACATGCTGACAGCCGGATACCTGGAGGACTGGAGGTGGGGTGCCACGCTCTCCGGAGCACCGCAGGGCGGAGTGGCCTCCCCAGTTCTGTCCAACATCTACCTGCACAAGTTGGATGAGTTCGTCGAGACAGTTCTGATTCCGGAATACACCCGAGGAGACCGCCGGGCCCGCAACCCGGCCTACCTGGAGTTGCAGTATCTGCTGGCGAAAGCCCGCCGACGGGGTGACCGGGCTCAGGCCCGTGCGCTGCGTCAGCGGATGGTCAGCCTGCCGAGCGCGGATCCCAACGATCCGGGATATCGCAGGCTGCGCTACATTCGCTATGCGGACGATCACCTCCTCGGTTTCACCGGCGCGAAAGCCGAGGCCGAGCAGATCAAGCAACGCCTGGCCCAGTTCCTACGTGACGAACTCAAGCTGGAACTGTCCCAGGACAAGACGCTGATCACTCATGCCCGTACCCGGGCAGCTAGGTTTCTCGGCTACGAGATCACGACCCAGCACAACGACACGAAGAAGACAGGCCGCTACCGTCGGGCCAACGGTCCGATAGCACTCCGTGTCCCACGGGATGTGATCAAGGCCAAGTGTGCCCCGTACCTTAATCGCGGAAAACCCGCAGCAAAGACGGCCCTAATCAACAGCGACGATCACGCGATCGTGGCGACCTTCGGGACCGTTTATCGGGGCATCGTCCAGTACTACCTGCTTGCCGGAGACGTCTTCCGGCTGCACCGGCTGCAATGGGTCATGGCAACTTCTATGCTCAAGACTCTTGCGGCCAAGCACCGTTCGTCAGTGTCGAAGATGGCTGCCAAACACAAGGCCAGAATCGACTCCCCCAACGGGCCCCGAGTCTGCTTCGAGGCCCGAATCGAGCGGAAGAACAGGAAACCACTGGTGGCACGGTTCGGTGGAATTCCTCTCCAACGGCAGCGGGCGGCAGAGCTTTCCGACCGTGAGCCTGTCCGGGTGGACTATCCGCAGAAGGAACTCATTGCGAGACTCCTAGCGGATACCTGCGAGATCTGCGGAAGCAAGGGCAACGTGCAAGTGCATCACGTCCGCGCTCTCGCCGACCTCGCTCATGCCGGATGGCAGCCTTCCGATTGGGCGCGCGTCATGCTTCGCCGACGACGCAAAACTGTCGTCGCCTGCGATGTCTGCCATGACCGTATCCATTCAGAACGGCCAGCCAAACCACTCACGCAGTGATCACTGGAGAGCCGGATGACCGGGAAACTGTCATGTCCGGTTCGGCGGGAGGCCGCGTGGAAAAGGACTCGCCCTACGGCGAGCACCTCGCCGCGCGGCCGACCCAAC
>NZ_MUNE01000153.1 GCF_002154605.1 Streptomyces milbemycinicus | reverse complement strand
GGCGGCCATGTCTGGTACTCCTACGGCGCCTCCGCCAACCACAAGCGCGAGGTCCGGCCCTCGAACGCGATGCAGTGGCGCATGCTGCGCGACGCCTACGCGCTGGGCGCCACCGTCTACGACCTGCGGGGCATCAGCGACTCGCTGGACGAGAACGACCACCTTTTCGGCCTCATCCAGTTCAAGGTGGGCACCGGCGGTCAGGCGGCCGAATACCTTGGCGAGTGGGACTTCCCCCTCAACAAGCTGCTGCACAAGGCGCTGGACATCTACATGTCGCGACGCTGATTTTCCCGTTTTCTCGACTCTCCACCTACGCTGCATACCTCCAATACACCGCGGCCACGAGAAAGGTTCCGGGACCGGCCAATGGCGCTCACCCTCTACGTCGACACCGCGCGCTGGCGGGCGCACCAGCACATGGTGATTCAGCAGTTCCCCGGCATAGTCCCGGTCTGCAAGGGCAACGGGTACGGCTTCGGCCATGAGCGGCTGGCCGAGGAAGCCAGCCGCATCGGCTCCGACATCCTCGCGGTCGGGACCACGTACGAGGCCGCCCGGATGAAGGACTACTTCAGCGGTGACCTGCTGGTGCTCACCCCCTTCCGCCGGGGCGAGGAGCCCGTGCCGCTGCCGGACCGGGTGATCCGTTCGGTCTCGTCGGTCGACGGGGTGTACGGCCTGGTGAACGCGCGCGTGGTCATCGAGGTCATGAGCAGCATGAAGCGCCATGGCATCGCGGAGGCGGACCTCCCCAAGCTGCACGCCGCGATAGAGAACGTCCGGCTGGAGGGCTTCGCCATCCACCTCCCCCTGGACCGCACCGACGGACTGGACGCGGTCGAGGAGGTCATCGCCTGGATGGACCGGCTGCGCGCCGCCCGGCTGCCGCTGCACACCATGTTCGTCAGCCACCTCAAGTCCGAGGAGCTGGCCCGTCTGCAGCAGCAGTTCCCCCAGACCCGGTTCCGCGCCCGCATCGGCACCCGGCTGTGGCTCGGTGACCACGACTCGACCCAGTACCGGGGCGCGGTGCTCGACGTCACCCGGGTCGCCAAGGGCGACCGCTTCGGCTACCGCCAGCAGAAGACGGCCTCCGACGGCTATCTGGTGGTCGTGGCGGGCGGCACCTCCCACGGCGTCGGTCTGGAGGCCCCCAAGGCCGTGCACGGCGTGATGCCGCGGGCCAAGGGCGTCGCCCGCGCCGGGCTCGCGACTGTCAACCGCAACCTCTCGCCGTTCGTGTGGGCGGGCAAGCAGCGGTGGTTTGCCGAGCCGCCGCATATGCAGGTGTCCATCCTGTTCGTACCGGGCGATGTCGCGCCCCCGCAGGTGGGCGACGAGCTGGTGGCCCACCTGCGGCACACCACGACCCAGTTCGACCGGCTGGTCGACCGCTGAGCCACCCGGCACAGCCCCCGCGTACAACACAGGCCACAACGGTCAGGGCCCGAAGCCACGCGACGATCGCGGCTTCGGGCCCTTCGCGGTTCTCGTCCCGTCGGGCGGGAGCTCACTCGCGTCTGACGCCCCACTCCACCCGCGCCGGCCCTTCGTACGCCGCCGCGTGCCGCGCCTCCCCCAGGACGAACGCGTCCGGGGCCCGGTCCAGCACACCGCCCGACGGGTCGTCCGACCCGTCCCGGCGCACCACGTCCCGCTCGGGCACCAGCGCATCCCACACGACCAGGGCGCACAGATACAGCGTCCCCAGCACATGGACGATCACCGCCAGCTGGTACCCCTCCGGCGGCAGCCCCCGGTGCTGGTCGCCGCTGCCGGTGTACGCGAGGTACATCCAGATCCCGAGGAAATACATCGCCTCGCACGCCTGCCACACCAGGAAGTCGCGCCACCGCGGCCGGGCCAGGGCCGCCAGCGGGATCAGCCATAGCACGTACTGCGGCGAGTAGACCTTGTTGGTGATCACGAAGGCGGCGACGATCAGGAACGCGATCTGCGCCAGGCGCGGACGCCGCGGCGCGCACAGGACGAGCGCGGCGATACCGGCGCAGGCCAGCACCATCAGCAGCGTGGCGTACACATTGACGTTGTCCAGCGGGTCCCCGGTGCGCTGGGAGACGACCAGCCAGATGGAGCCGAAGTCGACGGGCCGGTCCCGGCTGAAGGTGTAGAAGGTGAGCCAGCCCTCGCGGATGTGCAGCCCCCCGCGGCTGCTGATCATCACCGGCAGGTTCACGACGAGCCAGGCACCCAGCGCCCCGCCCAGCGCCGTCCCGAAGGCGCGCAGCCGACCGGCCCGCAGACACAGCAACAGCAGCGCCCCGAGCAGCAGCACCGGATAGAACTTCGCGGCCGTCGCCAGCCCCAGCAGGACGCCCGCCGCCAGGGGACGGCTGCGCGACCACATCAGGACCCCGGCGGATGTGAGCGCGACCGCGAAGAGATCCCAGTTGACGGTCGCGGTGAGCGCGAAGGCGGGGGCGAGGGCGACCAGCAGGGCGTCCCAGGGGCGGCGGCGGTGCGTACGCGAGACACAGACGGCGACGACCGCGGCGCAGACCATGAGCATGCCCGCGTTGACCATCCAGTAGATCTGCTCCTGGTGCTGGAGGGATCCGCTGTGCGGGGTGAGCCGGGCGGCGACCTCCATGAAGAGGCCGGTGAGGACCGGATACTCCAGGTAGTCCATCCCGTCCGCGGCGCCCGGTATGCGGTCGAAGTACGGAACGACGTTCTCCGCGAAGCCGCGGCCCGCATACAGGTGCGGCATATCGGAGTAGCAGGCGTGGGTGTACTGGGCGGTGGCGCCCAAGAACCAGCCGCCGTTGTAACAGGGCAGCTTCTGCACCATGCCGAGGGCAAACATCCCAATGGCGACGAGCGCGATGATCCGCACCGGCGTCCACCAGCTGACCCCGAGCAGCGCCCGCCGCCCGGCCGGCCCGCCGATCAGCTCGCTGCCGGCCGCCGCCACCGCGTCTTCGGCGGTTGGCCGTACGGGCTCGGCCCCCGGGTCCCTGCGCACGCTCGTCATGGACCCATCCTGCCGTACGAGCCGGGCGAAGGCCGTGAGGCCCGCCCCCCAGAGCCCCGGACGGCACGGGCACGGGGAAGGGCCGGCGGAGGGCCTGGGAGGGCCCTGGAGACCCCTGAGAAGGCCCATGCGGGCCAGGGACCCGGAGAACAACGGCGGCGGCCGCGCCGGAGCGAGTGACGCTCCGGCGCGGCCGCCGGTGATGGTGGGGCGAGAGTCGCTCGCCGGGGCTCAGCCGCCTCCGCCGCCTCCGCCGAACCAGCCGTTGTCGGTGCTTGGGGGCTCCGTGGTCGGAGTACTGGAGCCTCCGCCCGCGCCTCCGTTACCTCCGTTGCCGTTGCCCCCGTTGCCGTTGCCTCCGTTGCCGTTGCCTCCGCCGTTGTCGTTACAGCCGAAGTCCAGCGGGTCACAGGTCTCCGTCGGGGACGGGCTGTTGGTCGGCGTCTCCGAGGACGGCGTTTCCGTTGGGGTCTCGGAAGGCGTCTCGGACGGGGGCTGCGTGGTGGTCGTGGAGGGCGGCGGGGTCGGGCTCGCGCCGTCGCCGAAGATCTTCTTGCCGATCGACTCGGGCTCCGGGAAGTTCACGACCTTCTTGCCCTTCATCGCCGCGCGCATGTAGTCGGCCCAGATCTCGGCCGGGTACGAGGCTCCGTGGATCGACTCATTCGGTCGGCCGGTGCCCACACCGCGCATGGAGAGGAACTCCTGCTTCTTGGCCTTGTCGTCCACCCGCCACATGCCGATCGCGGTGGACAGCTGCGGGGTGTAGCCGGAGAACCAGGCCGACTTGTTCTCGTCGGTGGTGCCGGTCTTGCCCGCGGCGGGACGGCCGATCTGCGCCGAGGTACCGGTGCCCTTCTCGACGACGTTCTCCAGGACGTCGGTGACGTTGTCTGCCACGCTCGCTTCGAACGCCTCCGTGAGCTTCGCGTCGTCCTTGTGGTTGTAGATCTCCCCGCCCTTGAACTCGACCGAGTCGACCGAGTACGGATCGGCCTGCTTGCCGCTGGCCGCGAAGGTCGCGTACGCACCGGCGAGCCGGATGGCGCTGGGGGCCGAGGTGCCAAGGGAGAACGTCGGGGTGATCGAGGCCAGCTGATCCTTGTTGAGACCCGCGTCGAGCGCCGCCTGCCGCACCTTGTCGGTGCCGACGTCCATGCCGAGCTGGATGTATGGGGTGTTCACCGACCACTGCATCGCGGTGCGCAGGGTGATCTCGCCCCGGTCCTCGTCACCGTCGTTCCGCTGGTGCCACTCCTTGCCGTCCTTGTCGTGCCAGACGGTCCCGTTGTAGTCCCGCAGCGTCAGCTTGTTGTCGCCGTCGTAGACGCTGCTGGGGGAGACGCGGGTACGCGTCGAGTCGGGTTGCTCGCGGTCCTCGTCCTTGTCGCGCACGCCGTCTCTCATGGCGGCGGCCAGCACGAAGGGCTTGAAGGTGGAGCCCACCTGGACGCCGGTGTAGTCGGCGTTGTTGGTGTAGTGCTCCAAGGCGTTCTTGCCACCGTATATGGCGACGATCTTGCCCGTCTTGGGTTCCACGGAGGCCCCGCCGAACTGCACGTACTTGTCGTACTTCGGCCGCAGCTTCGGGTTGATGTTCTCCTTGGTCACCTTCTTCACAGCCGTCTCGAGCTGGTTCATCTTCTTGCGGTCGAAGGTGGTGTGGATCTGGTAGCCACCCTTGTCGAGATTCTTCTTATCGATGATGTTGTTGGCAATGAGGTAGTTGTCGGCGAGGTCGGTGAGATAACCGATCTGGCCTTCCTTGTTCGTCGCCACCTTCGGCTCCCGCGGCATCGGGAACTTCTTGAGCGCCTCCTGCTTCTGGGCCTCCTTCATCCTCCCCACCTCGACCTCGCGGTTGAGGATCCACTCCCAGCGCAACTTGGCCCGCCTGGTGTTCGCCTCCTTGCTCGCGTTGGCGCCGTAGCCGCCGGCCGGGTCGTAGAGGTTGGGGCCGTTGAGGGTCGCGGCGAGGAAGGCGCTCTCGCTCGGCGACAGCTTCTCGCAGTCCTTGTCGTAGTACGCGCGGGCCGCCGCCTGGCAGCCGTAGGCGCCCCGCCCGTAGTACGCGGTGTTCAGATAGCCGGCGAGAATGTCGTCCTTGTCCATGGTCGCGCCGACCTTGACGGAGATGAACAGCTCCTTGACCTTGCGCGTGAGGGTCTGCGACTGGTCCAGGTAGGTGTTCTTCACGTACTGCTGGGTGATGGTGGAGCCACTCTGCGTGGCCCCGCCCTTGGCCATGTTCACGACCGCGCGCGCGATGCCCATCGGGTCGACGCCGGCGTCGTCGTAGAAGCTGGCGTTCTCCGCGGAGATCACCGCGTTCTGCATTTCCTCGGGGATCTCGCTGAGGGGCACGATCTGGCGGTTGAAGTCACCGCCGCCCGAGACCACCATCTGCTTGCCGTCCGCCCAGTAGTAGACGTTCTTCTCGACCTGGGAGGCGGCCTGTGCCGTGGGCACCTCCACCAGCCACAGGCCGATGCCCACGGCGCCGACGAGCATCGCGAAGAAGAAGAGGAAGGTCCCGGTCACCAGCTTCCAGGAGGGGACCCAGCGCCGGAAACCGTCCTTGCCCACGCGCGGGTAATCGATGAAGCGCTTCTTCGCGGGGCGCCCATCACCCCCCGCTCCGCGGCCCCGGCCGCCCCCGCCGGCGGCACGCCGGCCGCCGCCGTGGCCACCGCGGCCCGCGCCCCCGGCATCGGGTTCGGCTCCTCGTCTGCGGCTGCCGCCGCGCTGTGCGGCGCGCCGGGCTTCGGCCCGGCCACCGTAAGGACGCTCCTCCCCGTGTGAGGCGGATTCCGACCCGGTGGCGCTATGCGGTTGGGCCGCGCGGCGGCCTGAAGGCTGCTGCGCGGCGCGCCGGGCCGCTGCTCGTCCACCGCTCTGTGGCTGCGGCGGCTTGCGACGGTGCTCGCTCATGGAACGACTACTCCTCGGGCAGGCGCTATCGCCTGAAAGCGGCAGGTGGCTTCCGGTCCCCCCGATGTGCGCTCCGGCCGCCACCGGCAACCGGGCACACTGCATCCAGGACGAGGACGCCCGCGGGCGTCGCTTGGTTCCCAGTGCTGTGCATGGCGAACAGAGTACGCACGGTCAAAACCAGCGAAGGCATGATCTTCACTCCATAACAGTCAGTTCGCGTCCCACGAATTGATGATGTGACGCCGTTCACCATGGCTCCCCTTGCTCCCACCAGGATCACGGTTCTATCGTCTGGATGTATCGAGCCGATACATCAGCTCGGCATAAAGGACTGGGAGACAGGAGAGGCGGGAATGGGCAGACGCTCGGGCATCCTTGAGTTCGCCGTCCTCGGCCTGCTCCGCGAGTCCCCGATGCACGGTTATGAGCTGCGGAAACGCCTCAACACCTCACTTGGGGTGTTCCGTGCGTTCAGTTACGGCAGCCTCTATCCATGCCTCAAGACGCTGGTCGCCAATGGCTGGTTGATCGAGGAGCCCGGCAGCGCGCCCGAGGAAGCTCTCGCGGCGACGCTCGCCGGCCGCCGCGCGAAAATCGTCTACCGGTTGACGGCGGAGGGGAAAGAGCGCTTCGAGGAGTTGCTCGCCCACACCGGCCCGGACGCGTGGGAGGACGAGCACTTCGGCGTCCGCTTCGCCTTCTTCGGGCAGACATCGCGGGATGTGCGGATGCGGGTCCTGGAGGGGCGGCGCAGCCGCCTCGAGGAGCGCCTGGAGAAGATGCGCGCTTCTTTGGCCCGTACTCGTGAGCGGCTCGACGACTACACCCTCGAGCTGCAGCGGCATGGCATGGAGTCGGTGGAGCGTGAAGTCCGCTGGCTGAACGAGCTGATTGAGAGCGAGCGGGCCGGGCGCGATCAGCGCGACGGCCCCGCGGGCCAGGACCGGTCCCAGGAGCAGGAGCGGGACCGGTCACCCGAGCTGGACCCGTCGGCAGAGCAGGACCAGACAGGAGATACGGGCGGCCTGCCCCGGCACCGGGGTGGTTCCCGGCCGGATCCGTCCGATGACACCGCCAAGTGAGGCCCCGCATCCCGCTGGGCTTCGTCGAGTACACACAGGGAGCAACCGGAATGGGTTCGGTTCGTGTAGCCATCGTCGGCGTGGGCAACTGCGCCGCCTCGCTGGTGCAGGGCGTCGAGTATTACAAGGACGCCGACCCGGACACTCGCGTGCCGGGTCTGATGCACGTCCAGTTCGGCGACTACCACGTGCGTGACGTGGAGTTCGTGGCCGCGTTCGACGTGGACGTGAAGAAGGTCGGCCTCGACCTCGCCGACGCGATCGGCGCCAGCGAGAACAACACCATCAAGATCTGCGACGTGCCCTCGACCGGTGTCACCGTCCAGCGCGGCCACACCCTCGACGGTCTCGGCAAGTACTACCGCCAGACGATCGACGAGTCCGAGGACACCCCGGTCGACGTCGTCCAGATCCTCAAGGACAGGCAGGTCGACGTTCTGGTCTGCTACCTCCCGGTGGGTTCCGAGGACGCCGCGAAGTTCTACGCCCAGTGCGCCATCGACGCCAAGGTCGCCTTCGTCAACGCGCTTCCGGTCTTCATCGCCGGCACCAAGGAGTGGGCGGACAAGTTCACCGAGGCGGGCGTGCCGATCGTCGGCGACGACATCAAGTCGCAGGTCGGTGCCACGATCACGCACCGGGTGCTGACCAAGCTGTTCGAGGACCGCGGTGTGGTCCTGGAGCGCACCATGCAGCTGAACGTCGGCGGCAACATGGACTTCAAGAACATGCTGGAGCGTGAGCGCCTGGAGTCCAAGAAGATCTCCAAGACGCAGGCCGTCACCTCCCAGATCACGGACCGCGAGCTGGGCGCCGACAACGTCCACATCGGCCCGTCCGACTTCGTGGCCTGGCTGGACGACCGCAAGTGGGCCTACGTCCGGCTCGAGGGCCGCGCGTTCGGCGATGTCCCGCTGAACCTGGAGTACAAGCTCGAGGTGTGGGACTCCCCGAACTCCGCGGGCGTCATCATCGACGCGCTGCGTGCCGCGAAGATCGCCAAGGACCGCGGCATCGGGGGCCCGATCCTCTCGGCCTCCTCGTACTTCATGAAGTCGCCGCCGGTGCAGTACTTCGACGACCAGGCGCGGGAGAACGTCGAGAAGTTCATCAAGGGTGAAGTCGAGCGCTGAGCGAGACACAGCGCTGCGCGCTAAGCGAGACAAGGCGTTGTGCGTTAGCACGGCTTGATCACGGGCCTCCGGGTAATCCACCCGGAGGCCCGTGTGGTGTGTGAGGCTGGCGCCATGCCCGTTGTGCGTGATCTCCGCGTACTGCTACAGCTGCGCGACTTCCGGCACCTTCTGGCCGTTCGTCTGCTGTCCCAGACGGCCGACGGCGTCTACCAGGTCGCGCTGGCCGCTCATGTGGTCTTCTCCCCCGAGAAGGAGACCTCGGCCGCGGCGATCGCTTCTGCCATGGCGGTCCTCCTGCTCCCCTATTCCCTGCTGGGCCCCTTCGCCGGGGTTCTGCTGGACCGGTGGCGCCGCCGCCAGGTCCTTCTCCACGGCAACGCCCTGCGTTCCGGACTGGCCACCGGGACGGCCGTTCTGATCCTCGCGCAGGTCCCCGACTGGCTCTTCTACGTCTCCGCCTTGTCGGTCACGGGCGTCAACCGCTTCGTTCTGGCCGGGCTCTCCGCCTCGCTGCCGCGCGTCGTCGACAGCCAGGAGCGCTTGGTCATGGCCAACTCCCTGTCCCCGACCGCGGGAACGCTCGCGGCCACCCTCGGCGGCGCCCTGGCCCTCGTCCTGCGCATCGCGGTCCCGGACGGCGCGTCGTCGGACGCCGTTGTGGTCCTGATGGGCGCGGCGCTCTATCTCAGCGCCGCGATCGCCGCGCTGAGGATGGCGCCCGGACTGCTCGGGCCCGACCCATCGGCGCTCCAGCCGCGTCTGCGCGCGGCCCTGTTGAGCACCGTACGCGGCCTGGTCGCCGGTGTGCGCCATCTCTTGGAGCGCCGGGATCCCACGGTGGCTCTGGCGGGGATGACGGCGATGCGCTTCTGCTACGGCGCGCTGACGGTGATGGTGTTGATGCTCTGCCGATACGCATGGGCCAAGACCGAGTCGGAGGGCTTGGCGCTCCTGGGATTCGCCGTGGCCGCCTCGGGCGCGGGCTTCTTCGCGGCGGCGGTGGTCACGCCCGGGGCGGTGGGCCGGCTGAGCCCTGCCTCCGACTCGGACGGCCGACTGCGCTGGATGGTGGTGTGCGCGACGGCGGCGAGCGTTCTGGTGCCGGGGCTGGGGCTGTTCTTCGAACCGGCTCCGATGCTCGCCGCCGCCTTCGTCCTCGGCCTCGTCACCCAGGGCGCGAAGATCGCCACCGACACCGTGGTGCAGTCCTCGATCGCCGACGACTTCCGAGGCCGGATCTTCTCCCTGTACGACGTTCTCTTCAATGCCGCCTTCGTCGGGGGAGCGGCAATCGCCGCACTCACACTGCCCCCCGACGGACGCTCGGTCACCCTGGTGATCCTGGTGGCCGTGCTCTACGCAGTGACCGCCCTCGTCGCCATGTTTCACGTGAAACATGGCGAGCGCGAGGCGAAGCAGACCGATGTTTCACGTGAAACCTGATGCGTCAGCCCTGGGGCTGCGTCACCCCTGGGGCTGAGCCGCCCACCAGTCCTGGAGCGCTGTGACTGCGGCGTCCCGCTCCATGGGGCCGTGCTCCAGGCGCAGCTCCAGCAGGTGTTTGTACGCCTTGCCGACCTGCGGGCCCGGCCCGATCCCGAGAATCTTCATGATCTCGTTGCCGTCCAGGTCCGGCCGGATGGCATCCAGCTGCTCCTGCTGCTGCAGCCGCGCGATGCGCTCCTCCAGCCCGTCGTATGCGCGCGACAGAGCGCCGGCCTTCCGCTTATTACGCGTGGTGCAGTCCGAGCGGGTCAGCTTGTGCAGCCGCTCCAGCAGCGGTCCCGCGTCCCGCACATAGCGCCGTACCGCCGAGTCCGTCCACTCGCCCGTGCCATAGCCATGGAAGCGCAAGTGCAGCTCGACCAAATGGGAGACCTCCTTCACCAGCTCGTTGGAGTACTTGAGCTTGGTCATCCGCGACTTGGTCATCTTGGCGCCCACCACCTCATGGTGATGGAAGGAGACCCGGCCGTCCTTCTCGAAGCGGCGCGTCTTGGGCTTCCCGATGTCATGCAGCAGGGCCGCCAGCCGCAGCACCAGGTCGGGCCCGTCCTTCTCCAGGGCGATGGCCTGCTCCAGCACGGTCAGCGTGTGCTCGTAGACATCCTTGTGACGGTGGTGCTCATCGCGTTCCAGGCGCAGCGCCGGAAGCTCCGGGAGGACATGGTCGGCGAGCCCGGTGTCGACCAGGAGCCTCAGCCCCTTGACGGGGCGGGCGGCCAGGATCAGCTTGTTGAGCTCGTCACGCACCCGCTCCGCCGAGACGATCTCGATCCGCCCGGCCATCGCCTTCATCGCGGCGATCACCTCGGGCGCCACATCGAAGTCGAGCTGGGCCGCGAAGCGCGCGGCGCGCATCATTCGCAGCGGGTCGTCGGAGAAGGACTCCTCAGGGGTGCCGGGTGTGCGCAGCACCTTCGCGGCGAGGTCCTCCAGGCCGTTGTGCGGGTCGATGAATTCCTTCCGCGGGAGCGCCACGGCCATCGCGTTGACCGTGAAGTCCCGACGGACCAGGTCTTCGTCGATGGAGTCGCCGTACGAGACCTCGGGCTTCCTCGACGTACGGTCGTACGCTTCTGACCGATAAGTCGTGATTTCGATCTGGAAGCTCTGACTCGACCCGTTTCCGTTCCCGCCCTCCTTACGGCAGCCGACCGTGCCGAAGGCGATGCCGACTTCCCAGACCGCGTCGGCCCACGGACGGACGATCTTCAGCACGTCCTCCGGACGTGCGTCCGTGGTGAAATCCAGATCGTTACCGAGACGGCCCAGAAGCGCATCCCGTACCGATCCGCCGACCAGGGCAAGGCCGAACCCGGCCGCCTCGAAGCGGCGGGCGAGGTCGTCGGCTACGGGAGACACCCGCAGGAGCTCGCCCACGGCGCGGCGCTGCACCTGGCTGAGCTCGTTGTTCGACTGCGGGTCGTGGCTGTCAGTGTTGGCGTTCGGCACAACAGAACAGGGTACGTGGCCGCACGCCCCGGAGCCTCCACGCCGACCGGACGCATCGAACCGGTGACGATCTTGTGGAGCCCTCCACAGCACTTCATCACAGCGGGCATCGTTACCATTTCGTGGACGCATTTTGCGGGACTACTGACGATCACTGACGACGAGGGACGGGCGAGCGCGTGGCCGAGCCGGCAGAGCTCCAGGAAACAACTTCCGCTCGCGCCCGTCGTTGGCTGCGGCGCACGGCAGCGCTGCTCACTACTGCGCCCGTGCTCGCGGGTGTGCTGCAGATCCCGGCGGCTCCCGGTGCCCACGCCCAGACCGCCCCGGCCCGGACCGCGCCCGCCCAGACCGCCCCGGCTCAGGCCAAGGCCACCGGTTCGCGCACCGTCGATGTCGCCATCGACTCGATCACTCCCACCACGCCGTCCACGAACGACACACTCACCGTCAGCGGCACCGTCACCAACCGCGGCAGCTCGACGATCAACACCTCCTCCGTCGGCCTCATGGTCGGCCCGACCATGAACGGCCGTAACGACATCGATACGGCCGCCAAGCGGAAGGGCTACGAGATCGGCCTCGACGGCACCGAGGTCTCCGACAAGTACAAGCGGAAGATCGGCAACCTCCCCGCCGGCATCAGCCGTGACTTCACCCTCTCCATACCGGTCAAGGAGCTCCACCTCGGCGGGAACGGCGTCTATCAGCTCGGTGTCACCCTCACCGGCCAGACGCGGAGCCAGCCCTGGTCGCAGGTCATGGGCATCGAGCGGACCTTCCTGCCCTGGCAGCCGACCGCCGCCACCAAGAAGAGCAAGCTCACCTTCCTGTGGCCGCTCATCTCCTCCACCCACCTGGCCGCCCGCACGGGTACGGGCGCCAATGAGCAGCAGACGCCGATCTTCCAGAACGACGACCTCATGGCGGAGCTCGCCCCCGGCGGACGGCTTCAGCAGCTCGTGGCCCTGGGCAAGAACCTGCCGGTCACCTGGGTGATCGACCCGGACCTGCTCGCCACGGTCGACGCGATGACCGAGCCGTACGAGGTCCAGAGCCAGACGGAGAACGAGACGACCGACGGCCGGGGCCAAGCCGTGGCCAAGCAGTGGCTCAACGACCTGCAGCAGGCCGTCAAGGGACACCAGGTGGTGGCTCTGCCCTTCGCCGATCCCGACCTCGCCTCGCTCGCGCACCGCGGCAAGAACACGGGCGCCCTCAGCCACCTCCAGACCGCCACCGCGCTCGCCTCGACGACCGTGGACACCGTTCTGCATGTGAAGCCCCGTACGGACTTCGCCTGGCCGGTGAACGGCGCCATCGACTCCTCGATCGTGGACGTCGCCACCTCCGCCGGCGCGCACAACATCATCGCCCGCAGCGACAGCCTCCGCGAGACGGGCAGTCTCCCGTACACCCCCACCGCGGCCCGCCAGATCGGCGGAGGCAATACGGCGGTGGTCGCGGACGCACGGCTGTCCACCGCCTTCATGGGCGACATGACGCGGGCGGAGAACGCCACGCTGGCCGTCCAGCGGTTCCTCGCCCAGACCCAGATGCTCACCCTGCAGGCGCCGGACAAGCAGCGCAGCGTCCTCGTGGCTCCGCAGCGGATGCCCACCACCAGCCAGGCACAGGCCATGGCGGCAGCCCTGAACGGCCTGTCCGGAAGCTGGACACAGCCGCTCAGCCTGGGGCAGGCCGCCAAGGCCCAGCCCGACCCGCTCGCCACCCACCGGGTACCCGCCGCCCGCTCGTACCCGGCCGCGCTGCGCCGCCAGGAGCTGCCCACCGACGGATTCGAGAAGATCCGGCTGACCCAGGCCGCCCTCGACAAGTTCGAGGGGATCCTCACCGCCAAGGGCCGCGTGGTCACCCCGTTCGGCGCCGCGATCATGCGAGAGATCTCCACCTCGTGGCGCCACGACCTGCGAGGCTCGACCGGCTTCCGCGACTCCGTCCAGGCCTACCTCCAGGACCTCACGGAGAAGGTGCGCCTCATCAACAAGACGGACATGACCCTGTCCGGGCGCAGCGCCACGATTCCGGTGACCGTCCAGAACAACCTGCTGCAACCCGTCGAGCTGCGGCTGGTCCTCCGGTCCCAGCAGGGCAACCGCCTGGCGGTCAGCGACTCCCAGGTGGTCACGGTCCAGGGTGGACACAGCCAGTCGGTGAAGTTCGGCACCACGGCCAACGCGAACGGACGCGCCTGGGTGACGGCCCAGCTGTACACCGTGGACGGCGATGCCTATGGCCCCGAGATGTCGTTCAAGGTGAATGTCACCGAAATCACGTCCACGGTCATTCTGGTGATCGCCGGCGGGGTGCTGCTGCTCGTTCTCGCCGGGATCCGGATCTACCTCCAGCGCAAGCGGTCCGCCGCCAGGAGTGATGAAGACGCTGCGGGGAACAGCGAGGAGCAGGACGGAGAGGCGGCGGAGGACGAGCCGACCGAGCCCGGCGAGGGGGAGCGCCCGCGCGCCCTGGTACCCGGGCAGGCGAGTGACCCGGCGCCGGACACCGGATCGCAAAGCGCTGGCCCCTCCGGCTCAGGTGAGAAAGTGGACCATTGAGCAATGGCGTGGCCGACCGGCCGCAGCGGACTATGAGGTGGGGTAGCGATGAACGCGCCGTATGACGGTGATCGCGGCCAAGGCGCGGGCAACGACCCCGCCGGCCGGGTACCGCCGCCGCAGAGCGGCCCGTACGCCCACCAGAATCCTTACGGACCGGAGCCGCATCAGCAGGATCCGTATCTGGGGGACCCCCGCGACATCTCGTACAGCCAGCTGCCGTACGTACAGGACCCCTATATGCAGGATCCGTACGTCACCGGTTCGTTCACGCCCTACCCGTACACGGCGCAGGACCCCTACGCCGCGCGCCAGGACTCCTACGGCCACGATCCGCTGACCGACCCGCTGACGGACCCGCTGTACGACCAGGGCCAGGGCCAGGGCGCGTACCACCAGCCTCAGTCCGGCGGCTACCAGCAGCCCTACCAGCAGCAGCCCGCGCCCCCGCAGGGGCACGATCCGCGGCTGTGGTCGGCCGAGGCCGCCGCCCCCGAGGGCCCCGCCCACCAGCAGTACGGCGGCGATATCGAGGCCACGCAGTATCTGGGCACCGGCCCGCAGGCCGGCTACGACGCCGGGGCACAGCAGCAGCCGGACGCCTTCGCGCACCTCTTCCGCGACCAGCAGCCCTACGAGCCCCAGCGCCCCCAGCAGCAGCCCCCGGCCGGGTATCCGCCCGCGGGGTCAGCGCAGGGGCCGGCGCCGATGTCCGAACCGCCCGGCCCCGTCCCCGCCCAGTCGGCCGCCCCCGCGGGGGCGGCCGCGGCGGTGGCCGAGCCGGAGACGGCCGAGCCGGAGCAGAAGCGCTCGGGCGGCCGCGCGGGAAACCTGCTGAAGTCCAGCGCGGTGATGGCGGCCGGAACGCTGGTCTCCCGGCTCACCGGCTTCGTCCGCCAACTGGTGATCGTCGCCGCCATCGGCGCGGCCACCCTCGGCGACAGCTACGCCGTCGCCTACCAGCTGCCCGCGATGATCTACTTCCTCACCGTGGGCGGCGGTCTCAACTCCGTCTTCGTGCCGCAGCTCGTCCGCTCCATGAAAGAGGACGACGACGGCGGCGACGCCTACGCCAACCGCCTGCTGACCCTGGTGATGGTCGTCCTCGCGGCCCTCGTCGCGATGTCCGTGTTCGCGGCACCCACCCTCGTCCGCATGCTCTCGCCGTCCATCGCGGGCAACCCCCACGCCAACGACGTGGCCGTCACCTTCGCCCGCTACTGCCTGCCCACCATCTTCTTCATGGGCGTGCACGTCGTGGTCGGCCAGATCCTCAACGCCCGCGGCAGCTTCGGCGCCATGATGTGGACCCCGGTCCTCAACAACATCGTCGTCATCGCCAGCTTCGCCATGTTCATCTGGGTGTTCGGCACCTCCAGCTCCTCCGAGATGGGCGTCACCGACATCACCGACGAAGGGGTCCGGCTGCTGGGCGTGGGCACCCTCCTCGGCCTCACCGTCCAGGCGCTGGCGATGTTCCCCTATCTCCGTGCGGCCGGCTTCCGCTTCCGGCCCCGCTTCGACTGGCGCGGCCACGGCCTGGGCAAGGCCGCCAAGCTCGCCAAGTGGACCGTGCTGTTCGTGCTCGCCAACCAGGCGGGCAACGTCGTGGTGACCCGGCTCGCCACCGCGGCCGGCGCGAAGGCCGACAACCAGGGCCACCCCGGCACCGGCCTCCTCGGCTACCAGAGCGCCCAGCTCATCTGGGGTATGCCGCAGGCGATCATCACCGTCTCCGTCATGGCCGCCCTGCTGCCCCGGATCTCCCGCGCGGCCCACGACGGGGACACCGGCGCGGTCCGCGACGACATCTCACAGGGTCTGCGCACCTCCGCCGTCGCCATCGTCCCGCTCGCCCTCGGGTTCGTCGCGCTCGGCATCCCCATGTGCACCCTGATGTTCGGCTCCTCCGGCACCGAACAGGCCCGCTCCATGGGCTACATCCTCATGGCCTTCGGTCTCGGACTCATCCCGTTCTCGGTGCAGTACGTCGTCCTGCGCGGCTTCTACGCCTACGAAGACACCCGCACCCCCTTCTACAACACGGTGATCGTCGCCGCCGTCAACGCCGCCGCCTCCGCACTCTCCTACCTCGTCCTCCCCGCCCGCTGGGCCGTGGCGGGCATGGCCGCCTCCTACGGCCTGGCCTACGCCATCGGCGTGGGCGTGGCCTGGAAGCGGCTCCGCAAGCTCCTGGGCGGCGATCTGGACGGACGGCACGTCGTCCGCACCTACACCCGTCTGGTGGGCGCCGGCATCCCCGCCGCCGCCCTCGGCGGCGTGGCCTCCTATGCCATCACCGGGGCGCTGGGCGCCGGCCCGACCGGCTCCGTAGCGGCTCTGGCGGGCGGCGGTCTCGTTCTTATCGCGGTCTTCTACATTGCGGCGAAACGGATGCGCGTTGCCGAGCTGACCGCCATGGTCGGTATGGTCCGCGGACGACTTGGTCGCTGATCGTTCAGCACAACCATCGTCTGCCACCGTGTGTCGTGCATAGCGGCGGACTGTGGGCACAATTGTCTTGGCTCGGAGTAGGCGCAACGGATGGGGAGGCAGGAACGACGGTGGCGGAACGGAGCACGGCTGCCGTCGACGTGGCCGACAACAGCGGAGATGAGCCGCTGACCGCCGAGGCGGGCAAGGCCACGTCCGACGGGGTGGGAACCGAAACGAAAGCCGATAAGGAAGCGCAGGCCGCGGGCACCGACACCAAGGGCGCCGCGGCCGATACGAGCGCCCCCGATCTGCACAGCGGCCACAAGCTGGCCAGACGCTACCGCCTGGAGGAATGCGTCACCCGTCTGGACGGATTCAGCAGCTGGCGTGCCGTGGACGAGAAACTCCGGCGCGCCGTCGGGGTCCATGTGCTGCCGGCCGACCATCCGCGGGCCCGCCCTGTGCTGGCCGCCGCCCGTTCGGCGGCGCTGCTCGGCGACCCCCGCTTCGTCCAAGTCCTCGACGCCGTCGAGGAGAACGACCTCGTCTACGTGGTCCACGAGTGGCTTCCCGACGCCACCGAACTCACCGCCGTACTCGCCTCCGGGCCGCTCGAGCCGCATGACGCCTACCAGCTCGTCAGCCAGGTGTCCCAGGCCATGGCCGCGGCCCACCGCGAAGGCCTCGCGCATCTGCGGCTGAACCCGGGCTCCGTGTTGCGCACCGAGTCGGGCCAGTACCGCATCCGCGGCCTCGCCGTCATGGCCGCCCTGCGCGGCATCAGCTCCGACCACCCGCAGCGCACCGACACCGAAGC
>NZ_MUNE01000152.1 GCF_002154605.1 Streptomyces milbemycinicus | reverse complement strand
CGCGGGCGGACTGGACACCGGGCCCGGCACGCCGCTGGACGACGACGTGCTGGTGGTGCGCGGGGTCCCTCAGCTGCCGCTGCTGGCGCGGGTCGCGGCCGTCGTGTGCCACGCCGGGCACAACACCGTGTGCGAGGCGCTGTGGCACGGCGTACCGCTGGTCGTGGCGCCCATCCGCGACGACCAGCCCGTGGTCGCGGGGCAGGTGGTGGCCGCGGGGGCGGGCGTACGGGTGCGGTTCGGCCGGGTCACGGCGGCCGGTCTTGGCGAGGCCCTGGACGCCGTCCTGTACGAACCGGGCCATCGGGCGGCGGCCGAGCGCATCAGGGCGTCCTTCCGCGCGGCCGGCGGCGCCACCGCGGCCGCCGGCCACCTCGAACGGCTGGCAGCGCAGGCCGCCACCCGGCCACCTTCGCAGCCCTCATTGGAGGAGAGATGAGCAGCGGCGTCGAACCACCCACCGCGCCCGGCCCCGCCCCCGGCCCAGGTCAGGAGCAACGTCCGGCGGTAGCTGAGGGAGAGCCGAAGGGGCGCGAACCTGTCGGCACCGGCTTGAGCGCGCCGGAGGCGAACCGAACCCCGAAGAAGGGCGACCGCGCCGCGGCCGTCGCCGCGCTGCGCCCCCGCTACGCGGACGACTTCGCGCGCGGCACCGACCGGTTCTTCGAGCCGCCCCGGGCCGACTGCCCGTGGTGCGGCTCGGCCCGGCTGGAGGAGCGGCTGCGCACCACCGACCTCTTCCAGCACAAGCCGGGCGGCTTCCGGCTGGATCGGTGCCGGGACTGCGGCCATGTGTTCCAGAATCCGCGGCTGAGCGGCGAGGGCCTGGAGTTCTACTACCGGGACTTCTACGACGGCCTGGGCGAGAAGGACATGGGCGGTCTCTTCGCCGGGCGCCGGAAGAGGTACGTCAGGCGTGCGGAGTCGCTGCGGCCCTTCGCCGAGGCCCCGGGGAACTGGCTGGACGTCGGCACCGGGCACGGCCACTTCTGCGAGGCGGCCCGATCGGTCTTCCCCGGCACCCTCTTCGACGGGCTTGACCTGAGCGCCGGGGTGGAGCTGGCCGAGCGGGCGGGCCGGGTGACGCGGGGCATCCGGGGCGGCTTCGTCGAGCGGGTGACGGAACTGGCCGACGGGTACGACGTGGTGAGCATGTTCCACTATCTGGAGCACAGTACGGACCCCCGCGGGGAGCTGCGCGCGGCGCGGCACGCACTGCGCCCGGGCGGACATCTGCTGATCGATGTGCCCGATCCGGAGAGCCGCTTCTCCCGGCTGCTGGGCCGCTGGTGGCTGCCGTGGCTGCAGCCGCAGCACCTCCACTTCGTGCCCGTGGCCAATCTGCGCAAGGAGCTGTCCGGGCTCGGCTTCACCGTCGTCGCCGAGGAGCACGCCGGGCCGCACGACCCGGTCGATCTGGTCGGCGCGGTATGGCTGCTGCTGAACGCCGTCGCCCCGCCCGAGGACCAGCCCTGGCTGGCGCAGCCGCCGGGGCGGGCCCGGCGGCTGCTGCGTACGGCGATCGTGCTGGCGGGCGTCCCCGCCCTGCTGGTGACCGCCGCGCTGGACCACTTCCTGATCAGGCCGCTGGCCGGCCGGCGCCATCTGTCCAACGCCTACCGGGTGGTCGCCCGGCGCGACTGACCGGGCCTGGGAAGCCTCAACCGAGCGGACCCGCCGCGCCGTGGAGCAGTGGACGAAGACAACGGCGCGGCGGGGCGCGGCGTCAGCGCTGCTCGTAGCGGATGAGGGACCGCACCATGCGGCAGGTGGTGTTGGAGGGCGGGCGCACCCCGATCCGGGTGGCGGTGGTGCGTATCTTGCGGTTGGGCGCCTGCTCGGGGCGGTACACCCCGGAGTTGAGCAGGGCGATGGCCAGGCGCATGGCCTTCAGCCGGCGGTGGTGGGTCTCGTACCACTCGCGCGGACGTCCGGCGGGCACTCGTTTTGTCGGGAGGGTCGCATAGCTCGGCAGGTCCGGAAGAGGTGTGGCGGCAGCGGCCATCGGCTTCCTCCAAAGGAGGTCGGGGACCCTTGTTCTTGACCCCTCTATTCTACTGCCAGGCACCGACAAAAGCCCCTGGCCAAGGCCGGTTTGAACGGGGTGGCCGCCAGGTCCCGCAGGCCACGTTCGCAGCGTCCGCCGGGCGGCAGCGCCGTACCGCGGGAGGCGTACCCAAAACGGGCAGGATACTCCCCGGGGAGGGGCCCGGAATCCACCTGGTGTCAGCTGCCCTGTCCCCGAGGCCCGCTTAGGGTGCAGACATGATTCTGCGAAAAGCCCGGCTGCGCGGCCGACGGCTGGTGGTGTCGGCGGCAGCCGCGGTCGCCGTGCTCGCGGGTGCGGGCACCTGGGCGGCCGTGGCCGCTTCGTCCGATGGTCGCCCCTCCGTCCACCGCGAGGACCGGGTGCTGGACATGCCGGGTGCCCGCATCGACACCTCGTACTTCACCGCGGGCTCCGGCCGCAGGCCCGCGGTGCTGCTCGCCCATGGCTTCGGGGGCAGCAAGGACGATCTGCGGTCACAGGCCGAGGGGCTGGCCCGCGACGGATACGCCGTACTGACCTGGTCGGCGCGCGGCTTCGGCGCGTCCACGGGGAAGATCGGGCTGAACGACCCGGCCCACGAGGGCGCCGATGTCCAGCGGCTGATCGACTGGCTGGCCAAGCGGCCCGAGGTACGGCTCGACTCGGCCGGCGATCCCCGGGTGGGGGTGGCGGGCGCCTCGTACGGCGGGGCGGCCTCGCTGCTCGCCGCCGGGTACGACCGCCGCGTCGACGCCATCGCCCCAGCCATCACCTACTGGAACCTGGCCGACTCGCTCTTCCCCAAGGGTGTCTTCAAGAGCCTGTGGACAGGCATCTTCTTCACCACCGGCTCGGCGGACCCCACCGCCGGCCAGGCGCCCGGAGGCCAGGAAAACCAGGGAGGCCAGGCAGGCCGGAAGGACCGGAGCGGCCAGGGCTGCGGCCGGTTCGAGGCGCGGCTGTGCGCGATGTACGAGCGGGTCGCCGTGTCCGGTAAGCCGGACGACGCCGCCCGCCGGATGCTGGAGGCCCGCAGCCCGTCCGCCGTGGCCGACCGGATCAAGGTCCCGACGCTGATCCTCCAAGGCCAGACCGACTCGCTCTTCCCGCTCGACCAGTCGGACGCGATGGCCAAGGCCATCAAGGCCAACGGGGCGCCGGTCGCCGTCGACTGGCTCGCGGGCGGACACGACGGGGGCGACCTGGAGACCAAGCGCATCACGTCCCGTACCCGGGCGTGGTTCGACCGCTATCTCAAGGGCGACAAGGGCACCGACACCGGGCCGGCCTTCCGGATCACCCGCACCGGCGGGTTCGACTCCACCGACGGCGCCGCCCTGCTGCGCGGTGCGACGGGCGACAGCTATCCGGGGCTCACTGGCCACGGGCAGAGCGTGCGGCTGAGCGGCGGCGAGCAGTCGTTCGCCAACCCGCCCGGCGGCGGGCCGTCGGGCGTCTCCTCGGTGCCCGGTATCGCGGGTCTCTCCCAAGCCTCGTCCCTGGGTGTCGGGGTCTCCCTCGACTTCCCCGGGCAGTACGCCCGTTTCGACTCGGCGCCGCTGCGCCAATCGCTGCGCATCACCGGCTCGCCCACGGTCAAGGTACGGGTGAAGGCGGACGCGCCCGACGCGGTGCTGTTCGCCAAGGTGTACGACGTGGGGCCCGACGGAGCGCAGGTGCTGCCCGCGCAGTTGGTCTCCCCCGTGCGGGTCACCGGCGCCGAGCGGGGCCGGACCGTCGAACTGCGGCTGCCCGCCGTCGACCACGAGGTGGAGCCGGGCCACCGGCTGCGGCTGGTACTGGCCGCGACCGACCTCGGCTACGCCTCGCCTGCCGAGCCCGCCACGTACACCGTCTCCCTCGCGGACGGCGGCCTGACGGTACCCACCGCGCCGGACGTACGCACCCAGCCCGCCTCGCTGGCCTGGTGGGTGTGGGGGCTGCCGCTGGTGGCCGTCGTGGTGGCGGCGGCCCTGCTGCTGACCGGCAGGCGGCGCACGGCCGCCCCGGCGCCCGACCCCGAACTGGCCGAGGTGCCGCTGCGCATCACGGGGCTGAGCAAGCGGTACGCGAAGTCGGTCGACCGGTACGCGGTCAAGGACCTCTCGTTCACCGTGGAGAAGGGGCAGGTCCTCGGGCTGCTCGGGCCCAATGGCGCGGGCAAGACCACCACTTTGCGGATGCTGATGGGGCTGATCGCCCCCGACAGCGGTGAGATCCGCGTGTTCGGACACGCCATCAGGCCCGGCGCCTCGGTGCTCTCCCGCGTGGGCGCCTTCGTCGAAGGGGCGGGTTTTCTGCCGCATCTGACCGGCCGGGCCAACCTGGAGCTGTACTGGCGGGCCACCGGCCGCCCGGCCGAGGACGCCCATCTGGACGAGGCGCTGGAGATCGCGGGGCTCGGCGACGCGCTGGAGCGCGCGGTGCGCACGTACTCCCAGGGCATGCGCCAGCGGCTGGCCATCGCCCAGGCCATGCTGGGCCTGCCCGATCTGCTGATCCTGGACGAGCCGACCAACGGGCTCGACCCGCCGCAGATCCGCGAGATGCGCGAGGTGATGATCCGGTACGCGGCGGAAGGCCGCACCGTGATCGTCTCCAGCCATCTGCTCGCGGAGGTCGAGCAGTCCTGCACCCATCTGGTGGTCATGGACCGCGGCCGGCTCGTCGAGGCGGGCCCGGTCGAGGAGATCGCCGGCACCGGCAGCAGTCTGCTGGTCGGCCACGAGGGCGAGCTGAGCGACGCCCTGGTGGAGAAGGTGGGCGCGCTGCCGGGGGTCGCCTCCGCGGCGCGTACCAGCGACGGACTGCTGGTGCACCTCGACGGCACCGGCCCCGCGCAGCTGCTCACGGAGCTGATGCGGCTGGAGATCCCGGTGACCAGCTTCGGGCCCAACCGGCGCCTGGAAGACGCGTTCTTGACCCTGATCGGAGGAGAGGTCTCATGAGTTCCATGAGTTCTCTGGTGGAGGCGGCGCCCGGCCACCGTCCGGGCCGTACCCTGCCCCTGCGGGTCGAGGCGGTCCGGCAGCTGCGCCGGCGCCGGACCATGGTGATGGCGACGGTGCTGGCCGCGCTGCCGCTCGTACTCGTCGCGGCCTTCGCGCTGGGCGGCACCCCGGAAGGGCGCGAGAACCGGACCACGCTGATGGTCACCGCGACGGCCTCCGGGGCCAACTTCACCGCGACTGCGCTGTTTGTCTCGGCCGCCTTCCTGCTGGTCGTGCCGGTGGCGCTGTTCTGCGGGGACACCGTCGCGGCCGAGGCCAACTGGTCCTCGCTGCGCTATCTGCTGGCCGCGCCCGTACCCAGGACCCGGCTGCTGCTGAGCAAGCTCGCCGTGGCGCTGGGGTTCAGCGCGGCCGCGATCGTGCTGCTGCCGCTGGTGGCGTTGGTGGTGGGGACGGTGGCGTACGGCTGGGAGCCGCTGCGGCTCCCCACGGGCGGGTCGCTGGCCACGGGTGAGGCGCTGGGCCGGCTCGCCGTCGTGGTCGCGTATATCTTCCTGTCCCAACTGGTCACCGCGGCGCTGGCGTTCTGGCTCTCCACCGTCACCGACGCCCCGCTGGGCGCGGTCGGCGGGGCGGTCGGGCTGACCATCGTGGGCAATGTCCTGGACGCGGTCACCGCGCTCGGCTCCTGGCGCGACTTCCTGCCCGCGCACTGGCAGTTCGCCTGGCTCGACGCGCTCCAGCCGCATGCGGAGTGGAGCGGCATGGTGCAGGGCGTATCGGTGTCCGTCGCATACGCCGTGGTGCTGATCGCGCTGGCCTTCCGCGGGTTCAGCCGCAAGGACATCGTCTCCTGACGCACGGCCGGTTCCATTCCCGCCCGCGAGTGCTCCGGCGCGCCATGACATGCTGAGACGTTGTGGCGCGCCGGACGGGTCGGCGAACGTCCGGCGTGACAGGGAAGGTCCATGAGGCTCTGCTTTCTGGTGGAGGAGCACTACCGCTACGACGGCATGCCGTTGGAGGTGATCCGACAGCTCACCGCCTGGGGACACCGGGTGGACGTGGTGTGGCCGGGGAGCTCGTTGGTGAGCGTGTCGGACGCGGTCGGGACGGGCAGCCATGACGCCTGGGTGCTCAAAACGGTCTCCGGGGGCCCGGGCCTGACGTTGCTTGAGGCCGCGGCGGCCGTGGGGCTGACGACGGTCAATGACGCCCGGTCGATCCGCGGGGTGCGGGACAAGGTGCTGGCGGCGGCGATCGGCACCGCCCGGGGGCTGCCGATGCCGCGGACCTACGCGGCCGCCCGGCCCGAGTCGCTGGCGGAGATACCGGAGGCGGAGTTCCCGCTGGTGGTCAAGCCCGCCGACGGCAGCTCGGGGCGGGCGGTGCGGCTGGTGTCCTCCCCCGACCGGCTGGCCGGGCTGCGGGCGGAGCTGGCGGGGGAAGGGATGCTGATAGCCCAGCCCTATGTGGCCAACTCCGGGGTCGACCTCAAGGTGTACTGCGTGGGCGGTGAGCTGTACGCGACCGAGCGGAGCTCGCCGCTGCACCCCGAGGAGCCGGTGCGCGAGCGGCGGGTGGCGCTGTCCGCCGAGGTGGGCCGGATCGTCGCCGAGGCCGGGGCGGTCTACGGCCTGGATCTGTACGGCGTGGATGTGCTGCTGGGCCCGGACGGCCCGGTGATCGTCGATGTGAACGACTTCCCGAGCTTCCGTCAGGTGCCGGACGCGGCGGCACGGGTGGGGCGGGCCGTCCTGGAGCTGGCCCGCCGGGGCCCGAACGGGGCGGGTGCGGGGGCGACGGCCATGGTGCCCGCCCTGGCGCGGGCACGGGTGGCGGAACAGGTCCCCGCGAGGACCGGCGAGAGCCGATGAGGATCGGTCTGATCACCCGGGAGCCCGAGCATCCGCTGCTGGCCGCCACGACCGCGCTGCTGACGCCCCGGCATCGGGTGGTGGCGGTGGATCCGGGCGGCTGGGACGGCGCACCGGAAGATCCGGACTCCTTCGGGGCGCTCGCCGATGTCTATCTGCTGAAGGCGCACATGCCCTGCGCGCTCGGCCTGGCCCGCTACCTCGAGGAGCGTGGCGCTCCGGTGCTGAACGCGGTGGGGCCGACCGAGCTGTGCCAGGACCGGACGGCGATGGCCGACCTGGCGCTCCGGGCCGGGCTGCCCTTCGCGCACACCCGGACCGTACCGGCCCTCGCCCGGCTCAGCGGCGAAGAGCTCATATATCCGGTGGTGATCAAGAGCCGGCACAGCCGACGGCACGACCTGGTGGCCCGGGTCGACGACGCCGCCGGGCTGCGCGCCCTGTGCGGTATCTGGTCGGGCGAGCCGGTGGTGGTGCAGCCGTTCACCGAGAACAGCGGCTGGGACCACAAGCTGTGGGTGATCGGGGGCAGGGTCTTCGCGGCCGTACGCCGGTCGGAGCTGGCGGACCCCGACCGCGGCCCGGCGCGGTCGCTGGCGCCGGGGGATCTGCCGGACGGCTGGGCGCGGCTGGCGCTGCGGGTCGGCTCGGTCTTCGGACTGCGGGTGTACGGCGTGGATGTGATCGACGCGGGCGGCGGGGCGCCGCTGATCGTGGACATCAACGCCTTTCCGGGGATACGCGGCCAGGCCGGGGCCCCCGAGGCGCTGGCCGAGCTGGCGCTGCGCACCGCCGAGCGGGGCGCCCTCCCGGACAGCTGAGCCGCCCCGGACAGCTGAGCCGCCCCGGACGGCTGAGGCGTCCAGGACAGCTGAGCCATCGCGGATGGCCGAGCCATCGCGGGCGGATCCCGGCCCGGACGACCGTCCACGGATCCCGGCCCGGACCACGGCCCGGGGCCGATTGAGCGGGCCCGGGCCCGGGGATGATCCTGGAGAGGGGCCGTGGCGTCCGGGCCCCGGGCCCGGGCATTCGGACACGGCCCGGCGAGGCAGATGCCGATGCGCAAGGACGAATCCACGAGGTCCCACGGCGGGGCCGAGGAATTCGGGCATCAGCGGGCCGCACCGCTCTCGGCGGCGATCGAGGTCGATGCCCGCGGGTACGTCACGGCCTGGGGGCCCGATGCGGCGCGGCTGCTCGGGTATCAGCCCGGCGACATGCTGGGGCATCCGGCGCGGGACCTCCTCGCCGGGGATCTCCCCGCCTCGGCCCGGAGGTATCTGCGCGCGCAGCCGGGCGACGGCTGGAGCGGCCTGATCAAGGCCAGGCACCGGGGCGGGCACCGCGTACAGCTGGCGGTCCAGGCACATCCGCTGACCGACGCCCGCGGCGGGATCCGCTGGCTCGTGGTGGCGGGTACGGCAGCGGAGGCCCGGCCCGGCCCGGAGCCCGGCGATCCGGGGCGGTCCGAGGAGCAGCTGTCCGAGGAGGAGCGGCTGCTGGAGAACTGGACGCTGGCCCAGATGCCGATTCCCGTGGCGGTCTACAACACCCAGGCGCGGCTGGTGGGCGCGAACGTGGCCATGACCCGTCTCATGGGCCGGTCGGTGGCTCAGATGCGCGGGCTGCGCCTGCGCGAGATGGACCCCCGGCCCATCGTCCAGGAGCTCGACCGGCTCCAGGAGCAGGTCATCCGCACCGGAGAAGCAATCCGCCACGAGGGCTTCGACCCCTTGTCCGATGAGCCGAGCAAGCCCGCCTGGGCCGTCTATCTGATCCCCGTGAAGGACGCGGTCGGCGTGGTGCGGGGCCTGTCGGCGGTGGTTTTCGACTACAGCGAGCAGCACCGGGCCCGCCGCCGGCTGACGATCGTCAACGAGGCCAGCGTCCGGATCGGCACCACCTTGGACGTGAGCCGGACGGCGCAGGAGCTGGCGGATGTGGCGGTCGACCGGTTCGCCGACTTCGTCACCGTCGATCTGCTGGACGCGATCTACCACGGGCAGGAGCCGATGGTGAGCCCGGCGAGCCGGGCCGTGGACTTCCGCCGTATCGCGCAGCAGTCCGTTCTGGAGGGCTGCCCGGAGGCATCGCTGGTGGCCGGAGGCGCGGATTCCTGGCCGGAGTACTCGCCTCCCGCGCAGGCCCTGGCGGCGGGCCGCGGTGTGCGGCACTCGACCGGGGACGAGGAGATCCGGCGCTGGACCCAGGAGGTCCCCCGCCGTGGCGAGTCGGTGCGCCGGTACGGGATCCACTCGGTGATGACGGTGCCGCTGATCGCCCGGGGCACCACGCTGGGGGTGGCGATGTTCTACCGCCACCGGACGCGGGATCCGTTCGACGACGACGATCTGCTGCTGGCCGAGGAGATCACGGCGCGGGCCGCGGTGTGCGTGGACAACGCCCGCCACTACACGCGTGAGCGCGCCGTCTCGCTGGCCATCCAGCGCAGCATGCTGCCGCGCACGGGGATGCGGCAGGTGGCCGCGTCGATCGCCTCCCGCTACCTTCCGGCGCGCACCGCGGCGGGGGTCGGGGGCGACTGGTTCGACGTCATCAGGCTCTCGGGGGCCC
Source organism: Streptomyces milbemycinicus (assembly GCF_002154605.1). Lineage (GTDB taxonomy): Bacteria > Actinomycetota > Actinomycetes > Streptomycetales > Streptomycetaceae > Streptomyces > Streptomyces milbemycinicus. The sequence continues at coordinate 2,492 of NZ_MUNE01000152.1, read as the reverse complement.
GGATCGCCCTGGTCGTGGGCGATGTCGTGGGGCACGGGGTGCACGCCGTGGCGACCATGGGGCGGCTGCGGACCGCGGTTCGTACGCTCGCCGACATCGGTCTGCCCCCGGACGAGCTGCTCACCCACCTGGACGATCTGGTGCTCCGCCTGGACGAGGAGGAATTCCACACCGGCGATACCGAGCTGCGCCACCAGACGGGCGATCTCGTGGCCGAGGAGCGGAAGGAGAGCACCGGCGAGCTGGGCGCCACCTGCCTGTACGGGGTGTACGACCCGATCACCCGCACGGCCTCCTTTGCCAGCGCCGGCCATCCCGCGCCCGTCGTGGTCGCCCCCGGCGGTGTGGTCACGCTGCCGCGGGTGCCCCCGGGGCCGCCGCTGGGCGTGGGGGGCCTGCCGTTCGAGACCGTCGATCTGGAGCTCCCGGAGGACAGCATGCTCGTGCTGTACACGGACGGGCTGCTGCGGTCTGCCGCCCGCGACCCCGACGAGGGGCTGGCGCTGCTGTGCCGGGCGCTGGCCGGGCCGGCCGAGTCGGCCGAGCAGATGTGCCAGTCCGTACTGGACGTCCTCACCCCGGAGCGGGGCACTGACGACATCGCCCTGCTGATCGCCCGGACCCGCACCCTGGACGCCGGCAGCGTGGCCACCCGGGATGTGCCGGCCACCGCGGCGACCGTCGCCGAGGCGCGCCGGTGGACCTCCCGGCAGCTGACGGCCTGGGGGCTGGAGGAGGCGATCTTCACCACCGAGCTCGTGGTGAGCGAGCTGGTCACCAACGCCATCCGGCACGCCAGCAGCCCCATCCAGCTGCGGCTGATCCATGACGCCGGGCTGATCTGCGAGGTCTCCGACGCCAGCAGCACCGCCCCGCATATGCGCCGGGCCCGCAGTTTCGACGAGGGCGGGCGCGGGCTGCTGCTCGTCGCCCAGCTCACCCAGCGCTGGGGCACCCGGCAGACCCCGCACGGCAAGGTCATCTGGGCCGAGCAGAGCCTCCCGCCGAGCCGTGAGAACGGTGCCCTTTCGTTCTCCGCCTGAAATGCGAGCAGCCTCAGGCAGGGTTACGGCGTCTTCATGGGTAGAAGTTGAGACAGGGGGGCCGTTGTGAACTGCAGTCAGTGCGGAGCGCCGGTCATCCAGGGCCCCAGCGGCGGTTGGAGCTGTAACAACTGCGGGGCCTCGGGATGACCGGCGTCGAACGAAGACCGTCGTACCGCTTTACTTGGCGTACAGCAGGGTGCCGAAGCCCAGCTGGTCGAAGCCACCGCTCGTGGAGCCGTAGTCTCCACCGCCGCCCTCGGGGCGGACCTTCTCCGCCATGGCCGTGATGTACGGCACGGACAGGCCCCGGCGCCTGGCGTAGTGGTAGTGCAGGATGTCCCACACCGGCCGGAGCTGGCCGCGGCTCGCGGAGGAGATCACGGTGTGGGACTGCTGGGCGCAGTTCTGGCCGGTGCCCCAGGTGTAGGTGGTGAAGGGGACGTCCTGGCCGAGGTTGTACTTGGCGACGTACTGGGCGGCCTTCATGAAGCGGTTGCTGTCGTAGCCGTACAGGTCCTCGCCCTGGGACCAGGCCATCTCGCAGAAGGCGCCCATCTGGCCCATGCCCATCATGGTGTGGCCCTGGTCGCGGCCGGACTCCTGCCACTGGGCGAGGCCCTGGCTGTCGTACAGGAACGGGACGGCGTGCTTGATCGATCCGTTGCCCGCGCCGTTCTTGAAGTAGTTGACGGCCTGGTCGTACTTGGCCCCGTCATCGCACAGGATGCCGATGGCCAGGATCGAGTTCATGTTGCACAGGTCCCAGTTGGCCCAGTAGTTGGTGATACAGGCGTCGTTGTGACCGGTGAGGAACTGGTTGTTCAGCGGGTAGAAGACGTTGAGCATCATCCTCTTGAACCGGTCGAGGTCGAAGCCGGAGTAGCCCCGCATCAGCTCGGCGGCGTTGGCGAACTGGTAGCCGTAGATCCCGGCGGCCAGGAACCGGTCGGCGTTTCCGGTGACCGTGGTGAGCGTGGCGGACCAGGCGTTGAGGATGTCGCGGGCGGTGTCGCCGTGGGCGGTGGTCCCGGCGATCTTCCAGCGCAGGGCGTTCTGGTAGGCGGCGTGGATGTCGTTGTAGAGGATGCCGTAGTTCTCGCCGGTGCCGCCGCGGACGATGGTGGCCTGCGGGTTGGCCTTCCAGCCCGACTGGGCGTGCGAGTTGGCGATCAGTCGGTTCCAGCCGGACAGCCACGGGTCGTTCCCCGCGGCCACCCGTACCTTGGCCCGGTTGAGCTCGCCGTAGGCGTGCAGCATGCCCGGGTGGGTGAAGGTGGCCGGGGCGGCGCCGGCGGAGCCCGCGGTGACGGCGGTGGTGATACCGCCCGCGGCGCCCGCGAGGGCGAGCCCTCCGGCGGCCTTCAGCACTCCGCGGCGGCTGAGCTTGTGTGTGTTCTCGCGGCTCATCGAGAAGTCACTCCCATCGTGGGGGGGGTGGTCGTGGGG
>NZ_MUNE01000151.1 GCF_002154605.1 Streptomyces milbemycinicus | reverse complement strand
CCTGAAGGACTCTGTTGGTCGATGTGATCTGGGTTTTGTCGATCAGGCCGCGAGACTGAGGGCAAGCTGTTCGTAGTGGGAGATTCGTGTCGTGCCCAGGGGGGTTCCGGTCCACCAGGCGTCGAGGCGGTAGAGGTTGAGGGCGGCTGCGGTCAGGACCTGGGCCAGTGAGGTTTTGGCGAGGCCGCGGTAGCGAGTGCGCCGGGTGCCGGTGCGCCGTACCGCCTGCGAGATGCTGCCCTCCACCCCGGCCCTGGTGTGGTATCGCTTCTTCCATTCCTCGGTCTGCTGTTCTGCCCGTCGTTGTTGGAGGAGTTCGTGCTCTTCGCGCGGGAGTAGTGTCAGGACGCGGTAGGCGGCTGTGGTGCAGATGTCCTTGGCCGGGCAGTTGGTGCATCCGGCCCGGGAGAAGTCGATGTGGATGCGGGGTTCGCCGCCGATGGTGGTGTCACTCCAGCGGGTGCTGACCTGGCCCTGCGGGCAGGTTGCCTGCCGGGTGTGCCAGTCGATGCGGAAGTCGGTGGCGGCGTAGCCGCTGCCCTGCAGGGCCGGTCGGCCGCCGGCCTGCTTGACCGGCCCGATGACCTCGACGCCCAGTGCACGGGCCTGAAGGATGATCTTCGCGCTGGTGTAGCCGCCGTCCACGTAGTGTTCGGCCGGCTTCAGGCCCCGCTCGGTCAAGGCCTGGTGGACAGCGGCGGTGAGCTGGTGGTCGTCCGTCGTGGCCGGTGTGGTGGCCGTGCACGTGATCAAGTGTGGGAGGTCGTCGTCGCAGCTTTCGGTGAGATGGGTTTTGTAGCCGTCCCAGGCGGATCCCCGTTTCACCCCGCAGCGCGCGTCCACATCGTGCGGGGAGACGATGCGCGCCGCTCCCGGAGGGCGTTGTTTGTGTCCGCGCCAGCGCACCCCGCGGGCGTCGCGCTGGTACTCCTGGGCCCACACGGTGCGCAGGAGCACGACCGCCTCGAGGTCGGCGAGGTGGGCGGGGGTCGTGGGATCGTCGAGAGAATCGAGGAGTTCATAGCCGTCGCCCCCGACGTTCTCGGCGAATGCGGTGCGCTCGGCTTCTCCCTTGGGCAGCCGGTAGGAGTCGGCGCGCTGCCGGTAGCGTGCGAGCCAGTCCGTGTTGACCGCGTCGGTGCCGGCCAGCCAGGCGGGAGCGGCCACCGCCAGGGCCTCCAGGGCGCAGCGCATGGTCTCGGTGACGAATTCCAGCCGGTTCAGGTCACGGATGCAGGCGATGACATGGGTGGAGTCGGTGCGGGCGCGCCCGCCGGCCCGCAGCAGACCCCGCTCGCTGCACTGCGCGAGGATGGCGTCCAGGATCTGCTGTTCGAGGCCGTGGGCGATCAGCCGGTCACGGAACTCGCTGAGCACCGAGAAATCGAAGCCAGGATCGGCCAGTTGGAGGCCGAGGGCGTATTTCCAGTCGATCCGGCCACGCACGGCATCAGCGGCCTGCCGGTCGGTCAGCCGCTCGGCGTACTGCAGCACGCTGACCAGCGCCAGCATCCCCGGAGACACGGACGGACCGCCCCGATGTGCGAACGCCGCCACGAACCGCTCGCTTTCAAACACCGCCCCGAACTCGTCCCTGATCCGCATGGCCAGACACCCGCGCGGGAACGCAGCACGGGCGACCCTCGCCGTGGACTCAGGCACCGCAGGCGCAGGCAACGGACGCATCGACATGATCTCCCCCTCGCCCCCAGGAAACAGACCCGACAACGAGCAGTGTCCACCGCACCCGAAGGTCATTTCAGGCGATCCATCACATCGACCAACAGAGTCCTGAAGGGTGTCAATATTCCAATCAGGCTGCTGAGCTGGGCCTTTCCTGTGGATGATGAGGCAGCCGGGGTGGCATGGTGTGGTACTCGTTGAGCAGTCCGCCGAGTACCTGATGGCGCCTGACCCCGGCAGCGGGCAGGGGGATGATGTGCGGGTCGTCGTCGGGTGCTCGTAGGCCGAGGCTGCGGTGGGCTCGTCCGGCGTTGTAGTGCTCGGCGTACCTGGTGAGGGCCGTGCGCAGGTGTCGTTCGCCGGTGATGAGGAGTCGGTCGGTGCATTCTGCGCGGGCTGTGCGTATCCATCGTTCGGCGAACGCGTTGGATCGTGGGCTTTGCGGTGGGGTCGGGATGACGGCTGTGCCGTTGCCGGCGAGGACGGCGTCGAATGCGGCGGTGAACTTGCTGTCCCGGTCACGGATGAGGAACCGGAAGCACCCAGCCCTGTCGCCGAGGTCCATGAGCAGATTGCGGGCGAGTTGAGTGACCCATGCGCCCGTCGGGTGGGCGGTGACGCCCAGGACGTGAACGCGCCGGGTGGCAGTCTCCATGACGAAGAAGACGTAGAGGCGTTTGAGGAAGACGGTGTCCACGTGCATAAAATCGCAGGCCAGAAGCGTGTGGGCCTGGACTCGGAGGAAGGTACGCCAGGTCTGCTGGGATGCGCGCTGCGGCGCGGGTGGTAGGCCGGAGCGGCGCAGGACGCGCCGGATCGTGGCGGCGGCAACCCGATGGCCAAGCCGTCGCAGCTCACCTTGGATCCTGACGTACCCCCAGGTCGGGTTCTCTCGCGCCAGGCGCTGGATGAGCGCCGCAATCTCTTCTGCCAGCGGTGGCCGACCGGGTCCGACCGCCGTCTGACTCCAGTTCCAGCGCACCAGACGACGGTGCCAGGCCAGCAGCGTCCCCGGGGTAACCAGGCGATGGCGGCGCAAGACGGATGGCAGGTGCCGGGCGAGAGCGGAGAGCACGGCACGATCAGCCCATGAAAGCCGCGGCCGCACTACTTGCCGGCGAAGCACAGCGACCTCATGACGAAGCGCGAGGATCTCGGCGTTGCTCGCGGCGGTCGACCGGCCCAGCAAAAGAAGACAGCCCAGTAGCCGGCAGAAGATCAAGTAGAGCAGTCGCAGACCCACAATCATTGATCATGCCCATACGTGGACGATCACAAAGCCCCAGGTCAACGACCGTACGGCAATAAAGACACCCTTCAGGGCTGAAGCCATCTGAATGAGGTCTGCAGTGCCCGGCGAGCGCTCAGGTGGGGATGAGTGCATCCCACTGATCTCGGGTCGGGCCGTCGTGTTTCGGCGTGAAGTCTGGGTGGGCAGCCAGCCAGGCGGTGAGGTGTCGGTCCACTTCGTCGGTGCCATAGGCGTCGTCGGCCAGCCGCAGGAGATGGCGCACCTGGGCTCGGGCTCGCATGACGACAGGATCGTCAAAGGCGCAAGCGGCCAGGGCGGCAGCCCGCCGATCTGCGGATGGTGAGCCCTCGGCGAGGCGTTGCTCGTCGGCGCGGTCGGCCTTCACCTGCGCGTCGAACCACGGGCGGAGGGCCTGTGCCGCCCACCTGTGGTAGCCCATGGGATCCGCGACGATCTGGTCGACATGGGTGGCGAGGTACTGGGCGGCACGCAGGCCGAGGGCCGCGCCGTGGCCGAAGGTGGGATTGGTGTGGATGAGGCTGTCCCCGGCGTTGACCAGGCCGGTGACGACAGGTCCGTCATCGTCGGAGAGGGCGGTCCAACGGTTGTCCAGGCCGGCCATCGCCAGGACGGCGGATTGTGGTTCCGGGGCCAGGTCGAGCCAGGCGGCGGTCGCGGGGAAGTGGCGGGCGACTGCCTCGAACACGGCAGGATCGGTGAGCGCGCCGCGGGTGGGATCACTCGTGGAGAGCACCAGGCTCACCGCGAAGGTGTCGTTGTCGGAAGGGAAGACGCCGCCGAGCGCGAACGGTGCGGCCGAGCCGGTCTTCACCTGGCCAGGATCACGCGGCCCGTCGGCGCGCAGGCGGTACCAGCGGCACAGATAAGCGATCCCAGCGCGGTGACTGTCGACCACGGGCGGGCGGCATCCGGCCGCGATCAGCCAGGCGGGCACCGGCGAACGACGACCGGACACATCGACGACGAGGTCCGCCTGGTGGACTTCCGCGCCCACCTGCACGCCGGTAACCCGGGGAGGACGGCCCTCCCGGAGGGTGAGCGCGCGCACCCGGCAGCCTCGCCGCACCTCAACGGTGGGTTCCCGCCGCACCGCCGCAGTCAGGGCGGCCTCCAGCACGATGCGGCGGGTGCGCAGGGTCACCAAGTCCTCATCGCCAGGTCGATGCGGCGGATGCTCACGGAACCAGTCGAACTCGTGGTACTCCCGGGCCCCCCGTGTCAGCAGGTCCGTATAGACATCAGGGGCTTCCGCGCGCAACACAGTGCGGACGGGTGCGAGCAGCGAGTGGGGCTGGTTGGCCTGCGGGACTCGGGGCCTGTCCCAGTGGAAGAAGTCCCGGTCCAGGTCCTCTCCGGCCTGCCGCGCGTCCTGCTCGAACAACGTGACCGTGTGGCCCCGTCGGCCAAGCATGAGCGCCGTCCCCAGCCCACTGATACCCCCGCCGATCACCGCAACCCGCGCCACCGATCTCCCCTTCGCGTCGTGTTGCGGAATGAGCGTACTGCTTGCCGATCTCCAGCCCCGAACCAGCTCGTCCGTCGCGGTGCAGGGGCGAGGCTCCAGGTAGATATCCCACGGCCCCAGCCCCCGGCGCGGCGGTCGGGAACGACATCAAAAGTCACCTGCATTGATCTTGTCTGCCGCCGCGAAACGACTCCGCAAGTCACCTCGAAATGACTCCCATTGAAAGTGGCACAGCCACGGGACAACATCTCGTTCACGGCCACCGAATGTCAGCCGCACCATCCGGACCAGGAGCGCTTTCAAGGCGACTTCGACACGGCCCCAGGAAGATCAACAACTACAACCTGTGGTCGTCTCACGGAACTTGTGCCAGACCCCCAAAGAGGCCGTTCTAGACACGGAGGGATACCGGCGTTCCCGGTCCCGGTGGCCGACCGCGTTGCCGTACGCGTGCGCGAGGTGATCACACGATCGTGCAGCCGCGTTGGATGGGAGGCGTTCGGAGGCGCACAACAACGACATCAGGGCCTCCCGGCACTGCTCGGTTGGATTCGCATCCTCGAGCTACCGAGAGGCCCCGTCTTCATACGCGTACGACGGGAAGATCACCCCGGCGAAAAACCTGTTCGACCCGCACGTTCCATGATCGGTTCAGATACGGCTTCTGACAGGCCCAACCCGCACTGGCGCGCAGCAGAAAGCAGGCCATCCCCTTCCACAAGGCAGAAAACGGCCTCTTTAGATGACGTTGATGGTGGTGGATGGTGAGATGCGGTCGCCGACGGAGAACTCCACGCTGGTGGGGCCCGGAGGCGTGTCGTCGGTGGCACTCACGCAGATCCACATGACCGACTGGGATCCGGCGTCGGGAATTCCCAGGTCGACGTCGGAGAAGGTCAGGGACTGTCCGTCGTCGGAGACGCTCCCCATGTACACGGTGGTGTTTCCGCCTGCGTCCCAGACGGTCAGCTGGTGGTCGGGGCTGTCCTGCGCGCCGAACCGCATGGCGACGCCGGCGGGAAGTTTCGCGGTGACCGTTTGCCGCGGGATGGACTGTGATCCGTTGTTGCGCACCTCCACGCCCGGATACACGGGCCATCCTCCCCGCTCCGCGGTCACCGGCGCGCCGCCGGGGGAAACGGTGTAGCCGGGTGTGACGACGACCGTGGTGGAGGGGGAGGTCTTTCCCCCGACGGTGAAGGCCAGGCTGGTGGATCCGAGCGGGGCGTCGTGGCCGGCGCTCACGGCGACCCACATCACCGTCGTGCCGGGCAGCCCCAGGTCCACGCCCGAGAAGAGAAGCGAGGTTCCGTCCTCTGACAGGGTTCCCATGTAGGGGGTCGTCTGCCCGTCGGCGTTCTGAACGGTCAACTGGTAGTCGGCGAGCGTCTGCGTACCGAACAGCAGACCACGGCCGGGGGGCAGGGCGACCGTCACCGACACCGGGTCGATCGCCACGCCGGCTTCGACCCGCACTCCCGGATACCCGACCGCTCCGCCCTGCCTCAGCTCCACGTCCGGCGGACCACCGGGCACCACCGTGAACTCCGTCCACTGCAGCACCACCTGGCCACGGTTACCCGCGTCACCGACAGGAGACTGGTGCAGAGGATCGTCCTTACCGCCTGCCTGGGTGCCATTGCCGGCCAGGGTCTGCCCTCCGGTGACGCCCGGGCCGTTCACAAAGCTGCTGCCACCACCACCGCCGCTGTAAATCGCGCCCTCCGCAATGCTCATGCCGACTCCCCCACCGCCACCCGCGGAGCCGGCCCCTCCACCGGTAGAGCCGCCGAAGCCTGCGCCCCCGCCT
>NZ_MUNE01000150.1 GCF_002154605.1 Streptomyces milbemycinicus | reverse complement strand
GTGCAGTGCGGCGTCCAGCAGGGCGGGGTGGATTCCGTACCGGGCGGCGTCCTGGGCCTGCTCCTCCGGCAGCGCGATCTCGGCGAGGACGTCCTCGCCGTCGCGCCACGCGGCGCGCAGGCCCTGGAAGACCGGGCCGTATCCATACCCCGCCCCGACGGCCCGCTCATAGAAACCGTCGACGTCGAGCGGCTGGGCACCGGGCGGCGGCCACGCGCCCGCCGGAGCGGGAGCCGGCGCGCTCCCGGGCGCGAGCGCACCGGTGGCGTGCAGGGTCCAGGCCGTGTCCGGGTGGGCGTCCTCGGGACGGGCGTGGAGCCGCAGCGCCCGGCGGCCGGTCTCGTCCGGCGCGCCCACCGTGAGCTGCACCTGCACACCACCGCGCTCGGGCAGCACCAGCGGCTCGGCCGCCGTCAGCCGCTCCACCTGGCCGCACTCCGCCTCCCGGGCCGCGGCGAACGCCAGCTCCAGCAGCGCCGCTCCGGGCACCACGACCGCCCCGAGGGCGGTGTGTTCGGCGAGCCAGGGGTGGGTCCGCGCCGAGAGCCGCGCGGTGAGCAGCAGGCCGCCGTCCGCGGCCAGTCGCACGGTGGCGCCCAGCAGCGGATGGTCGGCGGCGGCGAGGCCGAGGCCCGCCGGGTCAGTGGCGGACGCGGTGCCGGCGTCGAGCCAGTAGCGCTCGCGCTGGAAGGCGTACGTGGGCAGGGCGACACGCCGCGCCCCCGTCCCCGCGAACACTGCGTCCCAGTCGACTTCCAGACCGCGTACGTGCCCCTCGGCGAGCGAGGTCAGGAACCGCTCCGGACCGCCCTCGTCGCGGCGCAGGGTGCCCAGAGCGACGGCGGGGCGGCCGGTGTCCTCGAAGGTCTCCTGCAGACCGACGGTGAGCACCGGGTGGGCGCTGGACTCGATGAAGAAGCCACACCCGTCGTCCAGCAGGGCGCGGACCGTCTCATCGAAACGCACGGTCCGGCGGAGGTTGGTGTACCAGTACTCGGCGTCCAGGCGCTCGGTGTCGATGAGCCCGCCGGTCACGGTCGAGTAGAAGGGAACGGCCGAGGTACGGGGCCGGATGCCCTCCAGGGCGCCGATGACCTGCTCACGGATGGACTCCACCTGCGCCGAATGCGACGCGTAATCCACCGCGATCCGGCGAGCGCGTAAATCCTCAGCCTCGCAGGACGCAAGCAACTCATCCAGCGCCCCCGGCTCACCAGACACCACCGTGGACGACGGCCCATTGACCGACGCGATCGAAATCCGCCCGCCCCAAGCCTCGATACGAGCCCGTACCTCCTCGGCAGGCAGCGGCACCGACACCATGCCACCCCGCCCCGACAACCCCTCGGCAATCGCCCGCGCCCGCAACGCCACCACACACGCCGCGTCCTCCAGGGACAGGGCCCCGGCGACGGCAGCCGCCGCGATCTCACCCTGACTGTGACCAATGACGGCCGCCGGCTCCACACCCACCGAACGCCACACCGCCGCCAACGACACCATCACCGCCCACAACGACGCCTGGACCACCACCACATCATCCAGCGAAGGCGCGTCGGCACTGCCGCACACCACATCCACCACCGACCAGCCCACATACGGCCGCAACGCCACATCACACTCCGCCAGCCGCTCCGCGAACACCGGCGACGACTCCAGCAACCCCGCCGCCATCCCCCGCCACTGCGACCCCTGACCCGGGAACACGAACACGGTCCGCCACACGAGGTCGGCTTCGGCGTCGTCGATCGCGGCCACGCCCCGCACCACGTGCGGTGCCGAGTCGCCCGCGGTGAGCGCGGCGAGCCCGGTCACGGCGCTGTCGCGGTCGGTCGCGAGCACCACTCCACGGTGTTCCAGCGCGGCGCGGGTGGCGGTGAGCGACCAGCCTGTGTCCGTCACGGCCGCCTCGTCCCGGTCGCCGGTGAACGCCGCCAGTCGGGCGGCCTGGGCCCGCAGTCCGGCCTCGGACCGGCCGGAGACCACCCACGGGACGGCGGTCGCCGTGAGCCCGGAAACCGCCGCGGCGGCACCGGGCCCCGACTCCGGCTCGGGGGCCGGGTCCGGGTCCGGGTCCTGCGTGGGCTGCGGCTCCTCGAGGATGACGTGCGTGTTCGTGCCGCTGATGCCGAACGCCGAGACCGCGGCCCGACGCGGACGGCCGTCGGTCGTCCACTCCACCGGTTCGGTGAGCAGCCGCACCGCGCCCGACGACCAGTCGACGTGTGGGGTCGGCTCGTCCACGTGCAGGGTCTTCGGCAGCAGCCCGTGCCGCATCGCCTGTGTCATCTTGATGACACCCGCCACGCCCGCGGCCGCCGACGTGTGCCCGATGTTCGACTTGACGGAGCCCAGCCACAGCGGCCGGTCGGCGGGTCGGCGCTGCCCGTACGTGGCCAGCAGGGCGTGGGCTTCGATCGGGTCGCCCAGCGTCGTACCCGTGCCGTGCGCCTCCACCGCGTCGATCTGGTCCGGAGCGACCCGCGCGTTGCGGAGGGCGGCGCGGATCACCCGCTCCTGGGAAGGGCCGTTGGGGGCGGTGAGGCCGTTGCTGGCGCCGTCCTGGTTGACGGCGGTGCCGCGTACCACCGCGAGCACCTCATGGCCGTTGCGGCGCGCGTCGGAGAGCCGTTCGACCAGCAGCAGGCCGAGCCCCTCGGCCGGGCCGAAGCCATCGGCGGAGGCGGCGAAGGCCCGGCAGCGGCCGTCGGGGGACAGCGCCCGCTGGCGGCTGAACTCCGCGTAGCCGATGGAGGTGGACATCACCGTCACCCCGCCGGCCACCGCGAGTGAGCATTCGCCCGAGCGCAGCGCCGTGGCGGCCATGTGCAGGGCCACCATGGACGACGAGCAGGCGGCGTCCACGGTGACGGCGGGCCCCTCCAGGCCGAAGGTGTACGCGACCCGGCCGGACATGACGCTCGCGAAGTTGCCGGTGGCGTAATAGCCCTCGACGACCTCGGGAATGGCCTGGAGCTTCCAGCCGTAGTCCATCGAACTGAAGCCGATGAAGGTGCCGGTGGGGCTGCCCTTGAGGGATTTTGGGTCGATTCCGGCCCGTTCGAAAAGCTCCCAGGCGCCTTCCAGCAGCAGCCGCTGCTGAGGGTCCATGGCCAGGGCCTCGCGCGGGGATATGCCGAAGAATCCCGCGTCGAATTCGGTGGCGTCGTGCAGGAATCCGCCGCCGCGCACATAGCTCTTCCCGGGGCGGGTGGGGTCGGGGTCGTACTCGCCCTCGATGTCCCAGCCCCGGTCGGTGGGGAACTCGGTGATCGCGTCCCGGCCCTCGGCGACCAGCTCCCACAGCTCCTCGGGGGAGGTCACTCCACCCGGATAGCGGCAGGCCATGCCGACGATGGCGATCGGTTCGCCGTGCGCCGCCGTCTCCGCCGCCGCCTCCGCCTCGCGCAGCCGGTGCTGGGTCTGCCGCAGATCGCCGGTCACCCGCTTGAGATAGGCGAGCAGTTTCTCTTCGTTCTCCGCCATTGCCCCTAATTCCCCACTCGCGTCGCATCGAGACCGTGCTGCGGGCGCCAATTCCCCATACCGATGGCGGACATGGATCAGGAATCCCCCCATTCCTTTTCGAGCAAGTCGAACATTTCCTCGGCTGATGCCGATGCGAGATCGTCGTCGGGCGCGTCGGCCGCGTCGGGGCCGGGGGCGGCCGTCGGTGCCGTTCCGTCGCCCGGTGTCACGCGGCTGTCCCGTAGCTTCCAGACCAGGGCTTCGAGCCGTTCCGCGACCTTCGTCGCGCTCTCGCCGTCACCGGAGAGCCCGGCGATACCGGCCTCCAGCGCCTCCAGCTCGCCGAACACGGACACCGCCGCGCCACCCCGCGAATCCGGTATGACCTGGGCCCGCAGATGCTTGGCCAGGGCGGCGGGCGTGGTGTGGTCGAAGACCAGGCTGGCGGGGAGGCGCAGCCCGGTGGCGGCGTTGAGCCGGTTGCGCAGTTCGACCGCGGTCAGGGAATCGAAGCCGATCTCCTTGAAGGCCATGCCCGCCTGGATGCCGTCGGCGCCGGTGTGGCCCAGGACGGCCGCCACTTCGGTACGAACCAGCTCCAGCAACTCCTTGAGCTGCTCGTTCTCCGACAGCTCGGTGAGCCGGGCGGCCAGCGCCGCACCCCTGTCGGCGTCCTCGGCGCCACCGCCCTCGGCCTCGCGCAACGCGCGCTGGGCCTCGGGCAGTTCGGCCAGCAGCGGGCTGGGGCGGGCGGCGGTGAAGCCGAGCACGAACCGTTCCCACTCGACGTCCGCGACGGCCACGAAGGTCTCGTCGTGCTCCACGGCCCGCACCATCGCGGAGATGGCCGACTCGGGCGCCATCTCCAGGACGCCGCGCCGCCCCATGTACTCGGTGGCCCCGTCGAGCGCCATCATTCCGCCGCCGCCCCAGGCGCCCCACGCGACGGATGTCGTGGTCCGGCCGCGCGCCCGCCGCTCCTCGGCGAACAGGTCGAGGAAGGCGTTGCCCGCGGCGTACGCGCCCTGGCCACCGCTGCCCCAGACGGCCGCGTTGGAGGAGAAGACCACGAACGCGTCCAGCGGGGTGTCCCCGAGCACCTCGTCCAGGTGCACCGCGCCCGCCACCTTGCCGGAGGTGATGCGGACGACGTCATCCGGTGTGGTGTCGGTGACGGGTACGTACGTCTGAGGGACGCCCGCGGTGTGGATGACCGCGGTGAGCGGATGGTCCTCGGGAACGCCCGCGACCAGCGCGGCCACCGCCTCGCGGTCCGCCATGTCGCAGGCCGCGATGGTGACCCTGGCCCCCGAACGCTCGATCCGCGCGCGCAGTTCGGCGGCGCCCGGGGCGTCGGGGCCCCGGCGGCTGGTAAGCAGCAGATGCCCGGCCCCGTTGCGGGCGAACCAGTCCGCCACCTGCGCACCGACGCCACCCGTACCGCCGGTGATCAGCACGGTGCCCTTCGGGTCCCACTCCCGTACGGCGGGCTCCGCCTCCAGCGGCACGCGGATCAGCCGGCGGGCGTACGTACCGGAGGCGCGGACCGCTATCTGGTCCTCGTACGCGTCCGTGGCGCCCTCCTGGTGCGGCACACCGGAGAGCGTGGTAGCGAGCCGGTCCACCGTGGCGTCGTCGGCCACGTCGGGCAGGTCGACCAACCCGCCCCAGCGCTTGGGGTGTTCGAGCGCGAGCACCCGGCCCAGACCCCAGGTCTGCGCCTGATGCGGCCGCGCCTCCGGGTCCCCGGCCCGGCCGGTCAGCACACCGCCACGGGTGGCGGCCCACAGCGGGCCCGCCGCCTCGACATCGTCCATGGCCTGGGCCAGCGCCATGGTGGCGAGGACCCCGGCGGGAACGGCCGGGTGGCCGGGGTGCGGGGTCTCGTCGAGGGCGAGGAGCGACAGCACGCCAGCGGTGCCGTCCTGGTCGGCGAGCGCCGGGCGCAGCAGGTCGGCCAGATGCGCACGGTCCGCCGCGACCGGGTCCACGGCCAGCAGCTCGACCTGCGCGCCATGGCCCTCCAGGGCCCGTACGGCACCGGCGGCCCAGGCGTCGTCGGTCAGTCCGGCCGGGACGAGCAGCAGCCAGCGTCCGGTGAGGGCCGGGGCCGGGGCCGACGGGGCGGTGGCAGGCCGCCAAGCGGCGCGGTAGCGCCAGCGGTCCACCGTCGAACGCTCACGCCGCCGCCGTCGCCACGACGAGAGCGCGGGCAGAACGGCGCTCAGCGGCTGGTCGGCCGCCACGTCCAGCTCGGCCGCCACCCCATCGAGGTCGCCGCGCTCGACGGCACCCCAGAACTCGGCCTCCAGCACGTCACCGGCGCCTTCGGTGGCATCGGCGTCGACGGACGTCGCGAGGTCGTCCAGCCAGTAGCGCTGCCGCTGGAAGGCATACGTGGGCAACTCGACGCGGCGCGCGTCCGTCCCCGCGAACAACGCCTCCCAGTCAACCGGCAGACCGCGTACGTACCCCTCGGCCATCGACGTCAGGAACCGCTCCGCGCCACCCTCGTCACGCCGCAGCGATCCGATCGCGACCGCGTCAACCTCCGCGTCCTCGAAGGTGGCCTGCGCGCCCATCGTCAGCACCGGGTGCGCACTGGACTCCACGAAGAAACGAAAACCGTCGGCGAGCAGAGCGCGTACCGCGCCTTCGAAGTCCACCGGCTGACGGGCATTACGGAACCAGTACTCCGCGCCCAGCTCCGTGGTCTCCAGCGCGCTGCCGGTCACCGTCGAATAGAACGGCACCTCACCACGCCGGGGCGCCACATCCGCGAACATCTCCAGAATGCGGTCCCGCAGGGGATCGACCTGAGCGCAGTGCGAGGCCACCGTCGAACCCACGACCCGCGCCCGGATCTCCTCCGCCTGGCACCCGGCGACAAACTCCTCCAGCGCCGCGACCTCTCCTGCGACGGTGACAGCGCCCGGCCCGTTGCGACCCGCGATGACCAGACGGCCGTCCCACGCCGCAAGCCGCTCCTCCACAGCCTCGGCGGACAACGTCACCGACGCCACCGCACCCTTGCCCACCAACTCGTCGGCGAACAGCGCGCTACGCAGAACCACAAACCGCGCCGCATCCTCAAGCGACAGGACGCCGGCGACACACGCCGCCGCGATCTCGCCCTGGCTGTGGCCCACCACGGCAGCGGGCTCCACGCCCACCGCACGCCACAGGGCCGCCAGCGACACGTTCACCGCGAACAACACCGGCTGAAGCACCTCAATGCGCTCCAGCGACGGCGCACCCGACGCACCGCGAACCACATCCAGCGCCGACCACTCCACATGCGCCCGCAACACCGCATCGCACTCGGCGAACCGCTCCGCGAACACCGGCGAGGAATCGAGAAGCTCCGCCGCCATCCCACGCCACTGCGACCCCTGACCCGGGAAGACAAACACCACCCGGCCCCGCACATCCGCCGCACCCGACACCACACCCGCCGCCGGCACACCCTCGGCCACCGCGCCCAGACCCGACACCGCCGCATCGCGGTCCCCGGCCAGCACCACACTCCGGTGCTCCAACACCGCCCGCGACGCCACCAACGACCAGCCCACATCAGCCAGGGAACCCTCACCCGCCAACGCCGCCAGCCGACCCGCCTGACCCCGCAGGCCGGCCTCACTCTTGCCCGACACCACCCACGGCACCGTGTCCGTGACCAACACCGGCTGCTCCTCGCGCGGCTCCTCCGCAGGCTCCTGCGCCGGAGCCTCTTCGAGGATCACGTGCGCGTTCGTGCCGCTGATGCCGAACGACGACACCGCCACGCGCCGCGGGCGGCCATTGCCGTGCCATTCCACCGGCTCGTTCAGCAGCCGGACCGTGCCCGCCGACCAGTCCACTTCCGGGGACGGTTCGTCCGCGTGCAGGGTGCTCGGCAGGATGCCGTGGCGCATGGCCATCACCATCTTGATGAGTCCCGCGGCGCCGGCCGCGGCCTGGGTGTGGCCGATGTTGGACTTGATGGAGCCGAGCCACAGGGGCCGGTCCGCCGGGCGGTCCTTGCCGTATGTGGCGAGCAGGGCGCCCGCCTCGATCGGGTCACCCAGCGTGGTGCCGGTGCCGTGGGCTTCCACGGCGTCGATGTCGTCGGCGCTGAGCCGGGCGTTGGCCAGGGCGGCGCGGATGACGCGCTGCTGGGACGGGCCGTTGGGGGCGGTGAGGCCGTTGGAGGCGCCGTCCTGATTGGTCGCGGAACCGCGTACCACCGCCAGCACCTGATGGCCCCGGCGACGCGCCTCCGACAGCCGCTCGACCAGCAGCATGCCCACGCCCTCGGAGAAGCCGGTGCCGTCGGCCGTCGCGCCGAATGCCTTGCAGCGCCCGTCGGGCGACAGCACGCGCTGGCGGCTGAACTCCACGAAGCCGAACGGGCTGGGCATCACCGTGACACCGCCGACCAGCGCGAGCGAGCATTCGTCCGAACGCAGCGCCTGGGCGGCCAGATGCAGCGCCACCAGCGACGACGAGCACGCCGTGTCGACGGTGATGGCCGGCCCTTCGAGCCCGAAGAGGTAGGACACCCGACCAGAGATGACGCTCAGCACGTTGCCCGTGACCGAGTAGCCCTCGACGCTCTGCTGGAGCTTGACGTCCTGGCCGTAGCCAGTGGTCACCGCGCCGATGTAGACACCGGTCCGGCTGCCGCGCAGCGACATCGGGTCGATGCCCGCCCGCTCCAGCACCTCCCAGGAGGATTCGAGGACCAGCCGCTGCTGCGGGTCCATGCCCAGCGCCTCACGCGGCGAGATGCCGAACAGCCCGGCGTCGAAGCGCGTGGCGTCACGCAGGAAGCCGCCCTCGCGGGCGTAGCTCTTGCCGGAACGCTCCGGGTCCGGGTCGTACAGCCGGTCCAGGTCCCAGCCACGGTCGGCCGGGAAGCCGGAGATGGCGTCGCGGCCGGAGGCCACCAGGTCCCACAGCCCTTCCGGGGAGTCGGCGTCGCCGGGGAAACGGCAGGCCATGGAGACGATCGCGATCGGATCGTCGTCCACCGCCGCCGCCACCGGCGCCGGGGCGAGGGTGTCGGTCCGGTCGCCGATGCCCAGCTCGGACCTGAGGTGTTCGGCGAGGGCGTTGGGCGTGGGGTGGTCGAAGATGAGGGTGGCGGGGAGGCGCAGACCGGTGGCCGATTGCAGGCGGTTGCGGAGTTCGACGGCGGTCAGGGAGTCGAAGCCGAGCTCCTTGAACGCACGCTCGGGTTCGACGGCCGCGGGCGAGCCGTGGCCGAGTACGGTCGCCACATGGGTCCGTACGAGATCCACCAGCGCCGCCGTGCGCTCCCCCTCCGACAGCGCGGCCAGCCGCCGTACCAGGGCCGAACCCTCGCCGCCCTGGGCCTCGGCCGCCTGTGCGACCCGGGCCCGGCGCACCGGACCGGCCACCGCCAGGCAGCGGGCCAGCGCCCGGACCACTTCGCTGCCCGCGCCCGACGCCCACGCCGTGGGATCGAGGCGCGAGGTGACGGCCAGGGGTTCGGCCATCCGCAGGGCGGCGTCGAACAGGGCCAGGCCCTGGTCGGTGGTCATGGGGACGATGCCGGAGCGCGCCATGCGCGCGCGGTCGGCCTGGTCGAGTCGGCCGGTCAGTTCGCTGGACTGCTCCCAGTGGCCCCAGGCGAGCGATACGCCGCTCAGCCCGGCCGCACGCCGGCGCGCGGCGAGAGCGTCCAGGAAGGTGTTCGCGGCCGCGTAGTTGGCCTGCCCCGGGCTGCCGAGGGTGCCGGCGAGCGAGGAGTAGAGCAAGAAGGCCGACAGGTCCAGGCCACGGGTGAGTTCGTGCAGGTTGAGTGCCGCGTCGACCTTCGGGCGCAGCACGCGCTCCAACCGCTCCGGGGTCAGCGTGCCGATCAGCCCGTCGTCCAGTGCGCCGGCCGCGTGGATGACACCGGTCAGCGGGCGGTCGGCGGGGATGGCCGCCAGGGTGGAGGAAAGCGCACGGCGGTTCGCCGCGTCGCAGGCGGCCACGTCCACCGTTTCCGCGCCCAGTTCGCGCAGGGCGGCCTCCAGTTCGGCCGCCCCGGTGGCGTCCGGTCCGCGTCGGCTGGTCAGCAGGAGGTGACGTATGCCGTGCTCGGCCACCAGATGACGGGCCAGCAACCCGCCCAGCGTGCCCGTGCCACCGGTGATGAGTACGGTGCCCGCCGGGTCGAGCGGCCTGGGAACGGTCAGCACGATCTTGCCGATGTGCCGCGCCTGGCTCATGAAACGAAGGGCTTCCGGTGAGCGGCGCACATCCCACGTCCGTACGGGGAGCGGCTTCAGCGCACCCCGCTCGAACAGCGCCACCAGCTCGGTCAGGATCGCGCCGAGCCGGTCCGGGGAGATCTCGGTGAGGGCGTACGCGTGGTAGTCGACGCCGGGGTGGTCGGCGGCCACGGTCTGCGGGTCGCGGATGTCGGTCTTGCCCATCTCCAGGAACCGGCCACCACGCGGCAACAACCGCAGCGACGCGTCCACGAACTCCTTCGCAAGCGAGTCCAGCACCACATCCACACCACGCCCACCGGTCACCGACCGGAACTTCTCCTCGAAGTCCAACGACCGCGACGACGCCATGTGCTCCTCATCGAAACCCATCCCCCGCAGCGTGTCCCACTTGCCCTCACTCGCCGTGACAAACACCTCAGCACCCCAGTGCCGGGCCAACTGCACCGCCGCCATCCCCACACCACCGGTCGCCGCATGGACCAACACCGACTCCCCCTCAGCCAGCCCCGCCAGATCCGCCAACCCGACGTACGCGGTCAGGAAGACGACGGGGATCGCCGCGGCCTGCTCGTACGACCAGCCCTCGGGGATCGGCGCGATCAGCCGCCGGTTCACCACGGACACCGGACCGAACGCCTCCGGCAGCAGCCCCATCACGCGATCGCCCACCGCGAACCCGGTGACGCCCGGCCCCACCTCGGTGATCACGCCCGCGCCCTCGGTGCCCATGTAGGCGTCGGGGTCGGGGTACATGCCGAGGCCGATCAGTACGTCGCGGAAGTTGACGCCCCCGGCGCGTACGGACACTCGCACCTGGCCCTCATCCAGCGGGGCCAGCGCCTCGGGGGCGGGCAGCAGCGCGAGGTTCTCCAGCGTCCCGGCACCGGTGGTGGCCAGCCGCCACGCCGCGTCGGCCGGCGGCAGCAACGCACCACCGCCCGAGGTGGCACGGGCGAGACGCGGAACGAAGAACCTGCCCTGACGCACCGCGAGTTGAGGCTCCTCGGCGCCCAGGGCGGTGGCGAGGGCGGTCGGCAGGATGTCGTCGTCCGGAGTGTCGAGGTCGATAAGGAGGAAGCGGCCGGGGTTCTCCGCCTGGGCGGTGCGCACGAGCCCCCACAGCGGGGCGTGCACCAGATCCGCCACGTCCTCACCACTACCGGCCGGCACCGCGCCCCGGGTGACGATGACCAGGCGGGACGAGGCGAACCGATCGTCGGCCAGCCATATCTGCGCCAGCGCCAGCGCCTCCGCCGTCACCGTGTGCACGGCACCCGCCACGTCCATGTCCGGCGCCGTGCGGAACTGCAGGCAGACGCACTCCGGCACCGCGGCCATCTCATTCAGCGCCGACAGGCTCTCGTGGCCACGGGTGGTCAGCACCGCGTAACCGTCCTCGGCGAGCGGCGCGGCCGGGGCCGCCTCCAGTGGGGTCCAGTCGAGGCGGAAGAGCGCGTCACGCGTGGCGTCGTTCACCTGGCGAAGCTGCTCGGGGGACACCGCCCGCAGGACGAGGGTGTCGATGGACGCCACGGGCGCGCCCGCGGTGTCCGCCACCGTCACCGCCACCGCGTCCTCACCCACCGGACGCACTCGCACGCGCAGCGTGGTAGCACCCACCGCGTGCAGAGAAACCCCCGACCAGGAGAACGGCAGCCGGATGCTTCCGATGTCGGCCGCGGAGCCGCCGTTCAGCAGCACGACCGGGTGGAGGGCGGCGTCCAGCAGAACCGGGTGGATACCGAACCGGCCGGCCTCCTGCGCCTGCTCCTCCGGCAACACGATCTCGGCGAGGATGTCATCACCGTCCCGCCAGGCCGCCCGCAGCCCCTGGAAGACCGGCCCGTACTCGTAACCCGCCTCGGCCACCTGTGCGTAGAACGCGTCCACCGCGACCGGCCGCGCGCCCGACGGCGGCCACGCCGTCAGATCGCCCGCCGCCGACGGCTGCTGTCCGCCGACCGTGCCGGTGGCGTGGCGCGTCCAAGGCGCGTCCGCTGGGGCGTCCTCGGGACGGGAGTGCAGGGCCAGTTCGCGGCGGCCCGCCTCGTCGGGCGCGGACACCGAAAGCTGCACCTGGACGCCGCCCTGCTCGGGCAGCACCAGCGGCGCGGCGAGGATCAGGTCCTCGACCTGGGCACACCCCACCTCGTCGGCGGCGCGCAGGGCCAGCTCCACCAGCGCCGTGCCGGGCACCAGCACGGTGCCGGACACCGCATGGTCGGCCAGCCACGGATGAGTGCGCAGCGAGACCCGTCCCGTCAGCAGCAACTGATCCTCACCCGCGAGCCGCACCGCCGCACCCAGCAGCGGATGGTCCGTCGCACCGAGACCGAAACCGGAGGCATCACCGCTCGGGGCTGTGGCGGCCGGCTGAAGCCAGAACTGCTGTCGCTGGAAGGCGTACGTGGGCAGATCGACGCGCCGCGCCCCCGTTCCCGCGAACACCGCGTCCCAGTCGACCTCCAGACCGCGTACGTACCCCTCGGCGAGCGAGGTCAGGAACCGCTCCGTACCGCCCTCGTCACGGCGCAGCGTGCCCAGGGCGATGGCGGCGCTCGCGGTGTCCTCGAAGGTCTCCTGAAGACCGACCGTGAGCACCGGGTGGGCGCTGGACTCCACGAAGAAACCGAAACCATCGCCCAGCAACGCCCGGACCGTCTCATCGAAACGGACCGTCTGACGGAGGTTCGTGTACCAGTACTCGGCGTCCAGCCCGGACGTATCGATGACGCCGCCGGTCACGGTCGAGTAGAAGGAAATCTCACCCCGGCGCGGCTCGATGCCCCCCAGAGCGCCGATCACCTGCTCACGGATGGACTCCACCTGCGCGGAATGCGACGCGTAATCCACCGCGATACGACGCGCCCGAACCTCATCCGCCTCACACGCAGCCAGCAACTCATCCAGCGCCTCCGGCTCACCCGACACCACCGTGGACGACGGCCCATTCACCGACGCGACCGAAATCCGCTCACCCCAGCGCTCCAGCCGCTCCCGCACCTCCCCGGCAGGCAGCGGCACCGACACCATGCCACCCCGACCCGACAGCCCCTCGGCAATCGCCCGCGCACGCAAGGCCACCACACGCGCCGCGTCCCCCAGCGACAACGCCCCCGACACCGCGGCCGCCGCGATCTCACCCTGGCTGTGACCGATGACGGCAGCCGGCTCCACACCCGCCGAACGCCACACCGCCGCCAGCGACACCATCACCGCCCACAACGCGGACTGCACCACCACCACGTCATCCAGCGACGCGGCATCCTCACCACCGCGCACCACATCCACCACCGACCAGCCCACATGCGGCCGCAACGCCGCATCACACTCCGCAAGCCGCTCCGCGAACACCGAAGACGACTCCAGCAACCCAGCCGCCATACCCCGCCACTGCGACCCCTGACCAGGGAAGACGAACACCACACGACCGGGCTCCTCGGTGGCCACACCGGTCACCACACCTGTCGGGGCTGTCCCCTCGGCCAGGGCGTTGAGCCCGGTCAGCGCGCTCTCGCGGTCGGCGGCGAGGACCACGCTCCGGTGTTCGAGCGCGGCGCGCGTGGCCGAGAGCGACCAGCCCACATCGGTCAGCGACAGCTCGTCGTGCCCACCGGCGAACTCCGCGAGCCGCCCGGCCTGGCCGCGCAGTCCGGCCTCGGTGCGGCCGGAGACCACCCACGGCACCACCAGCGAGTCGAGGGCGCCGGGTGCGGCGGGGGCCTCGATGGGTGGCTGTGGCTCCGTTTCGTATTCGAGGATCACGTGGGCGTTGGTGCCGCTCGCGCCGAAGGCCGAGACACCGGCCCGGCGCGGACGGCCGTCGGTCGTCCACTCCACCGGCTGGGTCAGCAACTCCACATCGCCGGAGGTCCAGTCGACGTGCGGGGTCGGCTCGTCGACGTGCAGGGTACCGGGGAGGACGCCGTGACGCATCGCCTCCACCATCTTGATGACACCCGCGACACCCGCCGCGGCCTGCGCATGACCGATGTTGGACTTCACCGACCCCAGCCGCAGCGGCCGGCCCTCCAACCGGCCCTGGCCGTACGTGGTCAGCAGCGCCTGTGCCTCGATCGGGTCACCCAGCGTCGTACCCGTGCCATGGGCCTCCACCGCATCCACATCGCCCACCCCGAGGCGGGCGTTGGCCAGCGCGGCACGGATGACACGCTGCTGGGACGGACCATTCGGCGCCGTGAGCCCGTTGCTGGCGCCGTCCTGGTTGACGGCCGAACCCCGCACCACCGCCAGCACGTTGTGGCCATTGCGGCGCGCATCCGACAGCCGCTCCACCAGCAGCACACCGACACCCTCGGACCACCCGGCACCATCCGCCGACGCTGAGAACGCCTTGCACCGCCCATCCGGCGCCATCCCCCGCTGACGGCTGAACTCCACGAACAGCGTGGGCCTCGACATGACGGTGACACCGCCGGCCAGCGCCATCGAGCATTCGCCCGAGCGCAGCGCCTGCACGGCCAGATGCAGGGCCACCAGGGAGGACGAACAGGCGGTGTCCACCGTGACGGCGGGCCCTTCGAGGCCGAAGGTGTAGGCGACCCGGCCGGATACGGCGGCGGGCGAGGCGCCCATCAGCGCGTAGCCCTCGATCTCGCCCTGGAGCTGTTCGACGCGGGCCGCGTAGTCGTGATGCATGACACCGGCGAACACACCGGTCGAGCTGCCCTTCAGCGTCCGCGGATCGATCCCCGCCCGCTCGAACACCTCCCACGACGTCTCCAGCAACAACCGCTGCTGCGGATCCATCGCAAGCGCCTCACGCGGCGAAATCCCGAAGAAACCAGGATCGAACTCCCCCGCCTCATACAGGAAACCACCCTCCCGCGAATAGCTCTTCCCCACCGCCTCCGGATCCGGGTCATACAGCCCCTCGACATCCCAGCCACGATTCGTCGGGAACAGAGACACCGCGTCCCCGCCCGACTCCACCAGCCGCCACAGGTCCTCCGGAGACGCCACCCCACCCGGGAACCGGCAGGCCATCCCCACGATGGCGATCGGCTCGTCGGCCACTCCCGACGCCACCACGGCCGGGGCCGCGTCGCCGAGCCCGAGCCCGAGGGCCTCCGAGCGCAGGTAGCCGGCGACGGCGAGCGGGGTCGGGTAGTCGAAGACGAGGGTCGCGGGCAGCCGCAGACCGGTCGCCACCCCCAGCCGGTTGCGCAGTTCGAGGGCGGTGAGCGAGTCGAAGCCCAGCTCCTTGAACGGGCGGTTCGCCTCGACGGTCTCCCCGTCGGCGTGTCCGAGTACGGTCGCCACCCGGCCGCGTACGAGGTCGAGCAGGAAGCGGAGTTGCTCGTCGTCGGACATCCCGGACAGGCCGCGCAGCAGACTGTCCGCGTCCTCGCCGGTGCTGGCGGTGCGCCGCGCGGGGGCGCGGACGAGGTTGCGGTAGAGCGGGAAGAGCTCACCGTCGGCGGCGAGCGTGCGCAGCCCGGCGAGGTCCAGGCGGCTGAGGACGAGCGCGGCGTCGTCGCCGCTGTCGGCGCATCCGGCGTCGAACAGGCTCAGGCCCTGCTCGGAGGACATCCGGGCGACGCCCATGCGCAGATAGCGGGCCACATCGGCGTCGTCGAGGTGGCCGGTCAGCTCGCTGCTCTGGGCCCAGTAGCCCCAGATCAGCGAGCGGGCCGGGAGGCCGTCCGCGCGGCGGTGCTGGGCGAGGGCGTCCAGGAAGGCGTTGGCGGCCGCGTAGTTGCCCTGGCCCGGGTTGCCGAGCGTGGCGGCGATGGAGGAGAAGAGGACGAAGGCGGACAGGTCCAGGTCGCGGGTCAGCTCATGCAGATGGACCGCCGCATCCACCTTGGGCCGCAGCACGCGCGCCAACTGGTCCGGCTCCAGCGTGGTCACCAGCCCGTCGTCCAGCACACCGGCCGCATGGATCACGGCCTTCAGCGGGCGGTCGGCGGGGATACCGGATAGGACGGCTGCCAGCGCGTCGCGGTCCGCCGCGTCACACGCCGCCACCTCGACCCACTCCGCACCCAGCTCCCGCAGCGCGGCCTCCAGCTCACCCGCGCCCGCAGCCTCACGCCCCTGACGACTCGCCAACAGCAGGCCCCGCACGCCATGCTCGGCCACCAGGTGGCGGGCCAGCAGCCCGCCCAGGGCGCCCGTACCGCCCGTGATCAGCACGGTGCCCTCGGGGCCGAAGCGGGGGGTCTGCGGGGTCGCGGACGCGCGCGGGGCGCGTACCAGACGCGGCACGAGCACCGCGCCGTCGCGGACCGCCACCTGCGGCTCGTCCAGCTCGACGGCGGTGGCGACGGCGGTGGCGACGGCCGACAGCCCGTCCCGCGCCGCACCGTCGAGGTCCACCAGCACGAACTGGCCCGGGTTTTCGGACTGGGCGGTGCGCAGCAGACCCCACACCGGGGCGTGCACGAGATCGGCCACGTCCTCGCCGGGCCCGGTGGACACCGCGCCACGGGTCACCAGCACCAGCCGCGAGGACTCCAGCCGGGCGTCGTCCAGCCACGCCCGCACCAGCTCCAGCGCGCGGGTGGTGGCCGTGTGCACGAGGCCGGGAAGTTCACCGTCGAGGTCGTGCGGCTCGGGGTCGAGGAAGGCGACGACGGTCGGTGGCACGGCCGCGCCCTCGGCGGCCGGCCCGGCCAGCAGCGCCGGAACGTCCTCGTAGTCCCCGTCCGGACCGATGGTCACCCAGTCGGGGGTCCCGGTGACGGGCCGCAGGGGTGTCCAGCCGATGCGGAAGAGGGCGTCCCGGGTCGGGTCGCCCGCCTGCCGCAACTGCTCGGGCGACACCGGGCGCAGGACGAGGGAGTCGACGGTGGCGACGGGGGCGCCGGAGGGGTCCGCGACCGTCACCGCCACCGTGTCCTCGCCGGCCGGCCGTACGTGGACGCGCAGCCTGGTGGCGCCCACGGCGTACAGCGACACACCGGACCAGGAGAAAGGCAGCCGGAGCTGATCCGCCTCGCCCGTGGGCGGGTCCAGCAGAGCGGCGGGGTGAAGTGCGGCGTCGAGCAGTGCCGGGTGGAGGCCGAACCGGCCCGCCTCCTGGGCCTGCTCCTCCGCCAGCTCCACGTCGGCGTACACGGCCCCGTCGGCGCCGCGCCACGCGGCCCGCAGCCCCCGGAACGCCGGGCCGTAGCCGTAGCCCGCGTCCGCGATCCGGTCGTAGAAGTCCTCGACCGCGACGGCTTCGGCACCGGGCGGCGGCCACGCCGCCAGGCCGTCGGGTACGGGGGCGCGCTCGACGGCGAGCACACCGGTGGCGTGTCGCGTCCACGGCCCGTCGGTCGTGTCCTCCGGGCGGGAGTGGACGGCCAGTTCGCGGCGGCCTGCCGCGTCGGGGGCGGACACCGAAAGCTGCACCTGGACACCGCCGCGCTCGGGCAGCACCAGCGGTGCCTCCAGGGTCAGTTCGTCCACCAGTTCGCAGCCGACCTCGTCGGCGGCGCGCAGTCCCAGCTCGACGAAGGCCGCCGCCGGGACGAGGACGGTGCCAAGGGCGGCGTGGTCGGCGAGCCACGGGTGGGTCCGCAGCGACAGCCGCCCGGTCAGCAGCGACTGGTCCTTGCCAGCCACCTGCACGGCGGCACCCAGCAGCGGGTGGTCGGCGGCCCCGAGACCGAGCCCGGTGGCGGCGGCGGTGTCCAGGGCCTGGGACTCCAGCCAGTAGCGCTTGTGCTGGAACGCGTACGTCGGCAGGTCCAGCAGCAGCCGGGCGCCGCTTCCGGCGAACACCGCGTCCCAGTCGACGGGCAGGCCGTGGACGTATCCCTCGGCGAGAGAGGTCAGGAACCGCTCCGGACCGCCCTCGTCGCGGCGCAGGGTGCCCAGAGCGACGGCGGCGCTATCGGTGTCCTCGAAGTTCTCCTGAAGGCCCACAGTGAGCACCGGATGCGCACTGGACTCCACGAAGAAGCCGAAACCATCGCCCAGCAACGCCCGGACCGTCTCATCGAAACGCACGGTCCGGCGGAGGTTGGTGTACCAGTACTCGGCATCCAGCGCGGTGGTGTCGATGACACCACCGGTCACGGTCGAGTAAAAGGGAACCTCACCCCGACGTGGCTCGATGCCCTCCAGAGCGCCGATGACCTGCTCACGGATGGACTCCACCTGCGCCGAATGCGACGCGTAATCCACCGCGATACGACGCGCCCGTGCGCCATCGGCCTCACACGCCGCCAGCAACTCATCCAACGCCCCCGGCTCACCAGACAC
>NZ_MUNE01000015.1 GCF_002154605.1 Streptomyces milbemycinicus | reverse complement strand
CCGCAGCTCCTCGGCCGCCTTGACCGCGTCGCCGACGGTGGCCAGCGGGCGGCCCACGGCCTGGGCCAGCTCCTCGGCGTTCGGCTTGACGACGTCGGGGCGCTCGCGCAGGGCCGCCGTGAGCGAGGGGCCGGAGGTGTCCAGGGCGATCCGGGCGCCCGCGCGGTGGGCCCGCGCCACAAGCTCGGCGTACCACTCGGGGGCGAGCCCGCGGGGCAGGCTGCCGCAGCAGGCGATCCAGTCGGCGTCGGCGGACTGCGTCCGTACGGCCTCCAGCAGTGCCTCCGCCTCGGCGGTGGTCAGCTCGGGCCCGGCCGCGTTGATCTTGGTGAGGGTGCCGTCGGGCTCGGCCACGGAGATATTGACCCGGGTGGAGCCCTGCACGGGGACGCCCGCGGCCTCGATCCCCAGCCCGCCGAGCAGCCGCGCCAGCAGCGCGCCCTCCGGCCCGCCCAGCGGCAGCACAGCGACCGTGCGGTGCCCGGCCACGGCCACGGCCCGCGAGACATTGACGCCCTTGCCGCCGGGGTCGACCCGGTCGGCCGCGGCGCGCAGTACGGCGCCGCGCTCCAGCGCCGGAATCTCGTAGGTGCGGTCCAGGCTGGGATTGGGGGTGACGGTGAGGATCATACGCGCGCTACTTCCGTGCCCTGCCGCTCGATGGCGAGGGCGTCCTGCGGGCTGAGCCCGGTGTCGGTGATGAGCAGATCGACATGGCCGAGATCGCCGAACCTGGCGAAGTGCTCCTGGCCGAACTTGGACGAGTCGGCGAGGAGGACGACCCGGCGGGCGGCGGCGACCATGGCGCGCTTGACGGCGGCCTCCGCGAGATCGGGGGTGGTCAGGCCGCCTTCGAGCGAGAAGCCGTTGGTGGCGAGGAAGACGACATCGGCCTTGATCTCGCCGTAGCCGCGCAGCGCCCATGCGTCCACCGCGGCGCGCGTGCGGTGGCGGACCCGGCCGCCGACGAGGTGGAGGGCGATACCGGGGTGGTCGGCGAGCCGGGCGGCGATCGGCAGCGCGTGGGTGACGACCGTGAGGTCGGACTCCAGCGGGACCGCGGCGGCGAGCCGGGCCGAAGTCGAGCCCGCGTCGATGATCACGCTGCCGTCGGCGGGCAGTTCGGCGACGGCGGCGCGGGCGATGCGGTCCTTCTCGTCGGCGGCGGTGCTCTCGCGCTCGGCGAGGTCGGGTTCGAAGTCGAGACGGCCGGCCGGGATGGCACCCCCGTGCACGCGGCGGACCAGGCCCGCCCTGTCGAGCGCCCGCAGGTCGCGCCGCACCGTCTCGGCGGTGACCTGGAACTCCTCGGCGAGGGACAGCACATCCACCCGGCCGCTCTCGCGGGCCAGCCGGAGGATCTCCTGCTGCCGCTCCGGTGCGTACATGTGGGTTTACGTCCTTTCCATGCCCGAACCTGTGATTTCGCGGCCAGATTACGTCCCTAAAGCCGGGAAGTAAACAGACTCGGGCAGGAAACAATCCCGTACGGACATCTCCGGACCAAAGCCGGACGTGATCGGGCATACGTGGCGCGCCAACGCGACGTCCGAATGCCGCCGGAATCCCCGCTCCCGCCCCACGAGGATCGAGCCATGTCCTCCAGGACGGCTCAATCCACAACAAAGCAACTGAAGACGGGACGAGGGACACACATGGCACTCGACGGCAAGGCGGCACTGGTCACAGGCGGCAGCCGGGGCATCGGCGAAGCGGTGGCGCTCCGGCTCGCCGAAGACGGCGCCGACGTCGCGCTGACCTACCAGAGCAACGAGGAGCGGGCGGCGGCCGTCGTCGACCGGATCAAGGCCCTGGGCCGCCGGGCCCTGGCCGTTCAGGCCGACAGCGCGGACCCGCGCGCGGTACGCGAGGCCGTGGCCGCGGCGGCCGCGGAGTTCGGGCGGCTCGACATCCTGGTCAACAACGCGGGCGCCGGTGTGCTCGGCCCGTTCGGCGACCTGACGCTGGAGGACGTGGACCGCGTCCTCGCCGTCAATGTCCGCGCGCCCTTCCTCGCGGCTCAGGCCGCCGCCCACCATCTGACCGACGGCGGGCGCATCATCAACATCGGCAGCTGTATGGCCGAGCGCGTCGCCTTCCCCGGCGGCTCGCTGTACGCGATGAGCAAGACGGCCCTCACCGGCCTGACCAAGGCGCTGACCCGCGAGCTCGGCCCGCGCGGCATCAACGTCAACCTCATCCACCCCGGCCCCATCGACACCGATATGAACCCCGCCGACGGGGAGAGCGCCGCCATGCAGAGCGGCCTCACCGCACTCGGCCGCTACGGACAGCCGTCGGAGATCGCCGCGACCGTCTCCCACCTCGCCGGGGACGACGGCCGGTACATCACCGGGGCGTCAATCGCCGTGGACGGCGGCTTCGCCGTCTGAGCAGCCCAGGGTTGAGCCCCGGCGCCTGGGGGGGGAAGAGGCGCCGGGGCTCGGTCATGGGCAGCCACTGCGGACAGAGACCGGAGAGGCGGACAGAGACCAGAGTTGCGGACAGAGACCAGAGTTAGGGAAAGACGGGGAAAGGGATACGGGGGACGGTGGCTCAGGCAGCTTCGTCGAAGCCGGTCTGGCGCGCCATCTTCTTCAGCTCAAGCAGCGCGTGCTTCTCGATCTGGCGGATCCGCTCGCGCGTGAGGCCATGCTGCTTGCCGACCTCGGTGAGCGTGCGCTCCCGCCCGTCGTCGATGCCGTACCGGGCCTTGATGATGGACGCCGTGCGGTCGTCGAGCCGGCCGATCAGATCCTCCAGCTCCTCGCTGCGCAGCAGCGTCATCACCGACTGCTCGGGCGAGACGGCCGAGGTGTCCTCCAGCAGATCGCCGAACTGGGTCTCGCCCTCGTCGTCCACCGACATGTTCAGACTGACGGGGTCGCGGGCCCAGTCGAGCACATCCGAAACCCGCTCGGTCGTGGAGCCCAGCTCCGCCGCGATCTCCGAGTGCTCCGGCTCACGGCCGTGCTCACGGTTGAACTCGCGCTGCACCCGCCGGATCCGGCCGAGCTCTTCGACCAGGTGGACGGGCAGCCGGATGGTGCGGGACTGGTCGGCGATCGAGCGTGTGATGGCCTGGCGGATCCACCACGTGGCATACGTCGAGAACTTGAAGCCCTTCGTGTAGTCGAACTTCTCCACCGCGCGGACCAGGCCCGCGTTTCCCTCCTGGATCAGGTCGAGAAGCGGCAGCCCACTGCGCGGGTACCGGCGCGCGACGGCCACGACCAGGCGCAGGTTGGAACGGATGAAGACGTCCTTGGCGCGGGCGCCCTCGGCGGCTATGGCCTCCAGCTCCCCGCGGCTCGCACCGGCCGCCGGGGCGTCCTCGATCTCACCGTCCAGGATCTGCTGGGCATAGACACCCGCTTCGATTGCCTGAGACAGCTCGACCTCCTTGGCCGCGTCGAGCAGCGGGGTGCGAGCGATCTCGTCGAGATACATGCCGACCAGGTCGCGATCGGCGATCTCCCCGCCTGTGGCGCGAACACTGTTGGCCCCATCAGCGCCACTGCTCGTGGCCTGATTGCGGGCGACGGCACGGGTTGCCATGCGTGCTCCCTTACAGATGGATCGGGCGCGGACTATGGACGGTGTTCCTGCCGGGTGCCCCGTCCGATGGAAACAACGACTGGAATCCGGACAGAATTCCCATGGCGCGCACACGTTTTCGCGATCATGCAGTACCCTGTCCCGACACACGGTGCCGATTTGCCCTTATAACACCCGGAAGTGCAGGTCAGGGCGGGTGTCAAGGGCGGCCCTCAGGCCCCTGCTGCCCCCTTTGGAGCCATTGAAGCCTTGGGATCCTGGGGACCACCCGCTCCGAGCCACGGCCATCACCCCCGTTTCCGACCGTTCACCGTCGGGCTGCGGCGCCCGCGGTTGCTCTCATCCCCGAAGACGTCCGCGACCGGATTCTGGTTGCGTGATCACCCCGCCGACGCGACACCCGCGCCGCACCGGCACCCGGCCGAGTTGCCCGGCCCGTCGCCCGGGTGTGCGCTG
>NZ_MUNE01000149.1 GCF_002154605.1 Streptomyces milbemycinicus | reverse complement strand
ACCCGCAGACACCACCACCGCACCCAACACCGGATGCCCCACCACACCCAACCCCAACGACACCGGATCACCCACACCACGCCGCCTCTTGGCCCAGTAGCGCTCGTGCTGGAACGGATAGGTGGGCAGGTCGATCCGCCGGGCGCCGCTGTCCGCGAAGAACGCGGACCAGTCCACCGGCGCACCGTGTGCATACAGTCGTCCGAGGGCGGTGAGCGCGGCGGCGGGCTCCGGCCGGTCCTTGCGTACGAGGGGGACGAACACCGCCGCATCGGAGGCCACCGACTCCTGGGCCGCCGCGCTCAAGGACCCGTCCGGGCCCAGCTCCACAAAGCGCGAGACGCCCTGGCCGGCCAGGAAGCGGACGGTGTCGGCGAACCGTACGGTGGCCCGGACATGCCGCACCCAGTACTCGGCGGAGCAGAGGTCTTCCGGGCCTGCGGCCGTGCCCGTGACGCTTGAGACGAACGGGATCGTGGGCGCGTGGTAGGTCAGCCCCTCGGCCACAGCCCGGAACCGGTCGAGCATCGGCTCCATCAGCACCGAGTGGAACGCATGCGACACCCGCAGCATGCGGGTCCTGCGCCCCTCGGCGCCGAACCGCGCCGCGATCTCGTCGATCACGTCCTTGTCGCCGGACATCACCACCGACCGGGGGCCGTTGACCGCGGCGATGCTCACCCGGTCACCGACCAGGCCGGACACCTCGTCCTCCGCCGCCTGCAGGGCCACCATCGCGCCGCCGGAGGGCAGTTCGGACATCAGCCAGCCACGGGCCGCCACCAGAACACAGGCGTCCGCGAGGGACAGGACACCGGCCACATGCGCGGCGGCGATCTCCCCGATCGAATGCCCCGCCACGTACTCCGGCCGCAGCCCCCACGACTCCACCAGCCGGAACAGGGCCACCTCGATGGCGAAGAGCGCGGCCTGGGCGAAGTCCGTGCGGTCGAGCGGCTGGTCGTCCGAGCCCCACAGCACCTCCCGGACGGGTCGGAGAAGGTGGCGGTCCAGTTCGTCGAGCACCAGGTCCAGCGCGGTGGCGAACGCGGGGAAGCGGTCGGCGAGTTCCCGCCCCATCCCCAGCCGCTGAGAGCCTTGTCCGGCGAAGAGGAATGCGGTCGAGCCGCCCGCACGCGTGTCGCCCACGACCAGTGAGGCCGCGGTCTCGCCGCAGGACAGCGAGGTCAGCGCCTGCCGGACGTCCGCCGCGTCCTCGGCGAGGACCACCGCGCGGTGTTCGAACGCCGAGCGCGAGATCGCCAATGAGTACCCGATGTCCAGCGAACGCGGGCGCGGATCAGCCGAGTCGGCCGGATCAGCCGAGTCAGCCGGATCAGCCGAGTCAGCCGGGTCGGCCGAGTCAGCCGGCGCGGCCACGATGGGCAGCAGCCCGGCCGCCTGTGCCCGCAGCGCCTCCGGCGTCTTGGCCGACAGCAACCACGGCACGAGAACAGGTTCCGGCCGC
This sequence comes from Streptomyces milbemycinicus, assembly GCF_002154605.1. Lineage (GTDB taxonomy): Bacteria > Actinomycetota > Actinomycetes > Streptomycetales > Streptomycetaceae > Streptomyces > Streptomyces milbemycinicus. Next base: position 26,245 of record NZ_MUNE01000149.1, on the reverse strand, counting down.
TCTACGGCGGGGGTGGGCCGCGCGAGCTCCTGCCGGGACGGCGGCGCCTGTTCCAGGATGATGTGTGCGTTCGTTCCGCTGATCCCGAAGGAGGACACCGCCGCGCGGCGCGGGCCGCCGGTCTCCGGCCACGGCGTGGGTTCGGTGAGCAGCGCCACGCCCCCGACCGACCAGTCCACATGGGAGGACGGCTGGTCCACGTGCAGGGTGCGCGGCAGCAGGCCGTGGTGCATCGCCTGCACCATCTTGACCACGCCGGCCACCCCCGCGGCCGCCTGGGTGTGGCCGAGGTTCGACTTGATCGATCCCAGCAGCAGCGGCCGGTCGGGGGCGCGGTCCTGTCCGTAGGTGGCCAGTAGGGCCTGGGCCTCGATCGGGTCGCCCAGCGTGGTGCCGGTGCCGTGTCCTTCCACCACGTCGACGTCGGCGGCCGACAGTCCGGCGCTCGCGAGGGCCTGCCGGATGACGCGCTGCTGCGCGGGGCCGTTGGGTGCGGTCAGGCCGTTGGACGCGCCGTCCTGGTTGACGGCGGAGCCGCGGACCAGGGCGAGCACCGGGTGGCCGTTGCGGCGGGCGTCGGACAGCCGCTCCAGGACCACGACGCCGACCCCCTCGGCCCAGCTCACCCCGTCGGCGGCGTCCGCGAAGGACTTGCAGCGGCCGTCGGCGGCCAGGCCGCCCTGCGCTCCGAAGTCGAGGAAGGTTTCCGGGCCGGCCATGACCGTCACCCCGCCCGCGAGCGCCATGGAGCACTCGCCCTGCCGCAGCGCCTGGGTGGCGAGATGGAGCGCGACCAGCGACGAGGAGCAGGCGGTGTCCACCGTCAGCGCCGGTCCCTGGAACCCGAAGGTGTAGGAGATCCGGCCGGAGAGCACACTCCCGGCCGATCCGGTGCCGAGGAAGCCCAGGGACTCCGGGGGGAACTCGGCGTCGCCGCTCGCGTAGTCGTGGTACATGATCCCGGCGAAGACGCCGGTGTCGCTGCCGCGCAGGAACAGCGGGTCGAGCCCGGCCCGCTCCAGTGCCTCCCAGGAGGTCTCAAGCAGCAGCCGTTGCTGTGGGTCCATGGCCAGCGCTTCACGGGGCGAGATGCCGAAGAAGCCCGCGTCGAAGGCGCCCGCGTCCTCGAGGAAGCCGCCCTCCCGGGTGTAGGTGGTGCCCTGGTGTTCGGGGTCGGCGTCGTAAAGGGACTCCAGATTCCAGCCCCGGTCGTCGGGGAACCCGCAGATCCCTTCCCGGTCCGCGATGACGAGGTCCCACAGGTCGGCGGGCGACCGTACGCCGCCGGGGTAGCGGCAGCTCATCGAGACGATGGCGATCGGGTCGTCGTCCGCGGGCGCGACCGCTCGCGCCGGCCCGGCCGCGGACGCGGCGGTGTGCACCGCGCTGCCGGGTGCCATCAGCTCGTCGTGCAGATGTCCGGCGAGTTCGCGGACCGTCGGATAGTCGAAGATCAAGGTGGCGGACAGCCGCAGCCCGGTCGCCGCGTTGAGGCCGTTGCGCAGTTCGAGTGCGGTGAGCGAGTCGAAGCCGAGGTCCTTGAAGGCCTGGTCCTCCTCGATCTGGGAGGTGGCCGCGTATCCGAGGACCGCGGCTACCTGACCGCGCACCAGCTCGAGGAGGATGCGGGGCCGTTCGGCCTCGGCGACGTCGGCGAGCCGGGCCGCGAGCTCCGTGGGTTCGGGCGCGCCGCGGTGTGCGGCGCGCCGCGCCGGGCCCCGTACGAGATGGTGCAGGAGCGGCGGGACGTCGGACAGCTTCTCGAGGGTCGCCGTGTCGAGCCGGAACGGCGCCACCACGGCACGGTCGGCGGCCAGCGCGGCATCGAGGAGTTCAAGACCCTGCTCGGCGGAGATCATCCGGGTGCCGTGGCGGCTCATCCGGTCGAGGTCGGTGTCGGTGAGGGTGCCGGTCATTCCGTCCTGGGGCTCCCAGGCGCCCCAGGCGAGGGAGACGGCGGGCAGCCCCTGGGCCCGGCGGTGCTCGGCGAGCGCGTCGAGGAAGGTGTTGGCCGCCGCGTAGTTGCCCTGGCCGAGCCCGCCGAGGAGACCGGCGGCCGCGGAGAAGAGGACGAAGGCGGACAGGTCCCCGGTGAGCTCGTGCAGATTCCACGCGGCGTCGACCTTGGGCCGCAGCACGGTGTCGACCCGCTCGGGGGTGAGCGATTCGATGGTCGCGTCGTCGAGCACTCCCGCCGTGTGCACCACGGCCGTGAGCGGCCGGTCGGCCGGTACGGAGTCGAGCAGGTCCGCCAGTGCGGCCCGGTCGGATACGTCGCAGGCCGCGACGGTGACCTGTGCGCCTTCGGCGGCCAGTTCGTCGCGCAGCCGGGTGGCGCCGGGCGTGTCGAGGCCGCGTCGACTGGTCAGCAGCAGATGACGTACGCCGTGTCGGGCCACCAGATGACGTGCCACCAGGCTGCCGAGGCCTCCGGTGCCCCCGGTGATGAGCACGGTGCCCGCCGCGTCGGCCCAGGGCGCCGCCTCCTCGCGCGGGGCGGCGAGCCGCGTCAGCCGGGGGGCGTAGACCTCACCGCCGCGCACGGCGATACGGGGTTCCCCGGACGCCAGCGCGCCGCGCAGCGCCGCGACGTCGTCCGGTCCGCAATCGGCGCCGGTCAGGTCGGCCAGGACGATCCGGCCCGGGTGCTCGGCCTGTGCCGAGGCCAGCAGCCCCCACACCGGGGCGAGCGCCGGTGCCACGACGTCCTCGTCGGGCCGGGCGGAGACGGCCGCACGGGTGACCACCACGAGCCGGGAGGCGGCGAATCGGTCGTCGGCCAGCCATTCCTTGACCAGTGCGAGCGTGTCGTACAGCGCCTCGCGCACCGCCGCCGGCAGATCGCCGGGCGGTGCGGGGCGGTCGACGAGGACGTACGCGGGGGCCGGCGCTCCCTCGTCGACCGCGTCCGCGAGGTCGGCCAGGGTCGAGTGCCGGACATCGGCGGCGTCGGCCAGGGCGGTGCCCTCGGGGCCGATCACCGCCCAGGCCCCGCCCGCTGGTGTGTCCCCGCCGGCTGCCGGTGATTCCCCGGCGCCGGCGGGTCCGGTGGTCACCGGCAGCCAGTCGACGCCGAACAGCGAGTCGCGCAGCCCACGGTGCGACACGCCGTCGACCGGGGACGCGGGCCGCAGCACCAGCGAGCCGATGGTGGCGACCGGTTGGCCCGCCGTGTCGGCGGCCAGCACCGACACGCCGTCGGAGCCGGTGGGGGTCAGCCGTACCCGCAGGGACGACGCGCCGACGGCGTGCAGGGCCACGTCCTGCCAGGCGAACGGGATCCGGGCGCCCGGCCCCTGGTCCTGGCGCAGCCCGCCGACGGCGTGCAGGGCGGCGTCCAGCAGCGCCGGGTGCACCCCGAAGGACTCGGCCGCGGCGTGGTGTTCCTGGTCCAGCTCGATATCGGCGAACACCTGGTCGCCCAGGCGCCAGGCGGCGCGCAGCCCCCGGAACGCCGGACCGTAGTCGGAGCCGGATTCCGCGAGCCGGTCGTAGTAGCCGTCGAGGTCGATCGGGTCCGCACCGGCCGGTGGCCAGGCCGTGAGCGGTTCGGCGGCGGCCTGCCCGCCCGGCGCGAGCGTTCCCACGGCGTGTCGGATCCACTCGGCGCCGTCGTCCGTGTCGCCGGGCCCGTCGTCCGGGCGTGCGTACACGGTCAGCGGCCTGCGGCCGGACTCGTCCGGGCCGCCCACCAGGAGCTGCAGCCGGGCGCCGACGCCCTCGGGCAGCGGTACGGGCGCGTGGATGGTGAGCTCTTCCAGCAGCGGGCAGCCGACCTCGTGTCCGGCGTGCAGGGCCAGCTCGACGAAGGCCGTACCGGGGAACAGCACCGAACCCGCGATCACATGATCGGCGAGCCAGGGGGTGGCGCGCGTCGACAGGTGGCATGTAAAGACGTGGCCGTCGTCCTCGGCCAGGGCCAGCCGGGCGCCGAGGAGCGGGTGTCGCGCCGGGGCGAGTCCGAGCCGGTCCGCGCCGGGCTCCTCGGGCGGCGGGTTCAGCCAGTAGTGCTCGTTCTGGAAGGCGTAGGTGGGCAGCTCGACATGGTGTGCACCGGAGCCGGCGAAGACCGCGGCCCAGTCGGGGGACACGCCGTTCACATGGAGCCGGGCCACGGCGGTGAGCAGGGTCCTGGGCTCGGGGCGGCCCTCGCGCAGCAAGGGGACGCAGAGCGCGTTCTCCCGGCCGATGGACTCCTGCGCCATCGCCGAGAGTGTTCCGTCCGGGCCCAGTTCGACGTACCGGGTGACGTCCCGGTCGGCCAGCCAGCGGACGCCGGCATGGAAGCGCACCGTCCGGCGTATGTGGGAGACCCAGTACGCGGGGTCGGCCAGTTGCTCGGCGCTCGCCGCCTCGCCGGTGACATCGGAGATCACGGTGATGGCCGGTGGCGCGTACGACAGGCTGCGGGCGACCTTCTCGAAGTCGGCCAGCATCGGCTCCATCAGCGGAGAGTGGAAGGCGTGGCTCACCTGGAGCCGCTTGGTCTTGCGGCCCAGGGCGCGGAAGTGGTCCGCGATCCGGTCGACGGCCTCGGCGTCACCGGAGACCACCACGGACTCGGGCCCGTTGACCGCGGCGACCGCCACTCGTTTGTCCAGCAGCGGCAGCACCTCGTCCTCGCGGGCGCGCATCGCCACCATCGCCCCGTCCCCGGGCAGCGCCTGCATCAGCCGGCCGCGCGCGGCCACCAGCGCACAGGCGTCGGGAAGGTCGAACACCCCCGCCACGTGGGCAGCCGCGAGCTCGCCGATCGAATGGCCCAGGAGGTAGTCGGGGCGTGTCCCCCAGGACTCCAGCAGCCGGAACAGGGCCACTTCCAGGGCGAACAGGCCCGCTTGGGCATACATCGTCCGGTCGAGGAGGCTCTGGTCCGTTCCGTGTACGACGCTGTCCAAGGGGTGGTCGAGATGCTTGTCCAGCTCGGCGGCCACGGCGTCCCACGCCTCGGCGAACACGGGGTGGCCGCGGCGGAGTTCCAGGCCCATGCCGATGCGCTGCGCGCCCTGCCCGGTGAACAGGAAGGCCAGGTGGCCGTCGCCCGCGACGCCCTGGACCGCGCCGGGGGCGGGTGTGCCGTCGGCGAGGGCGATCAGGGCGGTCCGCAGTTCGTCACGGTCGGCGGCGACCACGGCCGCCCGGTGCTGGAGCGCGGCCCGGGTCGTCGCCAGGGACAGGCCGATATCGGCGGTGGCAGTGTCGGGGTGGGCGTCCAGGTGTGCCAGCAGGCGACCGGCCTGTGCCCGCAGGGCCTGGCCGGTACGCGCCGACAGCGGGTAGGCGAGCACGGGAGGCGCCGCGGCCGAGGCAAGCGCCGGGGGCGCGGATGGCTCGGCAGACACGGGCGGCTCTACGGTCACGGATTGCTCTACGGGCTGCGGGGCCTGCTCGACGATGAGGTGTGCGTTGGTGCCGCTGACCCCGAAGGACGACACTCCGGCGCGGCGGGGCCGACCGGTCGGCGGCCACGGGCGCGCCTCCGCCAGCAGCGACACCGCTCCGCCGGTCCAGTCCACGGCGGGCGTCGGCTCGTCGATGTGCAGCGACTTCGGCAGCAGTCCGTGCTCGATGGCCAGCACCATCTTCATGACGCCCGCCACGCCCGCGGCCGCCTGGGTGTGGCCCATGTTGGACTTGATCGAGCCGAGCCACAGCGGATCGGCGGTACGGCCCTGGCCGTACGTGGCCAGCAGCGCCTCGGCCTCGATCGGGTCGCCCAGCGGGGTGGCGGTGCCATGCGCCTCGACCGCGTCCACGTCGTCGGTGGTCAGCCCGGCAGTCGTCAGGGCGGCGAGGATGGCCCGCTCCTGCGCGGGCCCGTTGGGCGCGGTCAGGCCGTTCGACGCGCCGTCCTGGTTCACCGCGCTGCCGCTGATCACGGCGAGTACGCGATGCCCGTTGGTGCGGGCGTCGGCGAGCCGCTCCAGCACGAGGATCCCGGCGCCCTCCCCCCACGCGGTGCCGCTCGCCCCGGCCGCGAAGGTACGGCAGCGGCCGTCCGCGGCCAGCCCGCCCTGCCTGCTGAACCCGATGAAAAGGCCGGGGTCGGCCATCACCGTCGCGCCGCCGGCCAGGGCGATCGAACACTCGCCCTGGCGCAGCGCCTGCGCGGCCAGGTGCAGCGAGACCAGGGACGATGAGCACGCGGTGTCCACGGTGAGCGCCGGGCCCTCGAGGCCCAGTACATATGACACCCGCCCGGACAGCGCGCTGGAGGTGGTGGCGGTGGTCATGTAGTCCACCGCGCCCTCGCTGCGGGCCGCGAGCCGGCCGTAGCCCTGGCCGTTGCTGCCGACGAACACGCCGGTACGGCTGCCGCGCAGCGACAGGGGGTCGATCTGCGCTCTCTCCAGAGCCTCCCAGCACACTTCGAGCAGCAGCCGCTGCTGGGGGTCCATCACCAGCGCCTCGCGCGGGGAGATCCCGAAGAAGGCGGGGTCGAAGCCCCCGACATCCGTGAGGAATCCGCCCTCGCGGACGTAGGAGGTGCCCCGTTGCCGCTCTTCCGGGTCGTACACCGCGTCGGTGTCCCAGCCGCGGTCGGCCGGGAAGGGCGAGATGGCGTCCCGCCCCTCGGCCAGCAGCTCCCACAGCGACTCGGGGCCGTCCACTCCGCCCGGGAAGCGGCATCCCATGCCCACGATGGCGACCGGCTCATGCCGCCCGGACTCGGCTTCGCGCAGGCGCTGCCGGGTCTCATGAAGGTCGGCGGTCACCCTCTTGAGAAAGTAACGGAGCTTGTCTTCGTTTTCCATCTGAATCTCTCTCAATTCAATGGCCGCGGTGTCGGGGAGGGATGCCGGTGTCAGGAGATGCCGAACTCCTTGCCGATGAAGTCGAACACCTCCTCGTCGGACGCCTCGAGCAGCTGCTCGTCGACTCCGCCCGGGCCACCGTCCAGGTCCTCGTCGCCCCACTGGGCGAGCAGCTTGCTCAGCCGTTCCCGGACCTGGAGTCGGGTCTCCCGGTGGGTGGTGGCGGTGGCCAGCGTGGCCTCCAGCCGGTCGATTTCGGCGAGCACCCGGCCATGGCCACCCGCGCCGCCCACCGTGGCCGCGTCGTCCGCCCCGCCCGTGCCGCCCGTACCGCCCGGCAGCAACTGCTCCAGCAGGTGCTGCGAGAGCGCGGTCGGGCTCGGGTAGTCGAACACCAGCGCCCGCTTCAGCCGCAGCTGCGTGGCGGCGGCCAGCCGGTTGCTGAACTCCACCGCGGTCAGCGAGTCGAAACCGAGGTCACGGAACGGCACACCGGACTCGACCGCGTCGGCCGAGTCGTACCCGAGCACCGCCGCGGCCGTCTTGCGTACGAGCCCGACGACGGCCGAGACACGCTCCGGCTCGGGCATCCGCGCCAGCCGCTCCCGCAGCGACTCACCGCTGCCGTCGGCGGCCTCGTCGGACACCGCCCGCATGGCACGCCGGGCCTCGGGGATCTCGCTCAGCAGCGGGCTCGGCCGGACCGCGCTGAAGGTCGGCGCGAACCGGTCCCATACGAGGGCCGAGACGAAGGCGGTCGGCTCCGCGCCGGTGACCAGCTGGGCCAGCGCCATTACCGCGAGCTTCGGGTCCATAGCGAGCACACCGGCTCGCTGGGACACCGCCTCCACCGGGGTGTCGGCGGCCATTCCGGCGCCGGCCCACAGACCCCACGCCACCGAGGTTGCGGCGAGGCCATCGGCGCGGCGCCGCTCGGCCAGCGCGTCCAGTACGGCGTTGGCCGCCGCGTAGTTCGCCTGACCACGGCTGCCGAGCGCACCGGAGGACGACGCGAACAGGGCGAACACCGCCAGGTCCAGATCGCGGGTCAGCTCGTCCAGCAGCAGCGCCGACGCCACCTTCGAGCGGAAGACCGGCTCGTAGCGCTCAGGGGTGAGCCCGTCCATCAGGCCGTCGTCGAGCACACCTGCCGTGTGAACGACGCCCGTCAGCGGGTGTTCGGCCGGGACGGTGGCCAAGAGGGCGGCCAGCGCGTCCCGGTCGGCCACGTCGCATGCGGCGATGGTGACCTGGGCGCCCAAGGCGCTCAGCTCGGCGCGCAGTTCGTCCGCGCCGGGGGCGTCGGGGCCACGACGGCTGGTCAGCAGCAGATGCTCGGCGCCGTTGCCGGCCAGCCACCGGGCGACATGTCCGCCCAGCGCTCCCGTGCCGCCGGTGATGAGGACCGTACCGCTGGGCTGCCACGGCTGGTCCGGCGCCTCGGCCGGGGCCTGCACCATCCGCCTGCCGAACACGCCGGTGGAGCGGATCGCGACCTGGTCCTCCCCCGTGCGGGCGGCCAGCGTACCGACGAAGCGGCCGATGATCCGGTCGTCCAGGTCGGCGGGCAGGTCGATCAGGCCACCCCAGCTGCGCGGGTACTCCAGCGCCGCGACCCGGCCAAGGCCCCAGACGGCGTTCTGCAGCGGGGCCGTCGCCCGGTCCGAGTGGCCCAACGACACCGCGCCCCGGGTGACCGCCCACACCGGCGCCTCGATCCCCGCGTCGCCCAGAGCCTGCATCAAGGTCGCGGTCAGCACCACGCCGGCCGGGACCGACGGGTACTCGGGAAGGGCCGATTCGCTCAGCGCCAGCAGCGACAGCACGCCCGCGAACTCCGCACCGTCCGCACCGTCCGCGCCACCGACGCGATCGGTGACGTAGGACGACAGGCGGTCGGCCAGTGCGGCGCGACCGGCATCCCCGACCTCCAGCCGCACCGCGTCGGCTCCCACCGCGTCCGCCAGGGCGGACACCCACGGGTCGTCGGCCAGGCCCTGCGGTACGACCACCAGCCAGGTGCCCGACGGGGCAGCGGCCTCCGCGGTCACGGGCTTCCAGATGGTCCGGTAGCGCCAGCCGTCGACCGTGGAACGCTCGCGCCGCTGCTGCCGCCACGACGACAGCGCGGGCAGCACGGCGCCGAGCGAGTCGGTGTCGACCTCCAGCCGGGCGGCCAGGGACTCCAGTTCCTCCTGTTCGACGGCGGCCCAGAACTCCGCGTCCACCGCTTCCTTGTCACCGGGCAGCGGCTCGGTCTCGGCCGCCTCGGGCCAGAACCGCTGCCGCTGGAACGCGTAGGTCGGCAGGTCGATACGGCGTGCGCCGGTCGCGGTGAAGAAACCGGCCCAGCCGGTGTGCACACCACGGACGAAGAGCTCGGCCAGCGACAGGGCGAAGCGGTCCAGTCCCCCCTGGTCACGGCGGAGCGTGCCGGCGACCACGGCGGTCTCGTCGATGTCGTCGACGGTCTCCTGGACCGCGACGGTCAGTACGGGATGGGCGCTGATCTCGATGAACGCGCGGTGGCGCCGGGCCAGCAGCTCCCGTACGGCGGACTCGAAGCCGACCGTCTGCCGCAGGTTGCGGTACCAGTAGTCGGCGTCCAGCTCACCGCCCTCAAGCCACTCACCGGTCACCGTGGACAGGAACGGCACCTCCGCTGTGCGCGGAGCGACCGGCGCAAGCTCCGCCAGCAGCGCCTCGTGAACCTCCTCGACGTGCGCGGAGTGGGAGGCGTAGTCCACGGCGATCCGCCGGATACGTACCTCCTCCCCCGTCAGCTCCTCGATCAGCTCATCCAGAGCCTGCTGGTCACCCGACACCACGACCGACCGGGGGCCATTCACGGCGGCGATCGACACCCGGCCGTCCCAGCGCTCCAGCCACGCCTCGACCTCGGCGACCGGCAACGGCACCGACGCCATACCCCCAGCGCCGGCAAGCCGGCGTGCGATGGCCTGGCTGCGCAGCGCGACCACCCGTGCACCATCGTCCAGCGACAGCGCACCGGCCACACACGCCGCCGCGATCTCACCCTGGGAGTGACCCACCACCGCGTCCGGCTCCACACCATGGGAGCGCCACATGGCCGCGAGCGAGACCATCACCGCCCACGACACGGGCTGGACCACATCCACCCGCTCCAGCGACGGCGCGCCTTCAACCTGTCGTAGGACATCCATCAGCGACCAGTCGATGAACGGCGTCAGAGCCACTGCGCATTCGGCCAGTCGTTCCGCGAACACCGGGGACTCGTCCAGCAGCCGGACCCCCATCCCCGCCCACTGCGAACCCTGCCCCGGGAAGACGAACACCGACTTCCCCTCGACATCGGCCACGCCCCGCACCACACCCGCCGCGGGATCGTCATCGCCGAGGGCGCGCAGACCGGACAGCAGTTCCTCGCGGTCGCCACCGACCACCACCGCCCGGTGCTCCAGCACCGACCGGCTGGAGAGCAGCGAGTGGCCGATGTCGGTCGGCGTCGCCTCGGGGTGGCTCTCCGCGTGGGACAGCAGACTGATCGCCTGTCCACGCAGCGCCTCGGCCGTCCTCGCCGACACCACCCACGGCACCGCCACCGCGTCGAGCGCGGGCGTGTCGTCCTCCGCGCTCTCGGCGGCCACCGCGTCCTCGGGCGCCTGCTCCAGGATGGCGTGGGCGTTGGTGCCGCTCATGCCGAAGGAGGAGACACCGGCCCGGCGCGGACGCCCGTGCTCCGGCCACTCCACGGCCTCGGTCAGCAGCTCCACCGCCCCACTGGCCCAGTCCACATGCGTGGACGGTGCGTCCACGTGGAGCGTCTTGGGCAGCGTCCCGTGCCGCATCGCCATCACCATCTTGATCACACCGGCGACGCCCGAAGCGGACTGGGTGTGGCCGATGTTCGACTTGATGGAGCCGAGCCGCAGGGGCAGCTCACGGTCCCGCCCGTACGTGGCAAGCAGCGCCTGCGCCTCGATCGGGTCACCCAGCGTGGTCCCCGTACCGTGCGCCTCGACCGCGTCCACATCCGCCGGAGCCAGCCCGGCGTTCGCCAGCGCCTGACGGATCACCCGCTGCTGCGACGGACCATTCGGCGCCGTCAGACCGTTCGACGCACCGTCCTGGTTCACCGCCGAACCCCGCACCACCGCAAGCACCTCATGCCCATGGCGCCGCGCGTCCGACAAGCGCTCCAGCACCACCAGGCCGACGCCCTCCGACCAGCCGGTCCCGTCGGCGCCCTCCGCGAAGGACTTGCACCGGCCGTCCTGCGCCAGTCCGCCCTGCTGCCGGAACTCGGCGAACCCGGCCGGGCTGGACATCACCGTCACACCACCGGCCAAGGCCAGCGAGCACTCGCCGCCGCGCAGCGCCTGCATCGCCATGTGCATCGCCACCAGCGAGGAGGAGCACGCGGTGTCCACCGTGACCGCCGGGCCCTCCAGGCCGAAGGTGTACGACAGCCGGCCGGACACCACACTCGTCGCCTGGCCCGTCATCATGTGGCCCAGCGACTCCTCCGGGGCGACATAGCCGCCGCCGGTCGCGCCGATGAAGACGCCCGCGTCGCTGCCGCGCAGCCCCGCCGGGTCGATTCCGGCCCGCTCGAACACCTCCCACGCGGACTCCAGCAGCAACCGCTGCTGCGGGTCCATGGCCAGCGCCTCACGCGGTGAGATCCCGAAGAACCGGGCGTCGAACTCGGTGGCGTCGTGGACGAATCCGCCCTCGAAAGCGGTGTCCGCGTCGAGGTTCCAGCCCCGGTCGGCCGGGAACGGCGAGATCGCGTCCCGCCCCTCGGTCACCAGGCGCCACAGGTCCTCGGGCGACCGGACGCCGCCCGGATAGCGGCAGCTCATCCCGACGATCGCGATCGGGTCGTCCGCGAGTATCGATACGCGGCTCGGCCGCGTAACGACGGAGGCGGCGGGGAGGGCCGCGCCGCCCGGGTCGGTCCGCTCCCCGAGCAGTTCGGCGCGGAGGTGGTCGACCAGCGCCGCCGGGGACGGGTAGTCGAAGACCAAGGTGGTGGGCAGGGGCAGACCGGTCGCGGTGGCGAGCCGGTTGCGCAGTTCCACCGCCGTCAGCGAGTCGAAGCCGAGGTCCTTGAAGGCCCGGTCCGCCTCGATGGCGTCCCCGCCCGAGTGACCGAGCACCAGGGCCACCTGCTCCCGGACGACGCCGAGCAGCGCGTCGAGCCGTTCGTCGTCGTCCGCCATGGCACGCAGCCGTCCGCGCAGCGAGGTCAGCGACTCGTCGTCGTACCGCGTGGTGATGTCCGCGGTGAGCGCGCGGCGTACCGCGGGCAGGTCGCGCAGCAGCGCGCTCGGCCGCGCCAGGGTGAAGGCGGGGGCGAACTGGTCCCAGTCGACGTCGGCGACCGCGACGGTCACGTCCCGGTTCCGCAGGGCGCTGCTCAGCCCGGCGATGGCGGTTTCCGGTGCCATGAGGATCAGTCCGCGGCGTGCCAGGTAGTCCTGGGCGCCGTCGGCGGCCGCCATTCCGCCGTCGGCCCACGCGCCCCAGGCCACGGATGTCGCCGTCAGCCCGCGGGCCGTACGAGCGTCGGCCAGCGCGTCCAGGTAGGCGTTGGCCGCGCCGTACGCGCCCTGTCCGCCGCTGCCCCAGGTGGCGGCGACCGAGGAGAAGAGCACGAAGAAGTCGAGGTCACGGTCGCCGAGCAGCGAGTCGAGGTTGGCCGCGCCGACGACCTTGGCGGTCATCACCTCGGCCGTCTCGGCGTCGCTCGCACCGTCCAGCGGCGCGGCGGCCTGGGCGATGCCCGCGGTGTGTACGACGCCCGTCAGGGGGCTGTCATCGGCGATTCCGCCCAGTACGGCCGCCAGCGCCTCCCGGTCGGACACGTCGCAGGCGGCGAGCGTCACCCGTGCGCCCAGCTCGGTGAGTTCGTCGCACAGTTCGCGGGCGCCGGGGGCGTCGGGGCCCCGACGGCTGGTCAGCACCAGGTGCTCGGCGCCGCAGCGGGCGAGCCAGCGGGCCACATGGCCGCCCAGACCGCCGGTGCCACCGGTGATCAGGACCGTTCCGGTGGCGGTGAAGCCGGTCTCGTCCACGTCCAGTTCGGCCGGGCAGGGGACGACGCGCCGGCCGAAGAGGCCGGAGGACCGCACCGCGATCTGGTCCTCGTCACCGGCGCCGGACAGCACCGCGGCCAGCCGTCGGCCGGCGGGCCGGTCCAGGGTGCCGGGCAGGTCGATGAGCCCGCCCCAGCGCCCCGGGTACTCCAGCGCCGCGACCCGGCCGAGGCCCCAGACGGCGGCCTGTGCCGGGCTCGGTGCGGTGTCCGAGCGGCTTACGGACACCGCGCCCCGAGTGGCGGCCCACAGCGGCGACTCGATGCCCGCGTCGCCCAGCGCCTGCACCAAGGTGGTCGTCAGGGCCACGCCCGCCGGTACGCCCGGGTGTCCGTCGACGGCGTGCTCGTACGCTCCGAGCAGGGAGAGTACGCCCGCGAACGGGCCCGATTCGGCCGCGACTTCACGGAGCCGGTCGGCCAGTGCGGCGCGGTCCGGCTCGGTGATCTCGACACGTAGCGCCGGGGTGGGCGTGGCGTCGGCCACGGAGGTCACCCATGCGTCGTCCTGCTGGTCGGCCGGGACGACCACGAGCCAGCTGCCGCGCTGGGCCTGGGGGGTCGGGTCGGCCAGCGGTGTCCAGCCGGCCCGGTAGCGCCAGCCGTCCACGACCGACTGCTCACGCCGGCGGCGGCGCCAGGTGGTCAGCGCGGGAAGCACCGCGCCGAGCGAGTCGCCGTCGACCTCCAGCCGCGAGGCCAGGGACTCCAGGTCCTCCCCTTCGACCACGGCCCAGAAGTCCGTGTCCGCGTCCGCGTCCGTAAGGTCGGCGTCCGCGGCGGGTGCCGGCGCCAGAACTTCCGGCCAGTAGCGCTGGTGCTGGAAGGCGTAGGTCGGGAGGTCGATCCGGCGGGCGCCGGTGCCCGCGAAGAACGCCGACCAGTCGACCTCCACCCCGTGGGCGTACAGCCGGGCCAGCGCGGTGACCACCGCCCGCTCCTCCTCCGCGCCCTTCCGCAGCGCGGAAGCCACCACGGTGGCGGTGGGCGACTGCTCCGGCAGGCTCTCCTGAGCCATCGCCGACAGAACGCCATCGGGGCCGATCTCCAGATACGCGCTCACGCCACGCCCATCCAGCCAGCGCACCCCGTCGGCGAACCGCACGGCCTCGCGCACCTGCCGCACCCAGTACTCCGGCGCACACACCAGCTCCGCCGTGACCGGCTCACCGGTCAGGCCGGATACCAGTGGCATCGCCGGGGCGCCATACGACAGGCCCCGGGCCACCCGCCCGAATTCCGCCACCATCCCGTCCATCAGAACCGAGTGAAACGCATGCGAGACCCGCAAACGCCTAGTCTTACGGCCCTCTTCCGCAAACCGTGTGGCGATGTCCAGCACGGGGGCCTCTTCGCCGGAGATCACCACCGAACGCGGCCCGTTCACCGCCGCGATCGACACCCTCTCCCCGAGGTACGGAGTGACCTCATCCTCAGTTGCCTGGAGGGACACCATCGCTCCGCCCGACGGCAGCTCGCCCATCAGCCGGGCCCGCGCCGCCACCAGCGTGCACGCGTCCGCCAGCGAGAACACCCCGGCCACATGAGCCGCGGCGATCTCGCCGACCGAATGCCCGGCCACGTAGTCCGGCCGCACTCCCCAGGACTCCACCAGCCGGAACAGCGCCACTTCCACAGCGAACAGCCCCGGCTGGGTCCAGGCCGTCTCGTCCAGCAGCTCGGCCTCGGCCGAACCCGCCTCCGCGAACAGCACCTCACGCAGCGGACGGTCCAGATGCGCATCCAGGTGCGCGCACACCTCGTCCAGCGCCTCGGCGAACACCGGACAGGCCTCGTACAGCTCGCGGCCCATCCCCGCCCGCTGACTGCCCTGACCCGAGAACAGGAACGCGACCACGCGATCCTCCCGGGCCACGCCCTGCACCAGATTCACACCGGACTCGCCGCACGCCACGGCCCGCAGACCCTCCACGGCCTCGGGCCGCGCCCCCGCCAGCACCACGCCACGGCGCTCGAATCCGGACCGCGTCGTCGCCAGTGAATACGCCAGATCCACCAGTCCGAGGCCGGAAGGCTCCTCCTCGACACGGGCGACCACCCGCGCCGCCTGCGCCCGCAGCGCCTCCTCCGACTTGCCCGACACCACGACCGGCAGCACGACCGGCAGCACGCCCGGCGCCCGAGCGGGCACGGGGGATGCCACCGGGCCGTCGTCGGCCTCCGGCCGCGGGCCCTGCTCCAGGATGGCGTGGGCATTGGTGCCGCTGATGCCGAACGCCGAGATGCCGACCCGGCGCGGGTGCCCCGTCTCCGGCCACGCGGCCTGCTCGGTCAGCAGCTCCACCGCACCGGACGACCAGTCCACATGGGACGTCGGCTCGTCGATGTGCAGCGTCTTGGGCAGTACGCCGTACCGCATCGCCATGACCATCTTGATCACGCTCGCGGCGCCGGCGGCCAGCTGGGTGTGGCCGAGGTTGGACTTGACCGAGCCGAGCAGCAGGGGCCGTTCGCGCTCCTGTCCGTAGGTGGCGAGCAGGGCCTGGGCCTCGATCGGGTCGCCCAGGGTGGTCCCCGTACCGTGCGCCTCGACCGCGTCGATGTCGTTCGCGGTCATCTTGGCGTTGGTCAGCGCCTGGCCGATCACCCGCTGCTGCGAGGGGCCGTTGGGCGCGGTCAGACCGTTCGACGCACCGTCCTGGTTGATCGCCGAGCCGCGTACCACCGCGAGCACGGGGTGGCCGTTGCGCCGGGCGTCCGACAGCCGCTCCACCAGGAGCAGCCCCACGCCCTCGGACAGGCTCATCCCGTCGGCCGATTCGGCGAACGCCTTGCAGCGGCCGTCCGCGGCCATTCCGCGCTGGCGGCTGAAGGCCAGGAACGAGCCGGGCGTGGTCATCACCGTGACACCACCGGCCAGCGCCAGCGTGCTCTCGCCGTTGCGCAGCGACTGGCACGCCAGGTGCAGCGCCACCAGCGACGAGGAGCACGCGGTGTCCAGGGTGACCGCCGGGCCCTCGAGGCCGAACAGATACGAGATGCGGCCCGACAGCACGCTCGGCACCGAGCTGGTGAGCATATAGCCCTCCGCCCCCTCCGAGCCGGTGTGCGGGCCGAAGCCGTAGTCCTGGTAGCTGGAGCCGATGAACGTGCCCGTCAGGCTGCCCCTGACCGACGCGGGATCGATACCGGCCCGCTCGAACGCCTCCCAGGACGTCTCCAGCAGCAGCCGCTGCTGCGGGTCCATGGCCAGTGCCTCACGTGGCGAGATGCCGAAGAAACCCGCGTCGAACTCCGCGGCGTCGTGCAGGAAGCCACCGCGCGTCGAGTACGTCTTTCCGGGCTTGTCCGGGTCCGGGTCGTACAGCCGCTCGGCGTCCCAGCCGCGGTCGGCGGGGAACTCGGAGATGATGTCCTGTCCGCCCGCCACCACCTCCCACAGCTGCTCCGGCGAGCCGATCCCGCCGGGGAAGCGGCAGGCCATACCGATGATCGCGATCGGCTCGTCGGAGGCCGTGGAGACCGTGGGGGCGGGCGTACCCGGCCGCGCCACGGCCGAGCCCACGATCCGCGACCGCAGGAACTCCACCAGGGCCACCGGGCTCGGGTAGTCGAAGACAAGGGTGCTCGGCAGGGTCAGACCGGTGGCCCTGGCCACCCGGTTGCGCAGGTCCACCGCGGTCAGCGAGTCGAACCCGACGTCGCGGAACGCCCGGCGCTCCGAGATCGCGTCCGGGGAGCCGTGTCCCAGGACGGCCGCCGCCTCGGCGCGCACCAGGTCCAGCAGCGCACGCTCCCCCTCGGCGGCGGACAGGCCGCGGATACGCGCGGCGAACTCGCCGTCCGCGGAGGTGGCGACGGTGTCCTCGGCCCGCTGGAGAATCCCGCGGACCTCGGGCACCTCGCTGAACAGCGGGCTGGGGCGCACCGAGGTGTAGACCGGGTAGTAGCGATCCCAGTCGATGTCGGCGATCGTCAGCAGCGTCTCGTCGTCGTCCAGTGCGCGGCGCAGACCGGTGTGCGCGAGCTCGGGCTGCATATAGCGCAGACCGCTGCCGAGGATCTGCCGCGGGTCGACCCGCACCTGATCGTCACGCCAGATGCCCCATGCGATCGAGGTGGCGCGCAGACCGTGGGCGCGCCGGTGTTCCGCCAGCGCCTCCAGGTAGGAGTTGGCCGCCCCGTACGCGCCGTGGTCGCCGCTGCCCCAGATGCCCGCGATCGACGAGTAGTACACGACGGCGTCGAGTTGTTCGTCGTCCAGCAGCTCGTGCAGATGGCGGGCGCCCGCGACCTTGGCGTCGACGATCGCGGCGAACGTCTCGTGGTCGGTGGCGGACAGCGAGACCAGATCGATGTAGGCGGCCACATGGACGGCGGTGCGGATGACCCGTCCCTCATCCGTGAGCCGGCTGATCATCGCGGCCACCGCGTCCCGGTCCGCCACATCGCAGGCCACGACCTCCACGGTCGTGCCGAGCTCGGCCAGCTCGGCCACCAACTCGGCGGCGCCGTCCGCCGCCATGCCACGACGGCTGGTCAGCACCAGGTCTTCGGCCCCGTTGTGCGCGAGCCACCGGGCCAGATACTGGCCCAGCACACCGGTGCCGCCGGTGATCAGGGTGGTGCCGCGCGGCTGCCAACGGCCCTTGGGGGCAGAGTCGTCGGCGGGTGTGCGCACCACGCGGCGTACGAACACGCCGGAGGGCCGGATCGCGAACTCGCCCTCGCCGTCCTCGCCTTCCGTCCCGGCGAGCGCGCCGGCCAGCCGCTGCGCGGCGCGCTGGTCGAGCTCGGCGGGCAGGTCCACCAGGCCGCCCCAGCGGCGCGGGTGCTCCAGCGCGGCCGTCCGGCCCAGGCCGAGGACCTGCGCCTGCACCGGGCTGGTCAGCCGGTCGGCACGGCCGGTCGACACGGCTCCCCGGGTCAGGCACCACAGCGGCGCGTCGGCGCCGATGTCGTCCAGCGCCTGCACCAGCGCGAGGCTCAGCGCGAGCCCGGAGGGCAGCACCGGGTAGCCGGCGCTCGGCTGCTCGGCGAAGGCCAGGACCGACACCATGCCGCGGATGTCCTCGATGCCGTCCACGCCTTGGAGCCTGGACGCGAGTTCGGCGCGGTCGACGCAGGATTCGTCCAGCTCCAGCCGCCGGACCTGTGCGCCGTGTCCCGCGAGAGCCGCGGTCACCTCGCCGTCCGCGATGCCGTCAGCGGTGACCACCAGCCAGGTCCCGGTCAGCACCGGCACCGAGGACATACGCAGCGGCCGCCACTCGGTCCGGTAGCGCCAGGAGTCCACGGTGGACTGCTCACGGCGCCTGCCCCGCCAGGCGGAGAGCGCGGGCAGCACGGCGCCCAGCGAGCCTCCGTCGATCTCCAGCCAGTCGGCGAGCGATTCCAGGTCTTCCTGTTCGACGGCGGACCAGAACTCCGCATCCGCCGTATCGGCCTCCGCGGCCTGGGCACCGGGCCTGGTCTCGTCCGGCCAGTAGCGCTCGCGCTGGAACGCGTAGGTCGGCAGGTCGACGCGGTGGGCACCGGTGTCGGCGAACATCCCCGCCCAGGCGACGTCGACACCGCGTACGAAGACCTCGGCCAGCGAGGTCAGGAAGCGGCCGAGCCCGCCCTCGTCCCTGCGCAGCGTGCCGGCGGTGACGGCGTGGTCGCCGGTGGCGTCGATGGTCTCCTGGACCGCCATCGTGAGTACGGGGTGCGAGCTGACCTCGATGAACGCCCGGTGTTCCTGCGTCAGGAGGGCGCGGATGGCCGGTTCGAAGCCGACCGTCTGCCGCAGATTGCGGTACCAGTAGTCCGCGTCCATACCCGTGGTGTCCAGCCAGTCACCGGTCACCGTGGAGAAGAACGGCACCTCTGCTGTGCGCGGAGCAACCGGCGCGAGCTCGGCCAGCAGCTCCTCGTGGATCCCCTCGACATGCGCGGAGTGGGAGGCGTAGTCCACGGCGATACGGCGGATACGCACCTCCTCGCCGGTCAACTCCTCGACCAGCTGGTCCAGCGCTTCCGAGTCGCCGGACACGACGACCGAGCGGGGGCCGTTGACCGCGGCGATCGACACGCGGCCGGCCCAGCGTTCCAGCCGTGCCTCCACCTCGGCGACCGGCAGCGGCACCGATGCCATGCCACCAGCACCGGCGAGCCGGCGTGCGATGGCCTGGCTGCGCAACGCGACCACGCGTGCGCCGTCCTCCAGCGACAGCGCACCGGCCACACACGCGGCAGCGATCTCACCTTGGGAGTGGCCCACCACCGCATCCGGCTCCACGCCGGAGGATCGCCACAGGGCCGCGAGCGAAACCATCACGGCCCAGGACACCGGCTGGACCACATCCACCCGCTCCAACGACGGCGCACCATCGACCTGCCGCACCACATCCATCAGCGACCAGTCGATAAACGGCGCAAGCGCAGCAGCGCACTCGGCCAGCCGTTCCGCGAACACCGGGGAGTCGTCCATGAGCCGGGCACCCATCCCCGCCCACTGCGAACCCTGCCCCGGGAAGACGAACACCGACCTCCCCTCCACATCGGCAACCCCACGCACCACACCCGCCGCCGGACCGTCAGCACCCAGGGCGGTCAGACCCGACAACAGCTCCTCACGATCGCCACCGACCACCACCGCCCGGTGCTCCAGCACCGACCGCGTGGACACCAGCGAATGGCCGATATCGACCGGCATCGCCCCGGGGTGGCCCTCCACATGGGACAGCAGGCTGACCGCCTGCCCATGCAACGCCTCAGCCGTCTTCGCCGACACCACCCACGGCAGGGCAGCAGGGGTCACGGCGGGGATCTCTTGGTCGTCCGGCTTGAGTTCGGCAGGCGGCGGGGCCTGCTCCAGGATGGTGTGCACATTGGTGCCGCTGACACCGAACGCCGAGACGCCGGCCCGGCGCGGACGCCCGGTCTCCGGCCACTCCACCGGCTCGGTCAACAGCTCGACCGCGCCCGCCGTCCAGTCCACATGCGTGGACGGCGTGTCCACGTGCAGCGTCTTGGGCAGCACACCGTTCCGCAGCGCCATGACCATCTTGATCACACCGGCCATACCGGCCGCGACCTGGGTGTGCCCCATGTTGGACTTGATGGAGCCCAGCCGCAAGGGCAGCTCACGGTCCTGCCCGTAGGTGGCCAGCAGCGCCTGCGCCTCGATCGGGTCGCCCAGCGTGGTGCCCGTACCGTGCGCCTCGACCGCGTCCACATCCACCGGAGCCAGCCCGGCGTTCGCCAGCGCCTGACGGATCACCCGCTGCTGCGACGGACCATTCGGCGCCGTCAACCCATTCGACGCACCATCCTGGTTCACCGCCGAACCCCGCACCACCGCAAGCACCTCGTGCCCGTTGCGTACGGCGTCCGACAGCCGCTCGAGCACCACCAGGCCGACACCCTCCGACCAGCTCGTTCCGGCGGCAGAGTCGGCGAACGAGTGGCAGCGGCCGTCCGGGGCCATCCCGCCCTGCTCGCTGAACTCGCCGAAACCGATCGGCGTCGACATCACCGTGACACCGCCCGCCAGCGCCAGCGAGCACTCGCCGGTGCGCAGTGCCTGGGCGGCGAGGTGCATCGCCACCAGTGACGAGGAACACGCGGTGTCCACGGTGACGGCCGGGCCCTCGAGGCCGAAGGTGTAGGACAGCCGCCCCGAGATCACACTGGTGGCCTGCCCCGTCATATGGTGGCCGCGGGACTCCTGCGGCGGAAGGTAGCCGAAGCCGGTCGCACCGACGAAGACGCCCGCGTCCGTCCCGCGGACCGAGGCGGGGTCGATGCCCGTGCGCTCGAACACCTCCCAGGCGGTCTCCAGCAGCAACCGCTGCTGCGGGTCCATCGCCAGCGCCTCACGCGGCGAGATCCCGAAGAAGCCCGCGTCGAACTCCGCGGCGTCGTAGAGGAAACCACCCTCGTAGCCGGCGCCCGCGTCCAGTCGCCAGCCGCGGTCGGTGGGCAGTTCGGCGATGGCGTCGCGCCCCTCGGCGACCAGCTGCCACAGGTCCTCCGGCGAACGGACACCGCCCGGGTAACGGCAGCTCATCCCGACGATCACGATCGGGTCGTCCGCAAGCCCCGAGGTGACGGCCGTCGGCAGGATCACCTCGCCATGGTCGCCCAGCAGCTCACGCAGCAGGAACTCGGCCAGCGCGGTGGGCGTGGGGTAGTCGAACACCAAGGTGGCGGGCAGCCGAAGTCCGGTCGCGCCGCCGAGCCGGTTGCGCAGCTCGACCGCGGTCAGCGAGTCGAAGCCCAGGTCGCGGAACTCCCGCCGGACCTCCACCGCGTCCGGCGACGGGTGTCCCAGTACGGCTGCCGCCTGGCCCCGTACGAGATCGATCAGCAGGCGCAGGCGGTCGGCCTCGCGCAGCCCGGCGAGCCGCTGGGTCAGCGCGGTGGCCGCGCCGGACTCGGAGGCGGAGGCGCCGCCCGCCGTCCTGCGGGCCGTACGGACCAGACCGCGCAGCAGCCCCGGGACCTCGCCCTGCGCGCGGAGCGCGGCGAGGTTGAGGCGCACGGGGGCCACCACTGGTTCGTCGCAGGTGGCCGCCGCGTCGAACAGCGCGACGCCCTGTTCCTCGGTCAGCAGCGGCATTCCGGCCGCGTTGAGCCGGTGGATGTCGGTGTCGGTGAGCTCGCTCGTCATGCCGCCGTCCTGGGCCCACGGCCCCCACAGCAGCGACTGGCCGGGCAGGCCCTCGGCCCTGCGGTGGTTGGCCAGTGCGTCGAGGAAGGCGTTGGCCGCGGCGTAGCTGCCGAGACCCGCGCCGCCGAGCTGGCCGGCGACCGAGGAGTACGTCATGAACGCGGCCAGGTCCAGGTCGCGGGTCAGCTCATGCAGATGCCACGCCGCGTCCGCCTTCGGGCCGAAGACCGTGGCCAGCCGCTCGGGAGTCAACGAGGCGATCACGCCGTCGTCGAGCGCGGCCGCCGTGTGGACGACCGCGGTCAGCGGGTGCTCCGCGGGAACCCCGGCGAGCAGCGCGGTCAGCGCGTCGCGGTCCGCCACATCGCATGCGGCGATGGTGACATCGGCACCGTGGGCGCTCAGCTCCTCCCGCAGTTCGGGGGCGCCGGGCGCGTCCGGCCCGCGGCGGCTGACCAACAGCAGGTGCTTCATGCCCCATTCGACGGCGAGATGGCGAGCGAGCCTGCTGCCGAGACCACCTGTGCCACCAGTGATCAGCACGGTGCCCTCGGGGTCCCAGCGAGGCGGCATGGTCAGCACGATCTTGCCCGTGTGCTTGGCCTGACTCATATAACGGAACGCGTCCCGCGCCCGCCGCACATCCCACGCTGTCACCGGCAACGGATGCAACACACCCGCCTCGAACAGCTCCATCAGCTCGACCAGCATTTCCTGCGTCCGGTCCAGACCGGCGTCCGCCAGATCGAAGGGCAGGTAGTCGCCCGCCACCGTTTCCGCCTCGCGGATGTCCGTCTTGCCCATCTCCAGGAACCGGCCACCCGACCGCAGCAGCCGCACCGACGCGTCGATGAACTCACCCGCGAGCGAGTTCAGCACCACATCCACACCCCGCCCGCCGGTCACCTCAAGGAACCGCTCCTCGAAGTCCGTCGTACGGGACGAGGCGATGTGGTCGTCCGGGATCCCCAGCGACCGCAGCGTGTCCCACTTGCCCTCACTCGCGGTCGCGAACACCTCCACACCCAGATGCCGCGCCAGCTGAATCGCCGCCATCCCCACACCACCGGCACCCGCATGCACCAGCACCGACTCACCCGACGACAACCCCGCCAAATCCACCAACCCGTAATACGCGGTGAGAAACGCGACCGGCACCGCCGCGGCATCCTCCAACGACCATCCATCAGGGACCTTGACGAGCATGCGCTGATCGACGGTCGCGAGCGGGCCGAAGCCACCGTCCACGACACCGAAGACCCTGTCCCCGACCCGGAGTCCGGTCACGTCGGAGCCGGTCTCGACGACCACGCCGGCGGCCTCGCTGCCCATCAGGCCGGGGTCGCCCGGGTACATGTCCAGTGCGCCCAGCACATCGCGGAAGTTGAGTCCGGCGGCGTGTACGGCCATCCGTACCCGACCGGTGGCAAGCTGCTCCTGGGGCGCTTCGGTGATCAGTTCGAGGGCGTCCAGGCTGCCCTTGCGCCGGCTCTCCAGCCGCCACGGCACCCCGCCGGGCGGGGGCAGCAGCCCGGCGGACGAGGCGACCGAAGCCAGTCGGCCGACCAGTACGACGCCGTCCCGGACCACGACCTGCGGCTCACCGGACGCGATAACGTCGCCCAGCACCTCGGCGGCCTGCTGCCGATCTTCGAGATCGGCCAGGAGGAAGTGTCCCGGGTACTCCGTCTGCGCCGAGCGCAGCAGCCCCCACACGGCCGCGGCGCGCGGATCCGCTACGGTGTCGCCGCTCCTTGCCGCGATGGCGCCGCGCGTGATGAACACCAGGCGGGAGTCGGCGTACCGCTCGTCGGCCGCCCAGTGCTGGACGAGCTCCAGCACCCGGGCCGTCACCCGGTGCGTCGAGCCCTCCCCGTCCGGGGCCTCGGCGTGTCCTACGGGGCCGGTGGCGCCGAGCGCGCCGACCTCGACCATGACCACGTCCGGCACCGTTTCCAGCGACGCCAGGTACGCGAGCGCGTCCGTGGACAGCTCGACCGTCTCCGGCCCTTCTGCGGACTGCGAGGCGGCCGGGGCCGCCGGGACCGCCGGGGCCGCAACCCAGTCCAGCCGATAGAGCGAATCGTACGCGTGGCCTGCGGTGTTCCCGGTGGCCAGTTGCTCCGCGGACACCGGGCGGATGGCCACGGACTCGACCGAGATGACGGGCGCACCAGCCGAGTCGGCCGCGGCCAGGGCCAGCGACCCGGCGGCGTCGTGGACCAGCCGCACCCGTAGCACGGACGCCCCGTTGGCGTGCAAGGAGACACCGCTCAGCGAGAACAGCAGCCGCCCTCGCTCGGCCTCCTGGGTCGCCCCCGGGAGATCGGCGAACGATACGGCGTGCAGCGCCGCGTCCAGCAGGGCCGGGTGGATTCCGAACGACTGGGCGTCGTTCACCTGCTCCGGCAGCGCGACCTCGGCGAACACCTCGTCCTCGGTCCGCCACACCGCGCGCAGCCCCTGGAACACCGGGCCGTAGCCGACGCCGCCCTCGGCGAACCGCTCGTAGAAACCTTCCATGTCGGCGACGACCGCGCCGGTGGGCGGCCATACGGTGGCGTCGAAGTCGGCCGTCCGCTCACCGTGCGCCAGCACACCGGTGGCGTGCTGCAACCACGGCTGTTCGGCCGCGTCCGCGGGCCGTGAGTACACGCTGAGGCTGCGGCGGCCGGAGGGGTCGGGCGCCCCCACCCGCAGCTGGACCGCCACCGCGTCGCGCTCCGGCACCACCAGGGGGGCCGCGAGCGTGAGTTCATCGACCAGGTCGCAGCCGACCTGGTCGCCGGCGCGGATCGCCAGCTCCAGAAAACCGGTGCCCGGGAAGAGCACCACGCCGCCTACGGCGTGATCCGCCAGCCACGGGTGCGACCGAAGCGACAGGCTGCCGGTGAACAGCAGGCCCTCGGAGTCCGCCAGTTCCACGGCGGCGCCGAGCAGCGGATGCTCCGGGGACACCAGACCGGCGGCGGTCACATCGCCTGCCTGCGTGGACTCGGAGGGCCAGTAGCGCTGTCGCTGGAAGGCGTACGTGGGCAGGTCGACGCGGTGGGCGCCGGTGTCCGCGAACACACTCTCCCAGTCGACAGCGCCACCACGGACGAAGACCTCCGCCAGCGAGGCCAGGAACCGGTCACTGCCACCCTGGTCCCGGCGCAAAGTGCCCACGACCACAGCAGTCACTTCGGCGTCGTCGACCGTCTCCTGAACCCCGACCGTCAGCACGGGATGGGCGCTGATCTCGATGAACGCGCGGTGGCGCCGGGCCAACAGCTCCCGTACGGCGGGCTCGAAGCCGACCGTCTGCCGCAGGTTGCGGTACCAGTAGTCCGCGCCCAGCTCACCACCCTCAAGCCACTCACCGGTCACCGTGGAGAAGAACGGAACCTCCACCGCGCGCGGCACGACCGGCGCAAGCTCCGCCAGCAGCTCCTCATGAACCTCCTCGACGTGGGCGGAGTGGGAGGCGTAGTCCACGGCGATACGGCGGACCCGTACCTCCTCGCCGGTCCACTCCTCGATCAGCTCGTCCAGCGCCTCCCGGTCACCCGACACCACCACCGACCGGGGCC
Organism: Streptomyces milbemycinicus; assembly: GCF_002154605.1. Classification (GTDB taxonomy): domain Bacteria; phylum Actinomycetota; class Actinomycetes; order Streptomycetales; family Streptomycetaceae; genus Streptomyces; species Streptomyces milbemycinicus. The sequence goes on along the minus strand of NZ_MUNE01000149.1, from coordinate 1,219 downwards.
CGTTGACCGCGGCGACCGACACCCGGCCGGCCCAGCGCTCCAGCCGCGCCTCGACCTCAGCCACCGGCAGCGGCACCGACGCCATGCCACCAGCACCCGCAAGCCGCCGCGCGATGGCCTGACTGCGCAGTGCCACCACCCGTGCGCCATCCTCCAGCGACAGCGCACCCGCCACACACGCGGCGGCGATCTCACCCTGCGAGTGACCCACCACCGCATCCGGCTCCACGCCGCAAGAACGCCACAGGGCCGCGAGCGACACCATCACCGCCCACGACACCGACTGCACCACATCCACCCGCTCCAACGACGGCGCGCCTTCAACCTGCCGTACGACGTCCATCAGCGACCAGTCGATAAACGGCGCAAGCGCAGCCGCACACTCCCCCAGCCGCTCAGCGAACACCGGGGACTCGTCCAGCAGCCGAGCACCCATCCCCGCCCACTGCGAACCCTGCCCTGGGAAGACGAACACCGACCTCCCCTCGACATCGGCAACCCCACACACCACACCCGCCGCGGGATCGTCATCGCCCAGGGCACGCAGACCCGACAGCAGCTCCTCGCGGTCTCCACCGACCACCACCGCCCGGTGCTCCAACACCGAGCGCGTGGACACCAGCGAATAGCCCACATCCACGGGCTCCAGCTCCGGGTCGGCCTCAACCCGCGCCAGGAGACCGGCCGCTTGCCCACGCAGCGCCGCAGCCGTCTTCGCCGACACCACCCACGGCAGGGCGGCAGGGGTCACGGCAGAGCCGTCCTGCTCACCCGGGATCGACTCGGCAGGCTGTGGCGCCTGCTCCAGGATGGCGTGCACATTGGTGCCGCTGACACCGAACGCGGAGACACCGGCCCGGCGCGGACGCCCGTGCTCCGGCCACTCCACCGGCTCGGTCAACAGCTCGACCGCGCCCGCCGACCAGTCCACATGCGTGGACGGCGTGTCCACGTGCAGCGTCTTGGGCAGCACTCCGTTCCGCAGCGCCATGACCATCTTGATCACACCGGCCACACCGGCCGCCAGCTGGGTGTGACCCATGTTGGACTTGATGGAGCCCAGCCTCAGCGGCAGCTCACGGTCCTGCCCGTACGTGGCGAGCAGCGCCTGCGCCTCGATCGGGTCGCCCAGCGTGGTCCCCGTACCGTGCGCCTCCACCGCGTCCACATCCACCGGAGCCAGCCCGGCGTTCGCCAGCGCCTGACGGATCACCCGCTG
>NZ_MUNE01000148.1 GCF_002154605.1 Streptomyces milbemycinicus | reverse complement strand
CTCCGTGTCCCTCCGTGTCCCCAAGGAGCATCACATGCCGCCCTCTGCCCTCCGGCGCGTCCGCGCCGCCTACGCCCGGATCGCCCAGGTGGACCGCCCCGAAATCTGGATCGACCTCCGCCCCCGGGCGGAGGTCGAGGCCGAGGCCGGGGCCATCGACGCCCGCGTGGCCGCCGGGGAGCACCTGCCGCTGGCCGGACGGCTGCTCGCCGTCAAAGGCAACATCGACGTGGCGGGGTTGCCGACGACCGCCGGCTACCCCTCGTACGCGTACGAACCCACCGCCGACGCCCCCGTCGTCGCCCGCCTCCGGGCCGCCGGCGCGCTCGTCCTCGGCACCACGAATCTCGATCAGTTCGCGACCGGCCTGGTCGGCACGCGTTCCCCCTTCGGCGCCGTACGGAACGCCGTCGACCCCGCCCGGATCAGCGGTGGATCCAGCTCCGGCTCCGCCGTCGCCGTGTCGCTCGGCCTCGTGGACCTCGCCCTGGGCACCGACACCGCCGGATCCGGCCGTGTCCCGGCCGCCTTCAACGGCGTATACGGGCTGAAGCCGACCTACGGCCTGGTGCCCACCGAGGGCACCGTCCCCGCCTGTGCGAGCCTGGACTGCGTCACCGTCTTCGCCCGCACCCTCCCCGAGGCCGAGCAGGCGCTGTCGTACATGAGCACGGGGCCCTCGCGCCTCCCCGAGCGCGCCCCCGGCCCCTGGCGGGTCGCCGTCCCCTCCACCGACCAGCTGGGCGAGCTGGACCCCGGCTGGGCGGAGGCGTACGAGGCGGCCGCCGCCCGCCTGGAAGCCGCCGGAGCCCGCCTCCAGCCCCTCGACCTGGCGCCGTTCACCGAGGCGGCCGCGATGCTGTACGAGGGCGCGTTCGTCGCCGAGCGCTACACCGCCGTCGGCGAGTTCATCGAGAAGGACACCCCCGACCTCGACCCCACCGTGGCCGGCATCATCCGCGGCGCCCGCGCCATCCCCGCCCACCGCCTCTTCGCCGACCAGGAGAAGCTCGCCGCGCTGCGTGCCCAGGCGCTGGCCGCCCTCGGTGACGCGGACGCCGTGCTCCTGCCCACCGCTCCCGGCCATCCCACCCTCGCCGAGGTCGCCGCCGATCCCCTCGGCAGCAACGCCCGCCTCGGCCGGTTCACCAACTCCACCAACCTCTTCGGCCTGGCCGCGGTCGCCGTCCCGGCCGGCACCGTCGGCGGACTCCCCTTCGGTGTGATGCTGATCGGCCCGGCCCACACCGACGAGCGGCTGGCCCGGATCGCGGCCCGGCTCACCCCGCCCACCCGCGTCGCGGTCATCGGAGCCCATCTGACCGGGCAGCCACTGAACCCCCAGCTCCTCGCGCTGGGCGCCCGCCACGACCACACGACCGTCACCGCACCCCACTACCGGCTGTACGCCCTCACCACCGAGCCCGCCAAGCCGGGCCTGGTACGGGTCGCGGACGGCGGCGCGGCCATCGAGGCCGAGGTATGGGAGCTGCCGCCGGAAGGACTCGGCACGCTGGTCGCGACGCTCCCCCGCCCCATGGCGATCGGCAGCGTCGAGCTCGCCGACGGCACACATGTGCCCGGCTTCCTGTGTGAGCCGTCCGGACTCGAGAACGCGAAGGACATCACGCCGTTCGGCGGCTGGCGGTCCTACCTCGCCGCCCTCGCCGCCGGAGACCAGCCCGTGCCGATGCACCCGCACCCCCACGGGAACCGGCCGTGACGCGGCGCGGCGTGCGGCGGATCGTGCCACTGCTGCTCGGCTGGGAGGAACTCCCCAAGTCGGTTTCGGTGCATGGCGCCCCGTACGAGGAACGGCTGCGCGAACCGGTACCCGCCGTTCTCCTGGAGTGCGACGGCGGCTGGCTGCTGCTCGACACCGGCTTCAACACGGCGCTGATCCGGGACCCGGCACTGCGGCGTCGCTTCTACGGCTCCCCCGCCTACCAGCCCATCCTGCCGGGCCCTGGCGAGCCGCTGGAGGAGGCCCTCGATGCGGCCGGAGTCGCGATGGACTCGATCCACGCGGTGGCGGTCAGCCATCTGCACGCTGACCATGCGGGCGGATTGAAGCACTTCGCGGGCCGTGTGCCGGTGCATGTGCAACGCGCGGAGCTGGCCTACGGTCTCTCGGGGCAGCCGGAGGTCGAGCGCAACTCGATCTTCCGGGTCGACTTCGACGACCCCCGCATCGACTGGCGACAGGCCGACGGCGACGTGGAGATCGCCCCCGGAGTGACAGCCGTGCTCACCGCCGGGCATACGCCGGGACACCAGAGCTTCGTGGTGGACCTCGCGGACGGCGGCGGCTTCGTGTTCGCCTTCGACGCCGCCGATCTCACCGAGAACATCGAGCGCGAGCTTCCCATCGGCGCCTCCATCGGGGTCGATCCGGCGCAGACCGTGGAGCCGATCCGCCAACTCAAGAGCATCGCGGCCGAGCGCGGCTACGAGCTCATTCCCGGCCATGACCCTGTGGTCTGGCCACGGCTGCGAACGTCCTCACAGGCCCGCTTCACACGCCTTTAACGTTCTGGAGACAAGGAGGACTCCACTCACCGAATAATTGGATCCAAGTCAGCGCACATTAGATCCATTCTTCGGATCGGTGCCCAAGGAGGCCCACATGCCGGACCAGCCACACGGATCGCCCTCGCCCGGCTCTGCCGCGTCGGCGGTGTCGCGCCGCACCATGCTCCGGGGCGCGGGGCTCCTCGGAGTGGGAGTCGGTTTCGGGCTCCCCGCCTTGCTGAGCGCCTGTGGTGTGGCGGCTGACGACGCCGGGGGAAGTGGCAAAGGCGGCACTCTGACCCTCGCCATCGACGCCACCAGCGCCGTCGTCGACCCGGCCTTCTACACCTCGCTGGGCGACTGGATGGCCGTCGACTGTGTCTGCCGCGGTCTGACCTTCATCTCCTTCGAGACCAACGAACCCACCCCCGACCTGGCCAAGAGCTGGAAGATCTCCGATGACCAGCTCACCTACACCTTCACCCTGCGGGACGGCGTCACCTTCCACGACGGCACCACCTTGACCTCCGCCGACGTCCTGGCCAGCCTCAACCGGCAGTTCGACCCCGACGACAAAACCCTCCCCAAGGGCGCCACCCGGCCACTCGCGCGCCTCGGCTCGAACGTCGCCTCGCTGACCGCCGAGGACGACCTCACCGTCAAGATGGTCCTCAAGGAGCCGGACCGAACCGTCCTCGGCAAGCTGTCCGACATCGGCGGTCGCATCATCTCCAAGGCGGCGCTCAAGAAGTACGGTGCCGACATCGGCAAGCACCTCGTCGGCACCGGCCCCTTCAAGTTCTCCTCCGCCACCTCCGGCCAGTCCATCACCCTTGAGGCCTTCGACGGCTTCCGGCTCGGCAGACCTCCCGTCGACCGGCTGGTGCTGCGCCAGGTGCAGGACCCGTCGACCATCGTCAGTTCACTGCTCAGCGGCGACATCTCAGCCACTCAGTTCACCCCGTACTCCGCGGTCGCCCGGCTGCGCAAGGACGACTCGGTCAAGGTCTACAAGACCCCGTACAGCGCCAACGCCATCATGATGATCGACGCTCGGCGCATCCCCGAACTCAAAGTACGCAAGGCCATCAACCTGGCCATCGACCGCAAGGCCATCCTCGCCCAGGCGTTCTTCGGCATCGGCAGCGAACCCAAGGGATACGCCATCCCGCCCGCCCAGAGCTCCTACGACACCAGCCTGGCCGACCTGAGCACCCAGAACACCACTGAGGCGAGGAAACTCATCGCCGAGGCCCGCGCCCAAGGCCGCCGCGTCCGCATCATGGCGGCCAGCGACTCCTGGCACCCGAAGGCCGCCCAGATCATCGCCCAGAACCTCACCGACGTCGGGTTCAAGGTGTCCACCACCTCGGTGGACCCGGCCACGTACTTCAGTCGTCTCCTCGACAAGAACGACGAGTACCACGACCTGATGATCTGGGAACGCAACACCTACATCCCGGACGCCGACGACATGGTCGGCGCCATGGCCAACCCCGCGGGCATCTACGGCTCCGCGCTCTCCGGCATGAGCGGCCTAGACGGCGTCGACACGCTCGCGAAAGACCTGGTCGAGGCCAAGAACCTCCCCGACGGGGGGCGGCGCACCGCCGCCTACACCAAGATCCAGCGCCGCTGGGCGGAGGAGTACATGGTGCTGTCGATGCTGGCCTGCTTCAGCAACCTGGTCGTCAGCGGCTCGCAGGTGAAGAACATGAACACCAGTGCGCTGGCCAACCACCGCTGCTACATGGAGAAGGCCCGTGTCTGACACCACGGCCGCGGCGGATGCCACGGCCACCGGCACACCACCCGTAGCGGCCGCCCGGCCGCCCGCGTCCCCCTCCCCATCCTCCTCCTCGCCCTCACCCTCGACCGAACGGCGTTCTGCTCTCGCGTTGCTGCGCCATCGCCGGGTGGCGCGGTCCTGGCCGGCGGCGCTGTCCTGGCTCGTTCTGATCGCCGTGATCCTCGTGGCGGCCGTCGGCCCGCTCCTGGTCCAGGCCGACCCGCTGCGTCAGACCCCGTCGGCGCTGTTGCCCCCCGGCTCCGCGGGCCACCCGCTCGGCACGGACGACCTGGGCCGCGACGAGCTGGCCCGGCTCGTGCACGGGGCCGGCCCGCTGCTGCTGGTGTCGTTCGCGGCGACCGCGCTGGCCGCCGCCGTCGGCACCGGGATCGGACTCGTCGCCGGATACGCCGGCGGCGTCGTCGAGCAGATCCTGATGCGCCTCGTCGACCTCGCCCTCGCCTTCCCCTCCATCCTGCTCGTCATCCTGTTGGTGGCGGCGGCCGGGGCCGGCACCAGCAGCCTGATCTTCGGCATCGGCATCTCCCTCGCGCCCGGTCTGGCCCGGCTGGCCCGCGCGCTGACGGCGCGCGAGGCCGCCCGCGACTACATCGTGGCCTGCCGGCTCGGCGGCACCCGCACCCCGCGCATCCTTGTGCGGGAACTGCTGCCGAACATCGCCGGACCGATGCTCGCCCAGATCGTCATGACACTCTCGATCGCGGCCGGCTTCGCCGCCGGCCTGTCCTATCTCGGCCTGGGGATCCAGCCGCCGCAACCCGACTGGGGGTACATGGTCCAGGCCGGACAGGAGTTCCTCTTCTCCGCGCCCCGGCTGGTCGTCCTGCCCGCGACGCTCACCCTGCTGTTCGTCGTCGCGTGCAACTTCGTGGGCGACGACCTGCGCGACGCGCTCGACCCCCGGGGGACCGCGTGAGTGCCTCCTCCGGTGCCGCTCGCGTGTCCCGCCCGCTGCGCACACACCGGCCGAAGTGGGCCACCCGCACGGTCCTGCTGGTCCTACGGCGGCTGGCGGTCATCCCCATCGTGCTGTTCGCGCTGGCCAGCCTGGTGTTCCTGGCGATACGCCTGCTGCCCGGCTCACCGGCGACCTCGCTCGCGGCAGGCGGCAACAGCCTGTCCGCGGCCGAGGTATCCGCCAACGAAGAGCGCGTCAGCAGGGCACTCGGGCTGGACCAGCCGCTGCTCACCCAGTACGGCACCTTCCTCGACGATCTGGTGCATCTGCGCCTGGGCAGCTCGTTCTACGGGTCCAACAGCGTCCTGGGGCTGCTCGCCGACGCCCTCCCCGCCACCATCGAGCTGACGCTCGCGGCGATGACCGTCGCGGTCCTGCTCGGTGTCTCAAGCGGTGTCGTCGCCGCGCTGCGCAAGGGCCGTTGGACCGACACCGTGATCCGGGGTGTGGCCACGGTGAGCTTCTCGCTCCCCTGGTTCGCGCTCGGCGTGCTCGGCATCATCGTGTTCGGCGTGTGGCTGCGCTGGCTGCCGGTCCTGGGCCGGCTGCCCAGCTCGCTGAACTACCACCCGACGACCAACTTCGTGCTGCTCGACGCGATCCTTCAGAACCGCCCCGAGCTGGTGTGGCCCTGGATCGAGCACCTGATCCTGCCCTCGGTCACCTTGGCTCTCTCGATGGCCGGGTTCATCACCCGCATCGTCCGCGCCTCGGTGCTGGAGGTCCTCGGTGACGACTTCGTCAGGACCGCCCGTATGAAGGGCCTGAGCGAGAGCGTGGTGATCCGCCGCCATGTGCTGCGCAACGCCTGGCTGCCCATCGTGACCGTCCTCGGGCTCCAGTTCGGGTCCCTGCTGGGCGGCTCGGTCATCACCGAGACGGTCTTCTCGTACGCCGGCGTCGGCCACCTGCTGGTGCAGGGCGTCCTCCAGCGGGACTACCCCGTCGTCCAGGGAGCCGCCCTCGCTATAGCCCTTTTGTTCACCCTGGTCAACCACGCGGTGGACCTGCTCTACACGGTCCTCGACCCGCGCATACGGAAAGGATGACCCGCATGGACATCGTGCTGGTCCACGGTGCCGGCGGACGGCCGACGACCTGGGCGGCGGTGGAGCCCCTGCTGACCGCCCTCGGCCACCGGGTGTTCATCGTCACCAACCCGCTGACCTCGCTGGAGGACGACGTCGCCCACAGCGCGGCCGCCGTGGCGGAGACGACGGGCCCGGTGCTACTGGCCGGGCACTCCTACGGCGGCGCGGTCATCAGCAATGTCGGCCGCCATCCGCGGGTCAGGGGCCTCGTGTACATCGCCGCGTTCGGCCCCGATGAGGGCGAGACCGTCAACGAGATCGTCGAGCGGTACGAACCGGCCGAGATCTCCAAGTACATGCGGCGCGGACCGAATGGCGAATGGAAGTCGGAGCCGAGTCCGGAGTTCTGGGACGAGATCGGGCCCGACCTCTCCGCCGACCAACGCGCCATCGTCGAGACCGAGGGGCGGAAGTCGGAAAACCTCATCTTCACCCAGCCGACCGGTATCCCCGCCTGGCGCCGTCTGCCCAGCTGGTACCTGGTCGCCGACGACGACCGCACGCTGCGCCCGCAGGCCCAGCAGGACATGGCGACACGTATGAAGGCGACCGTCGAACACGTGCCGGGCAGCCACTACACGACGCTCGTGTGGCCGCGTCGCGTCGCCGACATGATCCACGCGGCGGCGCTGGCCGTGAGCGCCGCCTCATGACATCCACGCCCGCCCCCGTGCTGGAGATCCGCGATCTGCGCGTGCGGTTCGACGTTCCGGCGGGCCGCCTGCCGGCCGTGGACGGGGTGGATCTGACGCTGCGGAAAGGCGAAGTCCTGGCACTGGTCGGCGAGTCGGGGTCCGGCAAGTCCGCCCTGTCGATGAGCCTGGTCGGGCTGAACCGCGGCCCGCGCACCCACATCAGCGGCGAAGTGTCCTTCGGCGGCCGCGACCTCGTCACCGCGTCCGAACGGGAACTGCGCGGCGTCCGGGGCAAGGACATCGCGGTCGTCTTCCAGGACGCGCTGGCCGCGCTCAACCCGCTGCACCGGGCTGGCGCCCAGGTCTCCGAGATGATCCGCGCCCACCGCGACGTGGAGCGCGAGCAGGCGATGAGCCGTGCCGTGGAACTGCTCTCCGAGGTCGGCATCGCCGGCCCGGACCGCGCGGCGCGTGCCTACCCGCACCAGCTGTCCGGCGGGATGCGCCAGCGCGTGATGATCGCCATGGGCCTGGCCAACGACCCGGCCCTGCTGATCGCGGACGAGCCCACCACTGCGCTGGACGTCACCATCCAGGCCCAGGTCCTCGCGGTCCTCAAGCGGATCCAGCGCGACCACGGCACCTCCGTGCTGCTGATCACCCATGATCTGGGGGTCGTAGCCGAGGTCGCCGACCGGGTGGCCGTCATGTACGCGGGGCGGATCGTGGAGCAGGGCCTGCGGGAGGAGGTGCTGTTCCGCCCCCAGCACCCGTACACGATGGGGCTGCTCGGCTCGGTGCCGCCGATCGACGGTCCGGTCCTACGGCGGCTGCCCACCATCTCCGGCACCCCGCTGACCGGGGTGGGCCGCCCGCCCGGCTGCGCCTTCGCGCCCCGGTGTCCCTTCGCCCACGCCGCGTGCGCCGAGCGCCCCGCGCTCCGGCAGCGGTACGGCCACGACGGGCACCTCGACGCCTGTGTGCTGCCCGGCCCCGCACGTGCCACGGCCCGCTCCCAGGGAGGCAACGCATGACCGCCGCGCTCATCGAGGTCCGCGGGCTGCGGGTGGAGTACCCGGGACGGGCAGGCGGCCGGGTCCAGGCACTGCGAGACATCGACCTCGACATCCTCCAGGGCGAGACCCTCGGTCTGGTCGGGGAGTCGGGGTGCGGCAAGTCCACGCTCGGCCGGGCCCTGCTGCGGGTGATCGAGCCGGCCTCGGGCCGGATCGAGTTCCTTGGTTCCGACCTCACCCGGCTGCGCGGACAGCAGCTGCGCCGGATGCGGGCCGAGCTGCAGATGGTCTTCCAGGATCCGTTCGGCTCGCTCAATCCACGGCGCAGGATCGCCGACATCGTCGCCGAACCGCTGCTGCGGGCGCGCGGCGCCACCCGCGCCGAGGCCGCGGAGGCGGTGGCCGACCTTCTCGACCTGGTCGGGCTCGGCGCGGAGGCGGGCGGGCGCAGACCGCATGAGTTCTCCGGCGGTCAGCGCCAGCGCATCGGCATCGCGCGGGCGCTCGCCTCGTCGCCGCGGTTCGTGGTGGCGGATGAGGCCGTGTCGGCGCTGGACGTGTCGATCCAGGCCCAGGTGCTGAACCTGCTGTCGGACCTCGTCCGCGACCGGGGTCTGACGATGCTGTTCATCTCACACGACCTGGGAGTCGTACGGCACATCGCCGACCGGATCGCCGTCATGTATCTGGGTCAGATCATCGAGATCGCCACCCGCGACGACTTCTTCTCCGGTCCCGCGCACCCCTACAGCAGCGCGCTGCTGTCCTCCGTGCCCGTGCTGCGGGCCGGGGAACCCCGCGAACAGCAGGTCCTGGAAGGCGAGTTGCCCGACCCCGCGAATCCCCCCGAGGGCTGTCTGTTCCGTACCCGGTGCCCCACCGCCATGGACCAGTGCCGCACCACCAGGCCCGACCTGCACGAGATCTCACCGGGGCGCAGGGTGCGCTGCCATCTCCCCCTGGTGTCCAGCGAGTAAGGACGAACGTATTGATCATCGACGCGTACAACACCACTCAGGACGTCCGCGGCCGGTCGGACTATCTGACCGGAGCACGCAAGGGTCAGGCTCCGCCGCCGTACACGCCCTTCGAGCCCCGGCGCATCCTCGACAGGATGGACGCCGCCGGGGTGGACATGGCGATGGTGTGCTCGCTCGCGCAGCGCATCGAGAACGATTTCATCAGCTCCCTGGTGGCCGCGCACCCGGACCGTTTCTTCGGTTTCGGGCAGGTGCTGCCGCAGGCCGACGACGCGATCGACGAGATCGACCGGATGGCCGACGCGGGCCTGGTGGGTCTGAAGCTGCACCCCAGTCTGCACGGCTACCACGTCGCCGACCACGGACTGCTGGACCCGGTGTTCGAAGCGTGCGCCCGACGCGGTCTGCTGGTCCTGATCAACGCTCTCGACGACGCGTTCTGCGCGCCGCTGGCCATCGAGGAGATCGCCCGCGACCATCCGCGGGTGCCGACGATCATCGCGCACATGGGGGCGGTGTGGAACGTGCCGGAGGCGATCATCGTGGCCGAACGCCAGCCGCATGTGTACCTGGAGACATCGGCGACATTGCTGAGCGACGTGAAGCGCGCCTACACGCGGTTGGGGCCCGAAAAGATCCTGATGGGCAGCGAGTGGCCCGGCTCGGACTTCGACCTGGAACGCATGAAGATCGCAAAGGCGGTCGAGGACGAGAAGGACCGGGCGCTGGTCGAGGGCGGCAACATGGCCCGGCTGCTGGGCCTGACGTCATGAGCGCGGCGGACGTCAGCCCCGTGCCCGTCCCGCCGTCGATGAGCACGGGCGACGCCGAACTTCTCACCGCGGCCCAGGCCTTGCTGGCCCGGGTCTGGCAGCCGGACCGCCACGAGGTGGCGACGGCGCTGCGTACCGCGGACGGCCGCGTCCACACCGGCATCCATGTGGAGGGTTCCTGCCGGCGCAGTTCGATCTGCGCCGAGGGAGTGGCCATGGGAACCGCCCGGGGCGCCCTGCCCGCCGAGGCGCCGCTGAGCATCGTGTCGGTGGTCTCGGTGCAGATCAAACCGGCGGGCCGATTCCGGATCATCGCCCCGTGCGGGGTGTGCCGCGAACTGATCAGCGACTACTGCCCGGACGCCACCGTGTGGGTCACCACGGTCGACGGGGACGAGCCCGTCCCCCTGCGCGCCCTGGACCTGCTGCCCGAGAAGAGCCGACGCCGGTGGTGAGCGCCACCGGCCCCGAGAAGGGAGGAGACATGTCCGTCTTCATCACCGGGCCGTCCGGACGGACCGTACCCACCGGCCTGGACGTCCCGGAACTCGCCGCGCGGTTGGGCGGGACCGGTTCGCCGGTGCTGTGGGAGGAGCTGACCTGGCCGGACGCGAAGTCCACCGCCGCGGGCCAGAACGCCGTCATCATCCCCGTCGGCGCCACCGAGCAGCACGGTCCCCATCTCCCGCTCGCGGTGGACACCCGGATCTGCGAGGCCGTCGCCCTGGGGGTCTCCGCCCTGACCGGTGTGCCCGTCCTGCCGCCCCTGAGCTTCGGAGTGTCCGCGTCCCACGGCGACTTCGCCGGGACGGTGGCGCTGCGGCCGGAGACCATGATCGCCGTCGTCGAGGATGTCATCGACTCGTTGTACGCCTCCGGGATACGGCAGTTCATCCAGCTCAACGGGCACATCTGGAACAACGGCGCGCTCGATGTGTCGGCCGAGAAGCTGAGGGTCCGCCATCGTGATGCCCGGGTGCGGGCATTGGGATACGTGACGATGTACCCGGGACCCGAGGTCGACGGACATGTCACCTACGGCCGGGCGCTGATGCACGCCAACTACTTCGAGACCTCCGTCATGCTGCATCTGGCGCCGGAGCTGGTCCGGATGGAACTGGCCACCTCCCATGTCGACCTCGACTCCTTCTGGGACTACCGCATGGACCAGGTCAGCGAGACGGGGGTGTGGGGCAGGGACGTCACCGACGCGGACCCGACCCATGGCGCGGCGGAGTTCGACCGCTGCGTCCTGACCACCGCCCGGGCGGTCTCCGCCGCGGTCCGCGAGCCCTGGCCCGATCCAACCCACCGCCCCGGACGACACGCGTGACGCCGGGATCGGGAACCCAGGACAACGGACCGCGGGGCGGCGGCCCGACCCAGAAGGAGAACACCTTGGACCCCAGCATCGTGCTCCCCCGGCTGCCGGACTGCGAGCCCATGCTCATCGGCGGGGAGTGGACCACGGGCACCGCGCGGGAGCGGATCCCGGTGCTCGACCCCGCCACCCAGGAGCAGCTCACCACCATCGCCCAGGCCGGTCCCGAGGAGGTGTCCGCCGCGGTGGCGGCCGCCGCCGACGCGCACCGTGACCGGCGATGGCGCGGACTGCCGCCCCGCCTCCGCCGCGACGTGCTGTTGCGCCTCGCCGAGCTGGTGGCACGCGACGCCGAGGAGCTGGCGGTGCTGGACACGCTGGACAACGGCAAGGCCATCGAGCGGGCGCGCGGCGATGTGGACCTCGGCCTGCAGGCCATCCGCCACTTCGCGGGCGCCCCGACCCGGCTGTCGGGCACTGTGCACGCATCCGGCGCCGACCGGCATGTCTACAGCGTGCGCGAGCCGGTCGGCGTGGTCGCCGCCGTACTGCCGTGGAACTTCCCCTTCATGATCGCGGCGTGGAAGATCGCCCCCGCTCTGGCCGCCGGCTGCACGGTCGTGGTCAAGCCGGCCGAGCAGACCCCGCTCACCGCGCTGCGGCTGGCCGCGCTCTGCCTGGAGGCGGGCGTGCCCGAGGGCGTGGTCAACGTGGTGACCGGTGACGGGCGTACGGGTGCGGAACTGGTCGCCCATCCCGACGTCGCCAAGGTGTCCTTCACCGGGTCCACCGAGGTGGGGCGGCTGATCATGGCCGCGGCGGCGCCGTCGGTCAAGCGGCTCACCCTCGAACTGGGCGGCAAGTCGCCCAACATCGTCTTCGCGGACGCCGATCTGGACGCCGCGGCCCCGGCCGCCGTGCGTGCGGTGTTCGGGCACTCCGGACAGATGTGCACCGCCGGAAGCAGGCTGCTGGTGGAGAGGCCGGTCGTCAAGGAGCTGCTCGATCGGCTGCTGCCGGCGGTGGAGGCACTGCGGATCGGCCCCGGGCTGGCGGGCGGCATCAACATCGGTCCTCTGGTGTCCCAGGAGCAGTACGACCGCGTCAGCGGCTACCTCGGCCTGGGCCGGGCCGAGGGCGCCAAGGTGGCCGCGGGTGGCGAACCGCTGCCCGGACCGGGCTGGTTCGTGCGGCCGACGGTGTTCACCGGCGTCAGCCCCGGCATGCGGATCGCCAGGGAGGAGATCTTCGGCCCGGTCGCCACGGTCATCCCGTTCGACACGGAGGATGAAGCGATCGCCCTGGCCAACGACAGCGACTACGGACTTGCCGCCGGTGTGTGGACCGGCAGTCTGGCACGCGCCCACCGCACGGTCGCGGCGCTGGAGGCCGGCACCGTGTGGGTCAACACCTACAACGAGTTCGACCCCGCCGTGGCCTTCGGCGGGATGAAGCAGTCCGGCCTCGGCAGGGACCTCGGCGACGCCGCCGTCGACGGGTTCACCGAGCTCAAGAGCGTCACGATCGCCCTGTGAGCGCCCCCACCACGACCGGGACCACCGCCTCGCACCCGGCACCGCCACCCGCCATCTTCTCCGCCCGCGCGCTGGAGGTCGCGGCTGAGCGCGCCCGCACGCCGGGCTCCGCCACCGGCCACCACTTCAACGCCGCCGGTGCGGCCCTGCCCGCCTCCGTCACCGTGGAGACGGTCATCGGCCACTTGCGCGCCGAAAGCCTGTCCGGCGGCTACGAAGCCGCCAAGGACGCCGCCCCCGCGCTGGATGCCGTCTACGCACGTACCGCTGAGCTCCTCGGCGCCCGGCCGGAGGAAGTCGCCCTCGTCGAGAGCGCGACGGCCGGCTGGCATCGCGCCGTGTCGGCGCTGCGGCTGCGCCCCGGCGACCGTGTGCTGGCCACTCGCTCCAGTTACGTCAGCAGCGCCCTGCACCTGCTGTCGGCCGAACGCGACCACGGTGTCCGGGTCGAGCTGCTGCCCAACGGCCCCGACGGGGCGGTGGCACTGGAGGCACTGGAGACGGCGCTGCGCACCGGTCCCGCCGCCCTGGTCACCGCGGCGCATGTGCCGACCTCCTCGGGTCTGGTCGAACCCGCCGCCGATATCGGCGCGTTGGCCCAGGCGCACGGGGTTCCCTTCCTGTTGGACGCGACACAGTCGCTCGGCCAGCTCCCGGTCGACATCGGCGCCATCGGCTGCGACCTGCTCATCGGGACCGGCCGCAAGTTCCTGCGCGCGCCGCGCGGCACCGGGCTGCTCGCGGTCCGCCGCCCCCTCCTGGACCGGCTGGCCCCCGAGGCACCCGACGTCCGGGGTGCCCATTGGACCGCCGAGCGGAGCTGGGAACTGGTGCCGGACGCCAAGCGGTTCGAGCTGTGGGAGGCCGCACACGCCCTTCGCCTCGGTCTGGGTGCCGCTCTGGCGGACCTGACCGCCCTGGGCGTGGACACCGTCTCCCGGCATCTGGCGACGCTCGCCACCACACTGCGGGAACACCTCGCCGAACTGCCGGGCGTGCGCGTCACCGACCCGCCGGCCGCGGGCGGCGCGATTGTCACCTTCGTGGTCGACGGACTGGACGCCGGCGCGGTACAGCGAGAACTCGCCCGCCGCCGGATCCATCTGATCGCGGTGCCGGCGGGGCACGGCCGCTGGGACATGGATCCCCGGGGCCTGACCAAGGTGGTGCGGGCCTCGGTGCACGTCTACAACGACAGGGCCGACCTGGACGCCCTGGTCGAGGCGGTGCGGGAGATCGTCAGCCTGCACGGCACGCCCACACCGCCGCGGGAGCCCGCACGTCGGTCCAGCGCCGCTGTCCCCGCACCCGCACCCGTCACGGCACGCCGTGGCACCCGGTGCCGTGACGCGATCGTGGTCGGCCTCGGCGTGCACGGCAGTGCCGCCCTGCGCCGGCTGGCCGCGCGCGGACTCGATGTCCTGGGCCTGGAACAGTACGCCCTGGGCCATGACCTCGGGTCCTCGCACGGTGCGACCCGGATGATCCGGCGCGCCTATCCCCATCCCGACTGGGACGGTCTGGTGGACACCGCCTACCGGGCCTGGGAGGAGCTGGAGGACGCCGCGAAGACCCGTCTGGTCGACATCACCGGCGGTCTGTACGCGGCGCCGATGGACCGGCCGGATCCGCTGCGCGGCCCCGGCTGCCGACAGGTCGGCCCCGAGGAGGCGGCGCGGATCTTCCCGGGGCTCCGGCTGCCCGCCGGATTCGGCGCCGTACACGACCCGCGGGCCGGGATCATCGACGCGGAGGAGACCTTGCGGGCCCAGCTGACGCTGGCCGAACGGTCGGGTGCGGCCGTGGCGGACCGTACCCCGGTCATCGGCTGGGAGCCGGACGGCGACCAGGTCGTGGTGCGCACCGCCGACGGCGTACTGCGCACCCGGCACCTGGTGCTGTGCACCGGTCCCTGGACGGCGGCCCAGGTCCCCTCGCTGGCGGCGCGGCTGACGGTCACCCGCATCGTCAACGCCTACTTCGCCGCCGACCTGGCGGGACCGCTGGGCCCGTCCGGTCTGGGCAGCTTCTCCGTGGATCTGCCGCAAGGGCTGCTGTACGGGTTCCCCGCGACCGGTGGCCGCGGCCTCAAAGTGGGGCTGGACAGCGGCCCGGCCTGGGATCCGGACGCGCCCCGCCCCGCGGCGACCGCGGCGGAACTGGCCCTGCTCGCCGAGGCGGTGGCCCAGGTGCTGCCCGGTGCCGGCCCGGTGACCGAGAGCCTGACCTGCCTCTACACCATGACGGCCGACCGGCGTTTCGTGGTCGGCGAGGTACCGGGAGTGGAGCGGGCGCTGGTGGCGTCGGCGTGCTCGGGACACGGTTTCAAGTTCGGCCCGGCGATCGGCGAGGCACTGGCCGATCTCGTGTGCGGGACCGCCCGCCCGGACCTGGACTTCCTGTCCCCGGCTCGGCTGCTTCCCGGTGGTGCCGGGTGAGGGGCGCCATCGGGCGGCCCGGATGGTCCGGATGGTCCGGGACCGTCTCAGCCGTGGAAGACGGTCTGGGAGCGGCGCTCGTACCAGGCGGTCAGAAGCTCGCCGGAGCTGATGACGTGGTCGCGCATGACCTCTTGGGCACGGTCCGCGTCCCGGGCGGTCAGCGCTTCGACGATGAGCTCGTGCTGCCGGATGTTCAGCTGCCGGTGGCGCTCGTCACCGGCGAGGGCGAGCGAGGAGACATTGCGCGGGAAGCTCTCGTTGATCCGGTCGATCATCCGGCTCAGCCAAGGGTTGTCGGCCGCCTCGCAGACGACGGTGTGGAAGCAGTCGTTGGCCGCCGTGGTCGCGGGGCTGCCGGCGGCCGCCTCCTCACCGGCGGCCCGCTCCGCGGCCTCGCGCAGGACGGCGTTGTGCTCCCGCAGTGCGGTGAGCTGACGCCCCGTGATACGCGAGGCGGCACGCCGGGCGGCCAGCCCCTCCAGCTCGGCGCGCACCTCGTAGGCCTGGCGCACCTCCCAGGGCGTGGGCACCCGGACCACCGCGCCGCGGTTGGGCTGCACCTCGATCAGCCCGCCGCTCTGCAACTGGCGCAGCGCCTCGCGCACCGGTGTGCGGCTGACCCCGAACTCGGCGGCCAGCGCCGCTTGGCGCAACGGTTTGCCGATCGCCAGCTCGCCGTTCATGATCCGCGCGCGAATGCGGGCCGCGATGTCGTCGACGAGGGGGCCCTCATCAGTCTGGGGCGTCATCGGAGTCGGTCAAGCCCTTCTCGTGGTCGGTCTTTTGGATCCACTTCCATCATATTCGAATCCAATAAGGGGTAAGTGCATGAATCTGGATTTCGACAAGGCCATCGACGTGTCGGTGCCGATCCACCCCGGAATGCTGCACTGGGGCCGCCGCCCCGAGGTGGAGATCGTCGAGTCCCGCACCGCCGGCGACGCCTCCAATGTGAGCCGCTGGCGCATTGGTACCCACACCGGCACGCACATCGACGCTCCCGCCCACTTCATCGACGGCGGAAAGACGGTCGACCGGCTCGATTTGTCCGCTCTCAACGGCGCCGCGCGGGTGCTGGACCTGACGCATGTGAAGGAGCAGATCACCGCCGCCGACCTCGACGCGGCCGGCCTCGGCTCCGAAGAGCGCGTGCTGCTGCGCACCAGCAACTCGGAGGGCGTACTGCGCAGCCCGTGGAAGGCCCGGCAGTGGGTCGGACTGGCCCCGGACGGCGCGGAACGCCTCATCGAAGCCGGGGTGCGCACCGCGGGCATCGATTACCTGAGCATCGAGGCCGTCGCCCACACCACCGACTGGCCGACCCACCAACTGCTGTGCGCCGCAGACGTGTTGATCCTGGAGGTGGTCGACCTGCTGCATACGCCGGCCGGGGTGTACGACATGCTCTCCCTCCCGGTGCCGTTGCAGGGCGCCGAGGCCGCCCCCTCGCGCACCGTGCTCCTGCCGCGGGACGAGGCGTGACCGCCGCCTCCCGGCTGATCCTGGCCGCGCCGCATCCGGCGGCGCTGACGGCCGCCCGGCGGGCGGCGGAGCGGGGCGGCAACGCGGTGGACGCCGCACTGGCGGCGGCGGTCGTCCTCACCGTCGTCTATCCCCACCAATGCTCTCTCGGCGGCGACCTGATCGCACTCGTCCACTCCCCCGACGGCACGGTGCGCGCGGTGCTGTCGGCCGGCGCGGCCGCACACGACGTCGATGTCGACACGCTGCGCGCCGCGGACCGGCGGATGCCCGCGCAGGGGCCGCAGACCGTGACCGTACCCGGCGCGGTGGCCGGCTGGGCCGAGCTCGCCGAAGCCCATGGCACACCGGGGACCTTGGCCGCCACCCTGCGGGACGCCGCCGCGCTGGCGGAGGAGGGTGCCACCGTATCGGCGGGGCTGGCGCGCGCCGTGCGCGAACAGTCCGCGCGGATCGCCGCGGATCCCGGGCTCAGCGCGCTGCTGACCGGGCCCGGCGGGGCGCCGCTCGACGAGGGCGACCCACTGCCGCAGCCGCGGCTGGCCGCCGTACTGCGTGCGCTGGCGGACGATCCGTCGTCCTTCTACCGGGGGGCGGTTGCCGAGGCACTGGCGGACGGGCTGCGCCGGGCCGGCAGCCCACTGACCGCGAGCGACCTCGCGGCCCACCGCACGGAGAGCGTCGAGGCACTGACGCTGGACGTGTTCGGCACCCGCTGGTGGACCGCGCCGCCACCGAGTCAGGGCGCGAGCCTGCTGGCCGTCCTGGAGGCCGCCGACGCGGCCGCGACACTCCCCGAGCCATGGCGGACCGGCCTCCTGGCGGCCCGCTGCCAGGACGCTTCGGCGGCCCGTGACCGGCTGCTGGGCGATCCACGCGGCACGGAGGTGGGCTTGGACGGACTGCTGCGGCCGGCGCCGCTCGCCGGTGCGCGGCCGCCGAAGCCGCCGTTCCGGCCCGCCGGGGACACGGTCGCGGTCACCGCCGTGGACTCCTCGGGGCTGGCGGTCTCTCTGATCCAGAGCGTCTACCAGACCTTCGGCTCCGGCATCTGCGAGCCGGACACCGGCATCGTGCTGCACAACCGCGGCTCGGCTTTCAGTCTGCTGCCTGGCCACCCGGCCCTCATCGGCCCCGGGCTGCGGCCCCCGCACACCCTGTGCCCCGTGCTCGGCCGGTCCGCCGACTTGCTGCTGGCGGCCGGCTGCCAGGGCGGCCGGGCCCAGCCGCAGATCCTCGCCCAGACGGTGCCGGATCTGATGGACCCGGCCGCCGACCCGGCCGCCGTGCTGGACCGGCCACGCTGGGTGGTCGGCGCCCGCGACATCGGCCACGCAACGCAGACCCTGCTGGCCGAGCCCGGGTCCGTCCCCGCCGCCACGCCCGGCTTCCCGTCGAACGTACCGGTCGTTGTCGCTCCCGGCCGCACCGACCTGGCCGGTCACACCCAGGTTGTGCGGCTGGCCGCCGACGGCCGGCTGGACGGCGCCTCCGATCCACGCGCCGACGGCGCCACCGTGTTCCACGGCCCGCCCCACGGCGGCGCCGCGGCAGACCTCGCCGGATTTTTGGAAGGAAACCCCCGATGAGCACCCTCGCCCCCGAGCCCGTACCGGCGGACGCACCGCATCCGCTGGACCCCCTCACCGCGGCCGAACTGGCCACCGCCGCCAAGGTCCTGCGGGGCGACGCCCGGGTCACCGAGGACGCGCGCTTCTGGGGCGTGACACTGGACGAGGACCACGCCCGCCGTGCCGCCCCCGGCGACACCCGGAGGGCCCGCGCGGTCGTGATCTGCCCCTCCGCGCACCTCGCGTACGAGGTCGGCCTCGAACTCGGCGACACGCCGCGGAGCACCGCCTGGCGGGAGCTGGATGTGCGCAGTCCGGGCTGCTCCTCCGAGGAGGCGCGGCAGGCCGCTGCCGCTTGCCGGGCGGACCCGCGCTTCCAGCGGGCGCTGGCGCTGCGCGGCATCCACGACGTGTCGCTGGTGATGGTGGACCCGGAGTCGATCGGCGGCTTCGAACCGCCCGAGTACAAGGGCCGCCGGCTGACATGGGGCAGCGTGTGGCACCGCACCTCCGAGGACGACAACGGCTACGCGCGCCCCGTGCAGGGCGTGGTGCCGATCATCGACATGGAGTCCATGGAGATCCTGCACATCGAGGACCACGGCGTGGTTCCGCTGTCGCAGGAGTCCGGGGTGTTCTCCACCGGAGTGGTGCCGCCCCGGCCGGGTCTGCGGCCCCTGGAGGTGGTCCAGCCCGAAGGCCCCAGTTTCACCGTCACCGGTCAGCGGATCGACTGGCAGGGTTGGTCGGTGCGGGTCGGCTTCACCCACCGCGAGGGCCTGGTGCTGCACGACCTGACCTTCGACGCGGGTGGCAAGGGCCCGCGGCAGGTGATCCGGCGCGCGGCCGTCAACGAGATGTACGTCCCCTACTTCGACACCGCCTCCACTCAATACCGCAAGAACTTCTTCGACTGGGGCGAGTACGGCGCGGGCCCGCTCACCAACTCCCTGGCCCTGGGCTGCGACTGCCTGGGCGTCATCCACTACTTCGACGCCGCGGTGCTCGGCGGCGACGGCGTCCCCCGGGTCATTCCCAACGCCGTCTGCCTGCATGAGGAGGACGATGGCATCCTGTGGAAGCACCACGACGGCCGCAGCGGCCGCACGGAGGTGCGCCGGTCCCGCCGTCTGATCATCTCCGCGTTCGCCACGGTGGCCAATTACGACTACGGCTTCTACTGGTCGCTGTACCAGGACGGCTCGGTGATGCTGGAGATCAAGATGACCGGCATCCTCTCCGCCACCGGCGTGGCGGAGAGCGAAGAGACCCCCTACGCCCGGCGGGTCGCCCCGAACGTCGCGGTCACCAACCACCAGCACTTCTTCAGCGTCCGCCTCGACATGGCCGTGGACGGCCCCCGCAACCGGCTGGTCGAGGTCACCGCCGAGCACGAGACCGACCCGGAGCTGGACCCGTACGGCAACGCCGCCCGGACCGTGCTGCGCCCCATCCTCAGCGAGGCGGAGGGAGCCCGGCGCACCGATCCGTCGCGTGCGCTGCACTGGCGGGTGGAGAGCGCCGAGGCCCGCAACCGGATGGGCGAACCGACGGCGTACCGGGTGCACCTGGAGAACACCGCGGTCCTGCCGGTGCGGGAGGACAGTGTGTGCGCCCGCCGCGCTCCGTTCGTGGGCCGGCAGCTGTGGGCGACCGCCTACGACCCGGACCGACGGTTCGTCGCCGGTGAGTACCCCAACCAGGCCGAGCCGGGTGCGGACGGCGTGCACAAGTGGCAGGAGGAGGACCGCTCGCTGGACGGCACGGACCTGGTGCTGTGGGCCACCGTCGGCTCGCACCACTTCCCGCGCCCCGAGGAGTGGCCGGTGATGCCGGTGGCCAGGGCGCGGCTGCGGCTGGAGCCCGACGGGTTCTTCGACCGCAACCCGGCCCTCGACGTGCCCCCACCCGTCTCCTGCCATGCGCCGCGGCCCGCGGCGGCCGGCCACGGGTCCGGGGCGCCGGACCACTGCTGCGAATGAGCCGGGCCCTGCCGCGGCCGCTCTGGCCGACAGCGGCGGGGCTGGTGGCGGTGGCCGCGACGCTCACCGCGGCCGCGACGGCGGGCGGCACCGGGCCGGTACACGCTCCGCACACGCACGCCGCCGACGCCGCCCCGGGCCTGGTCACCGCCGTGTCGGCGTTCACCCTCGCGGTGAGCTGGCCCGCCCTCCGGGTGGCCCTGCGACCGGAGCGGCGCCGTATGACGTGGCGGTCCCTGCTCGCCGCGACGGCCGGTGCGCTGGCGCTGGCCGTACCGCTGCGCTGGGCGCACCCCGCCGACGGCTTCGACGCCCATCTGTGGGCGATGGCCCGGTTCGAGCTGCTCGCGGGGGTGGGGCCGGGTCTGCTGGCGTACGCCGTCCACGCGACCGAGGGGGCCGGGCGGTCCGCGCCTCCCCCGCGCCGGGCCCGCTCTCGCCTTCCGGAAGCGGTGTCGGGCGCCCTGGCCTGGACGGTCACGACGTACGCGTGGCACCTGCCTCCGCTGCTGGTGCTGGACGGTCCGGCCGCCCAAACCGTCTGATGCTGACGGCGGACGCCGCGATGGCGGCATGCCTGCCGCGCGGGCCGCTCGGCCTTTGCACACCCCGAGCTGTTACACGCCCGTCTCTCACACGGGCCCGAATAGGACAGAAAGGCGTCCGATGCGCGAGGAAGAAAACAAACGGCTCACCCGAACCGGACCTGGCACCCCGGCCGGGGAATGGATGCGCCGCTACTGGCAGCCCATCGCCCTCAGCGAGGAGCTCGACGGCATACGGCCCCTGGTGGCTCCCAAGGTGATGGGCCAGGACCTGGTGCTGTTCCGCGACGACGGCGGCCGGCTCGGCCTGGTCGACCGCGGCTGCCCGCACCGCGGTGCCGACCTGTCGCTCGGCCGTCTGGAGGACGGCGGACTGCGCTGCTGCTTCCACGGCTGGCTCTTCGGCCGCGACGGCTCCTGCCTGGACACACCCGCCGAGCCCGTAGGCAGCACGCTCGCGTCCCGGGTCACGCTGGGCAGCTACCCGGTGCGCGAGCGGAACGGCATCATCTGGGGCTACCTCGGCCCCGGCGAGCCGCCGGAGCTGCCCGCCCTCGACTGTTTCCGGGCGCCCGCCGACCGCGCGTTCGCATGGAAGGGCCTGCTGGAGTGCAACTGGCTCCAGGCCCTGGAAGTCGGCATCGACCCCGCCCACGCCTCCTACCTCCACCGCTTCTTCCAGGACGACGATCCCCAGGACGGCTACGGCAAGCAGTTCCGCGCCGCCTCCCAGGGCACCGAACTGCCGATGACGAAGATCCTGCGCGAGTACGGGCGGCCCGACATCGACGCCGTCCGCACCCCGTACGGCATCCGCATCACCGCCCTGCGCACCCTCGACGGCACCGACACCGAGAGCCGGCCGATGGACGGCAGCCGCACCCACGTCCGCATCACCCACCAGGTCTTCCCCCACGCCTTCCACATCCCGCTCGACGCGGAGACTGCCATCACCCAGTGGCACGTGCCCATCGACGACACGTCCTGCTACTGGTACGCGCTGTTCACCAGCATCGGCGGCCCGGTGGACCGGCAGGAGATGCGCCGGCAGCGGGTCGGCGCGGTCACCCTGCCCGACTACCGCCCGCGCTACGGCCGTTCGAACAACTACGGCTACGACCCGGCGGAACAGCTGACGAGCACGTACACCGGCCTCGGCACCGACATCAACGTGCACGACCAGTGGGCGGTGGAGGGCCAGGGAGCCGTCCAGGACCGCACCCGCGAACACCTGGGCCGTTCCGACAAGGCCATCGTGATGTACCGGCGGATGCTCGGCGAGGCCATATCCGCCGTCGAACGCGGCGACGACCCGCCCCTGGTGCTGTCCCCCGAGGAAGCCGCCCGGATCAAGGGCCCGGCCACCCTCGACGGCATCGGCCCCACCGAGGGCTGGCATGAGTACTGGGCCGCCGTCACCGCCAAGCAACGCGCCGACAGCAGTTGGGCGCAGCCCCTGGAAACGGACGGCTGAGCGACGTGGGATTCATCGAACACCACGCCCTGTGGAGCGCCGAACAGACCGCCGCGGCGGGCGAGATACGCGAGCGCGCTGCGGCCGGTGGAATGACGGTGGTGCGCCTGGTCTTCGCCGACCAGCACGGTCTGCTGCGCGGCAAGACCGTCACCGTGGCCGAACTGCCCAACGTGCTGCGCGACGGCACCGGCATCGCCTCGTCCTTGCTCGCCAAGGACACCTCCGGGCGGACCGTCTTCCCCCTGTTCACCAAGGAGACGCCGCTCGGGCTGCCCGAACTGCGCGGCGCCGCCGACATGGTCATGGTGCCCGACCCGTTGACCTTCCGGATGCTGCCCTGGTCGCCGGGAACGGGCTGGCTCCTGTGTGACCTGCGCTTCACCTCCGGAGCGCCGGTCCCGCTCTGCACACGAGGGCTACTGCGCTCGGTGCTGGCCCAGGCCGACGGGATGACGTACCGCACCGGCCTGGAGGTGGAGTTCCACCTCTTCCGGCTGGACGACCCCCGGCTGGGCCCCGGTGATCTGGGACAGCCCGGCGCCGCGCCCGAGGTCGGCATGCTCAACCACGGCTACCAGTACCTCAGCGAGTTGCGGTACGACGAGCTGGACCCCATGCTCGACCTCCTGCGCTCGCACCTCGAGGGCCTGGAACTGCCGCTGCGCAGCCTGGAGGTGGAGTTCGGCCCGAGCCAGTTGGAGCTGACCCTCCAGCCGGCCGACGGGCTGGGCACAGCCGACGCGATGGTGCTGCTGCGCGGCGCCGTCAAGCAGGTCGCCGCCCGCCACGGCCACCACGCCACCTTCATGTGCCGCCCCCATCTGCCCGGGGTGTTCTCCAGCGGCTGGCATCTGCACCAGAGCGTGTTGCGGGACGGCGTCGGTGTCTTCGCCCCCGAGGACGGGAGCCGCGCCGCGGCCGGCCCGCCGCTGTCTGCGTACGGCACCGCCTTCCTCGGCGGACTGCTGCGGCACGCGCGGGCCACGAGCGCGTTCTCCACGCCCACCCTCAACGGCTTCAAGCGCTTCCGCTCGCTGTCGCTGGCCCCCGACCGCGCGGTGTGGGGGTGCGACAACCGCGGGGCGATGGTGCGCGTGCTCGGTGACGGGCCGGCGTCGGTGCGGTTGGAGAACCGGATCGGAGAGCCCGCCGCCAACCCCTACCTCTACCTCGCCTCCCAACTCGCCGCCGGACTGGACGGTGTGGCGGGCGACATCCACCCCGGCCCCGCAGCCGACGAGCCGTACGCCACCCGGGCCGAACCGCTGCCCCGTTCGCTGGGCGAGGCCCTCGACGCACTGGAGGCGGACCAGGCGCTCGCGAGCCGCCTCGGCAAGGACTTCGTGTCCTACTACACGAGCATCAAGCGCGCCGAGATCAGCCGCTTCGACCAGGAGGTCACCGACTGGGAGCAACGGGAGTACTTCCGTGTCTTCTGACACCTTTCGCGCCGACGGAGTCCCCATGACCTCACCGACCACCGAACGTCTCCTGGTGAAACAGGCCCGCTGGGTCGCCCACGACGTGGTGGAACTGCGGCTGATCCGGCCGGCCGGCGGCACCCTGCCGTCGTGGGAACCCGGAGCACACGTGGAACTGACCCTGCCCTCAGGGCTGCGCCGGGCCTACTCGCTGTGCGGGGACGTCGCGGACACCGAGTCGTGGACGGTCGCGGTCCATCGGGTGCCCGACGGGCGCGGCGGGTCACGGGAGATACACGACACCGCCCTGGTGGGCCGGGAGCTGAAGGTCCGGGGGCCGGTCAACCGGTTCCCGCTCGTGCCCGCGGAGGGCTATCTGCTGCTGGCCGGCGGCATCGGCATCACCCCGCTGCTGCCGATGGCACGCGAGCTCACCACCCGCGGCTTGCCCTGGCGGCTGGTCCTGGGCGCCCGCGATCGGTCCCGTCTGGCGTACACCGAGGAGTTGGTGGCGCTGGGCGGGGACCGGGTGCTACTCGTACCGCAGGACGAGGCGGGTCTGCCGGACCTGGCCGCCGAACTCGCCGCATCCCCGCCCGCTCACGCCGTCTACGCGTGCGGCCCGCAACCGATGCTCGACGCGGTGACGGCCTTGTGCCGGGCCGCGGACCCAGTGCGGACGCCTCGCCTGGAACGCTTCGCCCCCGCCGATTCCGGGCTCCCGGAGCGATCCGGCTCGCAGAGGGGTGAGTTCGAGGTGGTGCTGCGCCGTTCGGGGGTGCGGACGACCGTGCCCGCCGACCGTTCCGTGCTGGACGTCGTCCGCGAGAAGCTGCCGGACGTGCCCTATTCCTGTGAAGAGGGCTACTGCGGCAGCTGCGAAACATCGGTCACGGCCGGGATCCCCGACCACCGTGACACGGTGATCGACCCGTCCGAACGTCCCACCGCCACCACGATGATGATCTGCGTGAGCCGGTCCGCCTCCCCCGTGCTGGAGCTCGACCTGTAGGGTGTACGTGCCAGAAATCTCGTCCGGTGCTGCTGCGACTGCCCTTGAAAGTTGTCAATATTCACGATCGGGCTGCTGAGCCGGGCATTTCCTGTGGATGATGAGGCAGCCGGGGCGGCATGGCGTGGTACTCGTTGAGCAGCCCACCGAGTTGAAGGGTGTCATTACTGCCGTATAACGGCTGACCTGGTGCTTTGCGATGGCCCGAATTTGGGCATGATCGCTGATCGTGGGGCTGCGATTGCTCTACCTGATCTTCTGCCGACTGCTGGGGTCCCTCCTGCTGTCGGGTGTGGGGCTCGGTTATTCATCGCTGCTGGTCCAACGCCCCACGCGGCGCGCAGAGAGCTGCGACCATGCTGGGATGATCGTGTCGCTCCTGTACCAGGTGACTCGACGCCTTCTCGCCGTCCCGACGGTGCTTCTGCGGCGGGACACCTCGAAGGAGGCCGAACTACTCGTCCTGCGCCATGAAAACGCCGTGCTACGACGCCAACTACAAGGACGAGTACGGTACGAACCCGCGGACCGCCTGTGGTTCGCCTCCTTGTCCTCCCTAATCCCCCGCCGCCGCTGGGCCAAGGTCTTCCCCATCACGCCCAGCACTGCGCTTGCCGGAAACCTCATCCGCCCAGGTCATGCGGCATGTCGGTATTCGCGGAGGATGCCGCCGAGGCGATCACGACGTCGTATGTTGAGGCGGGTAATCTTCTCCGGATCGGCGATCGCTGGCGGTAACGGGTGCAGCGGGCGGGCGTTGGCGATGCCCTGGTGTGGCCGGTGTCCGTTGTAGAACTGCTCGAACTCGCGCAGGGCGTGGAGCAGGTGCCGGTGATTCCAGATCAGAGTACGGTCCAGGAGTTCCCGTCTGCAGGTCTGCACCCACCGTTCCATGATCGAGTTCATTCTCGGCATCCGAACACCGCCACACCTCCGCCCAACGCAACCTCTTCAACCGACTGCTCGGATGCCTCCACCACTGCCTCACCCACAGCACCCACTACAACGAAACAACCGCATTCCCCGCACCGACAAACCCCGCCCCCGCAGCAGCCGCTTGACAGATCATCCGCATCGGACGTCTTGACCCCCAGCCCAGCGACCACTCTCCGCGATAATCCGTACCGCACCGTAGCAGCCTGCCTCGAGGTCGTACACCGCCGTACAGGGCAAGAGAACGCCGCTACCAGCAACCGGCTCCCGAGCGCACCAATCCTGCTACGCAACGCTCCAAGCCGACGGCACGACCATTCACCAGCTCGGCGTCGCCATCGCCCGCACCTCTTCGCCCCGAACACCGAGCCTGCGGAGCTCGGGCCCCAGGACCCCGACCGCCCCCACTTCGATATCACCAGCCCCGAAACAGACCCGTCCAACCCCCTCGGCGATACCCGCACGGCCATCGACCTCAAAACGACACCATTTCAGTGCCTCATACTGCTATCATTTCGGGTGTCACTGCGCCTGGCAGGAGGAACTTGATGTCGCGCACCATGATCGATCTCGACGATGAGATGGTAGAGCAGGCGATGCGCCTGTACGGCGTGAAAACGAAGGCCAAGGCCGTGCGCATGGCCATGGAAGAGGCCGTCAAGCGTCGACTGCGACAGGAGGGCATCGACGCGATCAAGTCCGGTGACCTGGACCTGACCTACGACAGCCGGACAGAGCCCGACAGCAGGAACGTGGCGTGAGTGAGCGCTTCCTGATCGACAACTCCGCCCTCCAGCGATGGCGCAAGCCGAAGGTGGCGGAGGTCCTCGACCCGCTCCACGAGGATGGCGTACTGGCTGTGTGCGGACCGGTCGAGATAGAAGTGATGTACTCCGCGCGCAACGAGAACGACGCGAAGCGCCTGCATTGGTTCCTGGCCGGCTTCGACTACCTGCCGATGACCGACGAGGTGTGGGACCGTGCCAAAGACGTCCAGCGACAGGCCATCGCCAAGGGCAACCACCGCGCGCTGTCCATGCCGGACCTGTTGATCGCCGCAGCGGCCGAACGGCATGTGGTGACGGTGCTGCATTACGACCAGGACTACGACATGATTGCCGCGATAACAGGCCAGCCCATGAAGTGGGTCGTGGAGGCGGGCACAGCGGACCACTGACTTGTCGGGTACGCGGAAGCTCCTGTCGATCCCGGCTGTGCTTCTGCGCCGACAGACCGCCAAGGGCACGGAGTTACGACCAGCACCGCGGCCCACTCAAGGCCCCCCACTCCCCCACTTCGGCCCTCACCTCACCCACCGCGTCCCAGCCCGGGACACGTGCGCCAACGCGGCCCCCGGTCCGACGATGAAAGACCCGGTGGGCACGTCTGTCGGTCGCCACCCGGCCATACGTATCGCGCGACGGTGAGCGGGACGTCGCTGCGGGTTCAGCAACTTCTGGCACACGTCGAGACCGTCGAGGTCCGGCAGACCCAGGTCGAGCAGCACCACGTCCGCGGCGGCCGGGTGAGTCCGTCCCGCCCCGTGGCTGCCCATGTCACCTCACAGCCGTAGCGGTGTCCTTGCCGAGAATGTCATCTGTGCTGGTCATGGGGTGTGTCAATTTAACGGCTGATCTTGGTGGGTGAGTGGTCAGTTGTTGCTCGGGGTCAGGTGGCCCTCGAAGGCGACCTGGAAGGCGTTCAGGGGTGCCTTCCAGCGCATGGTCCACCTCTTGCGGCCTGTGGGTGCCGGGAATTATGTCACCTGGGCTGACCTGCTGGTTCGGATCTGCCAGACCTCAGGAGCAGCGATCCGTTCTGAGGCAGCATTGAGGTTCCCCCGAGATGCGAGGAGGGGCGACAGGGCCGTCATGGCGGCACTGCTCCCGCTCGTCAGCGCAAAGCGGCGATCACAACTGGCCTTGCTGGTCTCTCCACGGTCAGTGCTGCGCTGGCACGCACGGCTCATCGTCTGGAAGTGGACCTACCCATCCCGTCGTCCGGGCCGACCTGTGCCGTTCGGAAACTCGTCGCTGCTGGTCAGGCGGCGTATCTGTACTCGTTGATCACGCCGCCGAGTATTCGGGTGTGCAGGAGCCGGTGAGTAGTCGGAGCGCTCATGGGCTTCGGGTGTTCGTGGGCGAGGGGAGGGAGCTGTGCCCGGGCCTGGTGTGGGCGATGACGGTTGTAGTGCTGGGCGTAGGCGTCGAGGATCTGTCGGGCATGGGTTTCGTTCCGTATGAGCAGGTGGTCGAGGACCTTGCGCCGCAGGGTTCCGATGACCCGTTCGCATGGCGTGTTCATCCGTGGCGTTCGAGGCGTTGTCGGCACGACCTCGATGTCATCGGCTGCGAAGACTGCGTGGAAGGAATCGGTGTACTTCGCGTCCTGGTCGCGAAGCAGGAAGCGCAGCGTGTCCATCCGCACACCCAGCTCGATGGCGAGGTTTCTCGCCTGTTGCACCGTCCAGGGCCCGGTGGGATGGGCTGTCACGCCGGCGATGTGCAGTCGGCGTGTGTCGTGCTCGAGGAACAGCAGCGCGTACACGCGGCGCAGGTCGATCAGGTCGACGTACAGGAAGTCGCAGGCGATGATGGACTCGGCTTGCGCGGTCGGGAACTCGCGCCGCGTCGGGCCTCCCCGGCGTGGGGCTGGATCGATGCCTGCCGCTGTGAGGATTTCCCAGACCGTCGCCGACCGGGTGTCCGAGCCGGATGAGTTCGCCCTGGATCCGTCGGCAGCCCCACCGCGGATTCTCCTTGGCCAGCCGCAGCACCAGCGCCTTCACCACAGGCGCGGTCGGCGGTTTCCCGGGCCTGGCCCGGCGCTTGCTGTAGTCCCACTTCCGAGCGGTCAGCCTGCGGTGCCATACGAGCGGCGTCGCGGGCGTCACCGGGAACGCGTTCGCCTACCGGCACCGGGGGATTAGCGGCGACAGCGCCGCGAACCACAGCCGATCCGCCGGCTCGTACCGCACAGGCCTCGTGAGCTGCCTGCGCAGCACCGCGTTCTCGTGTCGCAGCACCAGCAGTTCCGCGTCCTTGGCCGCGTCCCGACGCAACAGCAACGCCGGGAACGCGAGCAGCTTCCGAGCCACCTGGTACACCAGAGAGACGATCACCCGGACAGGGTTCCAGCAGACCGTGATGGAACGCCAGACCCGCCCCGAGCAGCAGCGATGACATTCCGAACGGCACAGGCGGGGCTGCCGGTGAGCGTGTACCACTCGTCGGCCCCGGCGCACTGGAGACCCCGTCGACTCGCATTGTCGGCAGCCCAGCCAAGGATCTGCCGCCCGCCCCGGCGCCGTACGGAAACCCGGCAGCCGGGGCGAAGGGCCCGCGATCAGGCAGCGCGTGCGGCGCGGCCGGCCACCCACGTGGCGGCGGCATCCGCGACACGACGCCCCAGCGCCTCGGCGGTGGCAATGTCGCTGGCCGTCACCCCCTCGGTCCCCTGATCCGCGTTGGACTGAGCGGCGGCACCCAGGAAGAAGCCCAGCCTGTTGAGATCGTTCTCGCTCCCTTGGGACGAGTTCCAGCCACCCGGCAGGCCGAGCGCGATCCAGTGCATACCGTGCTGCGACGCCAGCGTCGAGAAGTACTGGAGAGTTGACTGCTTGTCGCCCGCCTTGGAAGCCGAGTTGGTGAATCCGGCCGCCAGCTTGTCCTTCCAAACCTGCCCGAACCAACGCTCGGAACTGGCCTCCGCGAAGCCGTGGAAAGCGGTGGCAGCGGTTCCCATGTAGGTGGGGGAACCAAAGATGATCGCATCCGAGGCGTCCAGCTGCCTCCACTGGGCTTCGGTGATCTCACCGACGGCGATCAGGTTCACGACGGCGCCGGCCTCCTTGGCACCACGCTGAACAGCCTCGGCAATGACGGCGGTGTGGCCGTAGCCGGAGTGATAGGCAACGGACACGATGGGCGAAGTCACAAGTACCTCCTACGCTTGAAAATGAAAGCTTCGAGATTCAACTTATTGGCGTCCTCGCAGGTGAACCAGGTAGGAGGCTGACAGATCATGGTTAAAATCCGACACTTGGGTGTGACGGCTACTCCGGTTAAGCTGGTAACGGCCAGGTTCCCTGCGTGATGGTGGCTACTGGTGACGGTGAGAAAACGACAGGGCACATCGCGCGAGATCGCGGACATCGGCTTCGCTCCCGCCGTCGGAACACCTGCCGGCATCGAAATCATCTCTCTGGCCGACCTGCGGGAGCGGGCCGCCGTCCACATGGGCGAAGGAGGGCTGCAGGCACCGCAGCGACCCACGTTTCACCACCTGATCACCCTCTCCAGCGGCTCGTTGTGGCACACGGTGGACTTCACCGGCTACGCCCTCAAGCCGGGCTCCTGGCTCTGGACCCGACCTGGTCAGGTGCAGCAGTGGGGTGATCTGGACGACGCCGAGGGCACCCTGGTCCTCTTCGAGGGCGACTTCCTGGATCCGGCCACCGTGGCCGCAGCGCGGATGGACGATCCGTACGCCCCTACGCTCCAGGTTCCCGGTCCCGAGGACCGTCACGCGCTGGAGATGGCCGTGGACCATCTGGCGCTGGAGTTCCAGGCGTTGCGTGGCATCTCCCTGGAAGCGCACTTGGCGGTGTTGCGCCACCTGCTGGCAGTCCTCGTGCTGCGCCTTTCGCAGCGCACCGCGCCCGTCGGCAGCCCGGCACCGGACCCAGGGCAGACATTCCTCCACTTCCGTGACGCGGTCGAACGCGACTTCACCCGCACCCGTCGCCTGGAGGACTACGCCCGAGCCCTGGGCTACTCACCCCGCACCCTCTCCAGGGCCGCGCTGACCGGAGCCGGGGTGGGGGCGAAGGAGTTCATCGACCGGCGGGTCGTCCTGGAAGCCAAGCGCCTCCTGGCGCACGGCAATCAATCAGCCGCCCGTGTCGCGGCGCAACTGGGCTTCACCAGCGCCACCAACTTCAGCAAGTTCTTCCACCAGCGCACCGGCCAGTCTCCGATCTCCTTCCGTGTGACCGTCCGCGGCCGCTCCTCGGAGGATGGCGGGAGCGAAACGGCCGACGCCAGGCGACCTGGGCGGTGAGCGCCGCTCCCGCGAGCGGAGCCAATAGACAGAGACCCACAGAGGCCGCCTACCGGCGGGCCGGTTCGCATCAGCAGCAGGGTGACACCGAGGATCGCCGCTCAGGACACGGCTTCGGCGATGAACAACGCAGCGTCCGGCCAGGCAGGGGCGGACTCAACTGCGGCGTAGTCGATCCGCCGCCGGTCCCCACACGAGGCGGGCCAGGCGGCCATTGCCGACTACGAAACCAGCGAGCAGGGGCGATGTACACCGTCGGCGGCCGGGGAAGACGCCTGTCAACCACAGGCCGAGGGCGGCGGCCGGGTTGAGGTGTCCGCCGGAGTGACGACCCCATGGAGACGGCGGCGCCCACACGAGCACCGCGCCGACGATCACCGCCACGAACTCGAGCCGAAGGTGCGGCTCCGGCAGGTCCCGGCCGAGTGGGGAACCCACCATCACCCAGCGGACGGTGGTGGCCGCGGCGAAGAAGACACCGCCGGTCAGGACGGACTCCGCGGCGGTTGCGCCCCAGGTGGTGGTCACGGTGGCCCACCACCCGGCGCAGGGGCCCTCGTGAGTATGGGTCAGCCCCAGCTCATCTCGCCGGTGGCGACCTTGGTGCCCAGGTCCAGAGCCACCGCCAGGCCCAGGTCTGGGTAACGCTGGAGCATCGCGGACTTCAGAGCCTCGGAGTCGTTGCCGTGCTTGGCCAGTTCCTCCTCGAACTCGGCGAGTTAGGTGCGAGTGAAGCCGATCACCGAAGCATCGGTGGCGGAGTCGGCGGAACGGTGGCCGGCGACCACGAACCGGGGGCGAGCCGCTCCATCTCGGCCAGTGTCTCGGCCCAGGCGTGCCGCTCACGCGGCGTAGGGGTGTCGGCGGTCCACGCATGCAGACCGGCGAAGAGCAGGCCCCCGCCCACCACCGCGCGGTCCTCGGACTGCCACAGGTACTCGGTGCGCCAGACCAGGTCGGGGTGGCCGCCGCGCAGCTCGAAGTCGTGGCCCTCGATGCTGACGTGGTCTCCTTGCAGCACCTCCGGGACGATCACCTCGGTGGTCAGGTTCTTGCCCAGGTGTGCCCAGGTCTTGAGCTTGCCCTGCCAACTTCTCTTGATCCGCTCCACGGTGGTGGCGGGGCGACGATCCGCACCTCCGGGAACGCCTGGCGGATCACTTCCAGGCCGAAGTAGTAATCAGGGTCGGCGGTGGTGACCACGACGGTGGTCAGCTCCTTGCCGCTGTCGATGACGTCCCCCAGGATCCGGTGCTGCTCGGCGAGCGTGAACTGGCCGTCGACCAGGAGTGCTTCGCGCTCGCCCGTGACGAGGACGGACGACTTGTCCAGGCCGGTGTCGTCGGCCGTGTGAACGGAATACGTCGGGCTGGACATGGGTGCACTGCGCTTCGAGGGGTTGTGTGAGGGGTGGTTTCAGGCGGCCGTGGTGGCGGCCATGTGCTGGTCCAGGGCGTGGGTGAGCGCGTCGGCCGAGGCGACCGGGCCGCCCAGGCGGTCGGTGCCGTGGGCGGTGTGCAGCAGCAGCGTCGGGTAGGCATCGACGCCCAGGCGGCGCACCTCGAGGAAGTCGGCCTTCGCCTCGGCACGGGCGGCGGGCGAAGCGAACGCGGCCGCCACCGCCTCGGCGTCCAGACTCAGCTCGGCCGCGAGCTCCCGGTACACTCCGGCAGCGGACAGGTTGCGGCCGTCACGGTACCAAGCACGCTGCATCGCGGCCGCCGCTTCCAGGGCGTTCACGCCTGGCTGGCTGCGCAGCGCGACCAGGCCGGTGGCGGCATCGGCGGAGTCCATCACCACGTTTCCGTCCGCCAGCGCGGCCCGGTAACCGTCGCCGAAAGTGACACCGGTCAGTTGGGTGATGCGCTCGTTGGCGCCGGGGATGTGCGGGTAGGACGACACCGGAAGTGCGCGCGAGCCGGTGAACAGACCGCCGGACAGCACTCGCAGCTCCAGCCGGTCCGCGTTGGCGGTGGCGAACTCGTGCAAGGCGGGGCCGAAACCGTAGCACCAGCCGCAGTAGGCGTCGAAGGCATACGTCAGCCGAATGCGCTCCACAGAACTCATCGCGCTTCGTCCTTTCCGGAATCCGTCACCCGGCTCTCTGTATCGGTCGGGCCGACGCCGTCAAAACTATGCTCAGAAGCCCGTCGTTGCCGGATACGCAGACGACTCCCCATGGTCAAAATCCGACTGCCCGGCGATCCCCCCAGGGGAGAAGGGCGAGATTTCGGGCGGAGTCGGCTGTATGTCATGCAGATGCCATGCAAAACGCCCGGCCGGACGTCTCCGGCCGGGCGTTCCGTGGCTGCGACACGGCAGCCCCACGTCTGCCCTGTCGCTGTGCGGCTAACGCAGCGTGGTGTTGCCTTCGCCGCCGACGACGACGGGGGCGTCCTTCACCGGCGTGGCCTCGCCGAGATCCCAGCCCTTCGGCTTCGCGCCGGGCACCTCGACGACGGACGGCCCATCGGCCGTGACGGGGCCGCCCTCGACGACCGTGAGGTCGCGCAGCTTCTGTGCGGTGCCCGGCTTGATGTGCTGCGGGTGCGGGTTGCCGGGCGCCTCGGAGACCGTGGCGCCGTGGTGCTTGGTGGTGCTGCTGCCGGTCGCGGCCGCAGCGGCAACCCCGCCCGAGGCGAGCAGCACGGCCAGTGCGCCGGCCATCACGGCACCCTGACGACGCGAGATGCTGTTCCTACGCACCTTCATGCGATCAACTCCTTCGCAGGTGGAGGGAGACAGGGGTACCGGCACGCGTCCGGCCCCGTTTCCCTCGGGATCGAGAACGAGGCAACTCTCGCCCCTGCCGGCTGAAGATCCGCTGAACGTCCTGAAGATCCCCTTCAGCACCTGATGTCTCAGGCTCGATGCCTGGCGTCGAAGTCGACGGAGTGGGCGGTCAGCTTGCCAAGTAGCTCGACCAGCATGCGGGTCTCGTCCTCGCTGAGGGCGCCCGCCCACTCCTGCTCCCGCTTGTTGTGGGCGAGGAACGCGGAGGTGATCGCCTCCTGGCCGGAATCGGTGAGCGAGAGTCCCACGGCGCGTCCGTCGTAGGCCGCGCGCTCCTTCCGCACCATGCCGTCGCGCTCCAGCGTG
The DNA here is from genome assembly GCF_002154605.1 of Streptomyces milbemycinicus. Lineage (GTDB taxonomy): Bacteria > Actinomycetota > Actinomycetes > Streptomycetales > Streptomycetaceae > Streptomyces > Streptomyces milbemycinicus. The sequence continues at coordinate 39,842 of NZ_MUNE01000148.1, read as the reverse complement.
TTCACCAGTGCCGACACGGCCGCGCGGCTCATGCCGGACAGCTCCGCGACCTTCTTCGCCTCGACCGCCGAGCACAAGGACACCCTGACCTACACCTCCCCCACCTCCGGCGAACCGGTCGGCACCTCGTTCCTGACTCCGAAGACCCCGGACGACCTGGTCAAGCGGCGCAAGGCGTTCAAGGTGTGGGCCGACTACAGCAACGGCATGCTCGGCCGCACCAGCGACTACATGAACAGCTCCCTGATGGCGCTGGCTTCCGCCGCCGACTGGTTCGCCCAAGCCGACCCGGCGTTCGGCGAGAACATCCGCCGCTACTACGAGCAGGTCCGCGAAGAGGACCTGCTGTGCACACACCCTGATCCCTCCGCAGGTCAACCGGGCGGTGGCCGGCACCCAGCGGGCCAGCGGCAAGCGTTGGTTGCGATCGGGGCCACCGGGGGGCGAGCCCTATGCGCTGCGCAGTCTCCTCGCTGAGTACGGTGCCGATGTCCGGCTGCTGCCTGTCGGATTTCCCAGCCATCTCGCCGACGTGCTGAACGGCACACTAAGCCAACCCGATCATCTCGTTCTGAGCTGTCATGGCGACGAGCGAGGCATGCTGCTCGATACGCTTGCCCCCGAGATCGCTCAGCACCAGCCTTTCAACGACGTGCTCACTCCTCAGATCGCAGCCGAGCTGGGGCGTCTGGCCAAGCTGGTGGTGCGCTCCACCGGCTGCATGCCGTTGGCTGACGCCCAGTGGGCACGGATCGCACCCGTGTCACCCGACCGGGTGCCAGGGCGGGGGTGGGCGGTGGCGGGGTCGACACGATCACGTTCAAGTACCGGACCGGCCCGCTCTGCCGACCCAGGCCGACACCGAAGGCAACCTCGGCTGGATCGTCGCGGTGGACTCCACTGTCGCCTGCGCTCACCAGCACACCGCCGGGCCCGTCAAAAGCAGCGCCGACCCCGCAGCCCACCGCGCGTTCACCAGCGCCGGGTCCAGTTGTCGAGGTTGCCCCTGAAGTGCACCAACAGAACCAGGGGCACTCCGCCCTCGCCGACCTCACGGTACGCGTACTCCATTCCGTTGGCGGCGGTCACCTTTCTGGTCGGCGCCTGAGAGTAGTTCAGCGCCATCGGAGCTGTCCCTTCCACCGGATCCACCTCTCACCGGAGCGTGCCTGGGTCCCCGGTCCGGGGTACCGGAGGCACGCGGTCACCCTTGGGATGCCGTTCCAGCGCCGTGAGCCGCCACGAGCGTTAACCAGGGCGCCCGTCCAGCCGTGTCCGGCTTCGCACGGACACCGGATCTGAATCCAGCGTCGATGATCAATCGGCCGCTTGTCTCTCACATGAATGGGCGATGAACCATTCTCCGGACCGCGGGGCCGTAAAGAGCGCAGAACACCTCTCTCGACTCTCGACGCCACGGGGGCCTTGAGCACGGCACCCACTCACGCGCCCTCACACGCGTCCGATCTTCAGTCGCGCGGCCGCGATGTGCTGTGCGGTTGGTCTTGCCTGGCGGTGATCAGGAGCAGACGGGCACCCCCGTCAGTGGTCCGAGGTGGTTCGGCAGTGAGCGTCCCCCCGTGAGCGGTCGCGATGTCGCGGGCGATAGCGAGGCCAAGACCTGTGCCTCCCTCGCTGCGGGTACGGGCGTTGTCCAGACGCGTGAAGCGGTCGAAGACCCTCTCCCGGTCGGGTTCGGGGATGCCCGGACCGTCGTCGCTCACCTCGACGACCACTTCGTGCTCCGTGTGACGCACCTCCACCGTCACCGTGCTGTGTGCGTGGCGCAGAGCGTTGTCGAGGAGGTTGGTGAAGAGGCGGGCGAGTGCCGTACGACTGCCCAGGACCGCCTCATCGGGGTCGGAGTCCGCTACGAGGACGACAGGTTGACCGGGGTAGCGCTCGGCGAGGGTCCGTCGCAAGAGGTCAGTCACGCGAAGAGGTTGGAGTTTCAGGGGCTGGCGGGCGTCCAGGCGGGCAAGGAGCAGCAGATCGGCGACGATGTCCTCAAGACGTGTGGTGTCGCGCAGCGCCTCGCTGCCGACCGCGGTCCATTCAGCCCGGTCGGGACGGGCCAGGGCCAGCTCGAGACGGGCCTTCAGGGTGGTGAGGGGGCCACGCAGTTCGTGCGAGGCATCCGAGGTGAAGGTCCGCAGGCGGCCGACGGAACGCTGGAGTTGATCGAGAGTGCCGTTCATCGTCTCCGCCAGCCATGCGACCTCGTCGTCGGAGTCGGGGACGGGGACGCGTCGCTGCAGACTGTGGGCGGTGATGTCGGCGAACTCGGCACGGATGTTCTCCACCGGTCGCAGTGCCCGGCCCATGGCGTACCACGCCAGGTAGGCCACCAGCAGGACCAGCAGGGCGGTACAGGGGACCAGGGCCCAGGTCAGAGTGATGACGGCGGTATGCGCGGGAGCACGGTTCGGAAAGGCCTGCACCAGGATCGGCCCCGTGGGCGTGCCCACACTGGCACTGGCACCCTGGTCTGCCGACGCAGTGGACGACGCATCGGCAGTGGGCGCGGTGTCCAGGATGATGTCCGGCAGGGCGGCCTGTACGTCGGCCGGAGGTGTTCCTGAGCCGAGTTGGTGGGCTGCCTTGTCGACGTGGTCACGAGCCGCGTTCTGGGCGGAGGCGACCAGGTTGGTGTGGACGGCGTAGAGCAGGACCACCGAGCAGGCGGCGAGGGCAAGGCTGGCGACCAGTGCGACGGCGGCGGTGGCACGGACGCGCACGGTCTGCGGCCGCAGCCCCAGGCGTCGGCGGTGTCCGCGGTCACGCTCCGTCGGAGCGGAGCCGGTAGGCCCCGCCGGGCACGGTTTCGATACTGGCCCGGCCGAAGGGTCGGTCGATTTTCCGGCGAAGAGCACTGACGTGGACCTCCACGATGTTCGGGCCGCCCTCGTACGCGCTGTCCCAGACCCGGTCCAGGATGGCGGCCTTGCTGATGGCGATGTCCGGTGTTGCCGTGAGCAGCGCGAGAACATCGAACTCGCGAGGAGTGAGGGCGATGTCCGTGCCTGCGCGGCGGCAGCGGCGGCCTCCTGTGTCGATCTCCAGGTCCCCGAAGTGCTGGACGACCTGCCGCTCCGGGCGCGCGCGACGTATCAGGGCGTGCAGCCGGGCGGTGAGGACGACGAAAGAGAAGGGCTTCGTCAGATAGTCGTCGGCCCCGGTCTCCAGTCCTTCCGCTTCGTCGTACTCACCGTCTTTCGCCGTCAGCATGAGGATCGGGGTGTTGTCGCCGATCGAACGCAGATGGGCGCACACCTTGTAGCCGTTCAGGCCGGGCATCATGACGTCGAGAATGATCACGTCGTAGTTGTCGGCTGCTGCCTTGGCGAGACCATCAAGGCTGTCGCTCGCGGCGTCCACCGCGAAACCCTCTGCGCGAAGGCCCTGTTGGAGCAGCTCCACGAGACGGGTGTCGTCGTCCATCACCAGCACACGCATGCCCTCTACCTTGCCTGACCGGTCGGGCCAGGCGCTGAAGAGGATCTTCAGGACGTTCAGCGACCCTTCAGTCGACGGATCGGACTGCCTGCGCGACCGGCGGGCAGAGGCGCCCGAATTCGCCGCCTGGCCCGGCAGCATATTCAACGGCGACGAGTTAATCGACCGGGTGGTGCCCCCATCATCTATCGGGTCATCTTCCTGCCCTGGATTTCCTGGCGGTGGCGATACTGCGAGCATAGAAGTAGCTGCGGACAGTGTGGTTGAGCAGCCATTCCGGAGAGTGCTCGGCAGTGAAGGCAACAGCGGCCTCCGTGGCCGCCGTACGCGGCCAGCCTCCGATCTCCTCCGGCACATTCTCGAGCACGCTCACTTGGCCTCAGCCTTCAGTGCCAGGTGCTCGGCGATGACCGCATCGGCCGGCCGCAGCTCACCCACGACGTTGGACTGCTCGAAGTAGGTGTACCAGCCGGAGCTCTCGACACCGCTCAGGAACACGTCTGCCACTTCCCTCGAAGGGGCCTGCCAGACCGCAAACCACTCATAGGACGCGGAATGCGCGGCCGGTTCCACCCTGCCCCAGCCGAGCGTCACGAATCCGATTTCCGCGAGCTGCTTCATGGCTTCCTGAATCCCTGTGAACAGGTCGTTCCGCGCCTCCTCGTCGGCGGCGAAGGAACGCGGGCTTCGGTGTCCACGTCTCGACGACTACGTACATGTTGCGTATCTCCTCATTAATCGCGATCGGCGTGACGCGACCAGCCTAGGAAGACCGAGGACACCGTACGATGGCCAGATGGACAGTAATCCCAAAGATCCGGCCAAGGTCGTAGTGGTGGTGCAGCCGGGCTACGTCCTGTTGGACGTAGCCGTTCCCCAGCAGGTGTTCGGCCGCTGGCCGGACTGGGTGACCGCCTGCTGGCCCGGCAGCGCCCCCTACGAGCTGACCTTGGTGAGTGCGGTTCCCGCGGAAAACTCGCTGGTGCCCCGCGAGGTCGAGCCGCTCGACCGGCTGGACACGGCGGACACCGTGATCGTCGCCGGGGTGCAAGACCCCACCGAGTCTCCGGACGCCGAGCTGGTCGAACGGCTGCGTGACGCGTACAACCGGGGCAGCCGGATGGTGTCGATCTGCACGGGCGCCTTCGCCCTGGCTGCGGCCGGGATTCTGGACGGCCGCAGCGCCACCACCCACTGGCGCTGGGCCGGCCTGCTGCGAGACCGCCACCCGTCGGTCACGGTCCGCGAAGCGGAGCTCTACGTCGAGGACGCCGGCGTCTTCACCTCCGCGGGTGTCCTCGCCGGAACCGACCTGTGCCTACATCTCCTGCGGCTCGACCATGGTCAAGCCGCCGCGAACACGATGGCCCGCTTCCTGGTCAGCCCGCCCCACCGCGAAGGAGGACAGGCCCAGTTCATCGAGCACATCCCGCCCGGCGGCGACTCCGAGATCACCGACGTGATCACCTGGATCCTGGAACACCTCGACGAGCCGCTCACCCTGGAGTCGGTCAGCCGGCACAGCCACATGAGCACACGAACCCTGCGCCGCAGATTCCGGGCCGTGACCGGAACGAGCGTCATGAACTGGGTGGCCATGCAACGCGTAGCCTGCGCGCGCGAACTCCTCGAGACCACTCGCCTCGGCATCGACGACATCGCCCACCGATGCGGCTTCGGCTCCGCGGAGTCATTGCGAATCCACTTCACCGCGATGACCAGGACCAGCCCATCGAGCTACCGCCGCACCTTCGCTTCCTGATGTTGTTGTCAAGCGGTCGCAGCCACAGGGGGCGCCACTTCGTAGCACCTTCGGTCACGGATCAGGGCCCACGGGACGTTGACGCGCCAACGGGCGAGGGCGAGCTCGGCTTGGAGGTACTTCTTCCCTCCGGCGCGTCTGCGGTCGTAGAACTTCCGCGAGCTCGGGTCGTAGCGGACGCTGACCAGCGCGGAGGTGTAGAACACGCGCTGGAGCCTTCGGTGGTAGACCAGTGGTCGGTGAGGGTTGCCGCCGACCTTGCCCGGACTGCCGCACAGGGCCAAGGTGCGCGATCATGCCCGTACGGGCCACGAGCCTTCTCGACGCCCTACCGTGAGGCGATCTTCCTGCCCTGAGCACTGCCGGGGCGGACGCGCGCCTGGGTCGACGGACTCTGACCCGCGCAGTCTGGCCTTCGCATTCAGGCGGCCTGGTGCTGGAAGGTGCGGCGATAGGCCGTGGGGGTATTGCCGACGGTGTCACGGAAGCGGGCGCGCATGTTGGCGCCGCTGCCGAGTCCGCACCGGACGGCGATCTGCTCCACCTGGAGGTCGGTGGCCTCCAGGAGTTCTCGCGCGCGGTTGATGCGGGCGGTCAGGAGCCATTGGTGGGGGCTGACGCCGGTTTCCTGGCGCCATAGGCGGGTCAGGGTGCGTGGGGAGACGCCGGCATGGTCGGCGAGGTGGGGGATGGTGAGGTCTTCTTCGAGGTGGAGCAGGGCCCATTCACGAGTGTCGGCGAGCGTGGTGGCCTGGGGGGTGGGGAGGGTCCTGTTGATGTATTGGGCCTGTCCGCCGTCGCGGTGTGGGGCAGCGACGATGTCCCTGGCGATGTCGTTCGCGACGGCTGCGCCGAGGTCTTTGCGGACCAGGTGCAGACACAGGTCGATGCCGGCCGTGAAGCCCGCGGAGGTCAGGATGGTGTCGTTGTCGATGTAGAGGACGTTGCGGTCGACGCGCAGCCGGGGGTAGAGCTCTTCGAGGTCATCCGCCTTGGCCCAGTGGGTGGTGACGGTGCGGCCGTCGAGCAGTCCTGCCGAGGCGACGGCGAAGGCTCCGGTGCAGATGGAAGCGATGCGTATCCCGGCGCGGCCGGCGAGCTTGAGAGCGGCCCTCACCCGTGGACGCGGAGGGCGCCGGAAGTCCTCGAAGCCCGGGACGATGATCGTGTCCGCTTCGGCGAGCGCCTCGAGACCCGCGGTCAGCCCGAGGGTGAAACCGGCGCTCGCGGTCACGGCCTCCTCCGTGTCGCCGCACACGGTGAGCTCGTAGGGGGTGTTCGGACGGGCGTTGAAGATCTGCGTGGGGATCCCCAGATCCATGGGCAGCACGCCGTCGACCGCCAGGACCATGACCCGGTGCTTGTTCATGGCTGCAATATTACGTCCGACACCAATGTCGCAGCGAGGGCCAGGGAGTCGCCATGCCCCGACTCAGGGATGTTCCTGGGATAAATCCCCTGATCAAGCCGCTGATCGTGTGACCGGAAAGCAAGGGCTCACCAGCACCGTTCTGGCCCAAAAGATGCGAATGCTGGCAGATGAGCCGTGGCCTGGAAGGGAGGTTCCGGAGCAGGATCGAAGAGCGAGCGCGGGGCAGCCGACTCCACACACTGGTGGAGCGGTCCGAGAGCCCCGGCCGTGGACGAGGAGCCGGCAATGACTTTGCAGAATGTGGTGGGTCGCTTCTTCGACGTGCAGGGCGGCCAGGTGTACGCCCACGTCCGCGAGGGTGACGGCCCGGCACTGATCTTCCTGCACTACTGGGGAGGCTCACGGCGCACCTGGATCCCGGTGCTGCGGCGTCTGGATCCCGGGCAGGGCTTCATGGCCTACGATCAGCGTGGATGGGGCGACTCCACGAGCGTGCCGGGACCTTATGACCTGGAGCAGCTCGCGGACGACGCGCAGCGGGTCGTCGACGCGCTCGGATACTCCCGCTACGTACTGGTCGGGCATTCCATGGGTGGCAAGGTGGCTCAGATGCTGGCCGCACGCAGGCCCGCCGGTCTGAGGGGAGTCGTCCTCGTGGCGCCCGCGCCGCCCGCGCCGATCGGGGTGACCGAGCAGGTGCAGGAGACGGTTTCCCACGCCTACGACAACGAGGAGACGGTTCTTCAGAGCATCGACCTGATGCTGACCCGCGGCGGGCTGACTCCCGAGCTGCGCCGGCAGGTGGTCGAGGACAGTCTGCGCGGCGGCGACGAGGCCCGTCTCGAGTGGCCGCGCCAGGGCCTGGTCCAGGACGTGTCGGCCGGCCTCTCAGCCATCGAGGTGCCGGTGCTGGTTCTCGCGGGCAGCCACGACAAGGTCGACCCGCCGACCGTGCTCGCCGACCACCTGCTGCCGCTGATCCCGACCGCCACGCTGACCGTCCTGAAGGACACCGGCCACCTCTCGCCCCTTGAGGTGCCCGACCAGGTGGCCGCGCACATCGGCGCGTTCGTCGTCCAGCTGTAAGCACAGCACTCCAGCCGCACATCCCCCGTGTGGCGATCGGCTGTCACTCCGCGTGCCGTGCAGCCGCACCCCCATACCCGGCACGCGTGAGCGTGCTGCCCGGCCACCGTGCCGATCTGCCCCGGACCGGGGCCCAAAAGAAGGAGACACATCATGACCACCGACGCACACCTGTCCGTCTTCGAGCAGCTCGACCTCCCCGACACGAGCCTCGCCCGGGACACATACGCCTATGCGGCACAGGCCACGCCTGCCTACATTCACGATCACTGCGTCCGCAGCTACGTCTTCGCCCGCGCCCATGCCCAGAACCAGGGTCTGCGCGCCGGTACCGACTACGACGACGAACTGCTGTTCGTCAGCTGCGTCCTGCACGACATGGGACTGAGCGAGGAGGGCAGCAACGGCGACCAGCGTTTCGAAGTCGAAGGCGCCGACATCGCAGCGGCATTCCTCCGCGAGCGCGGTGTCGAGGAACGGCGTATCGCCGTCGCCTGGGACGCCATCGCTCTGCACACCTCGGACGGCATCGCCGAGCGGAAGGGCACGGAGGTGGCGCTGGCCCAGGCGGGCATCGGCACCGACATCCTCGGAATCCAGCGTGAGAGCCTTCCGCCCGGCCTCGCCGACGAAGTGCACGCCCTGCTGCCGCGTCAGGACCTGGCCTACGGGTTCAGCGACGCCATCATCACCCAGGCCAAGACCAAGCCCCACAAGGCGTCCCCGACGACCTTCATTGGCGACCTGCTGCGTCGCCACCTGCCCTACGGTGCCTATCCCAGCTGGTACGACCTGATCGACGCGGCCGGCTGGGGCGACAAGCCGGTCGGCGTCACCGCCCGGCGCCGTGCCGAGACGCCCCAGCAGGTGGGGACCTTGTACATGGAGTACCTGGAGGCCGGTGACATCGAGGGTTTGGTGTCGCTCTACGAGCCGAACGCCCACTTCGTCCCCACTCCCGGAACCCACCTGGTGGGCACGGACGCCATCCGCAAGGCCATGCAGCAGATGGTCGACAGCGGTGCCCGCCTCAAGCTCGAACCGCGCGAGATCCGACAGGCCGACGACGTCGCCCTGGTGTCGAACAACGCCATCCTCACCGGGGTCGGACCGGAGCCGGTGGTCTCCACCACCACCGAGATCCTCCGACGCCAGCCGGACGGCGGCTGGGTTCACGTCGTGGACGACCCATTCTTCAGCTGACCGCGTCGGGCGGCCCGGGCACGGATGCACAGGTCGCCCGCCCCTCCCAGGGCCTGTCGGGCATCTGATCAATGTTCAGGATGCTGTGAGGGATGTCCTTTGCGGGCCAACCGCGTCCCCGCCTCATCGCCCTGCGGCCCAGCCCCCCACGCTTGTTGAGGAGTTCCTCAATGCCTCCGACCAAGATCATTGCCATTCCCGTGTTCGGTCGGCACGCCGTCAATGCCTATCTGCTGCTGGGCAGGCAACCGATCATCGTTGACGCCGGAACACCTGGCAGCGGCCGGCTGATTCACGACCAGGTCGCCGCCCGCGGCGTGGACCCCAAGCGTGACCTGCACGGACGAGGTATTCGGCAAGCGCAGGCTTCGACAAGTCCGCCTTCGCTGTGGACTGGGACAACGAGCAGGCCACCTGCCCTCGCGGACAGGTCAGCCGGAACTGGGGCCACTGCCCATCAACGGCCATAACTACATCCAGGTTCGTTTCGACAAGGTCACCTGCCTGGCCTGCTCCGACCGCCCCCAGTGCACCACTTCCGCCACCCGCCCCCGCGCACTCGCGCTTCTGCCTTCACGTGAACTCTATGAGATCCAGACCGCAACCGGGTGGAACAGCAGACCGAAGCATGGCAGCGGCGCTATGCGATCCGCGCCGGGATCGAGGCCACCATCTCCCAGAACGTTCGCACCTGCGGCCTGCGCCGATCCCGCTACCGCGGCCTGGCCAGAACCCATGTCCAGCACATCCTGACCGCGCTGGCCTGCAACCTCACCCGCGTCGCCGACTGGATAGCCGAACCCACGACCACCCGCCGCCGATCAACACGCTTCCACGCCCTGTGCACGGCCACCGCATGACCCCAGAAGATCACCAACAGAGTCCCGGTGTTGGCCCTGGGACCCGTCCTTGACCATCGCGATGTCCGAGTGGGGCACAGCGGTAGTCGAGGAGATGGTCGCCGACTCGCTGCTCGATGACCTGTCAACCGTGGCGCCGGAGCCTACACGGCGGTGCCGCGGAAGCGGTTGATGAGGGGGAGGTAGCGGGTGCGGGATTCGGGGTCGGCTATGCCCAGGCCCTCCTGGGGGGCGAGGGCGAGGACGCCGACCTTGCCCTGGTGGCGGTTGCGGTGGACCTCGCGGACGGCCTCGGCGGTTTCGGCGAGGGGGAAGACCTCGGAGAGGGTGGGGTGGATCTTGCCCTTGGCGATGAGGCGGTTGGCTTCCCATGCCTCGCGGTAGTTGGCGAAGTGGGAGCCGATGATCCGCTTGAGGGACATCCACAGGTAGCGGTTGTCGTATTCGTGGCGGTAGCCGGAGGTGGAGGCACAGGTGACGATGGTGCCGCCCTTGCGGGTGACGTAGACCGAGGAGCCGAAGGTTTCGCGGCCGGGGTGTTCGAAGACGATGTCAACGTCCTCGCCGCCGGTGAGTTCGCGGATGCGCTTGCCGAAGCGTTTCCATTCGCGCTGGTCCTGGGTGCGCTCGTCCTTCCAGAAGCGGTAGTCCTCGGCGGCCCGGTCGATGATCGCGTCGGCGCCCATCGTCCGGCAGATCTCGGCCTTCTGCGGTGAGGAGACGACGCAGATCGGGTTGGCGCCGCCGTTCAGGGCGAACTGGGTGGCGTACGAGCCGAGTCCGCCGCTCGCGCCCCAGATCAGGACGTTGTCGCCCTGCTTCATGCCCGCGCCGTTACGGGAGACCAGCTGGCGGTACGCGGTGGAGTTGACCAGGCCGGAGCAGGCGGCCTCCTCCCACGTCAGGTGGGCAGGCTTGGGCATCAGCTGGTTGGCCTTGACCAGAGAGAGTTCGGCGAGGCCGCCGAAGTTGGTCTCGAAGCCCCAGATGCGCTGCTCGGGGTCGAGCATGGTGTCGTTGTGGCCGTCGGCGCTCTCCAGCTCCACCGACAGGCAGTGGGCCACCACCCGGTCGCCGGGCTTCCAGCGGCGTACCCCCGGGCCGGTGCGCAGGACGATGCCGGACAGGTCGGAGCCGAGGACGTGGTACGGGAGGTCGTGACGCGCGCCTTCGGGGCCCAACTGGGCGTAGCGTTCCAGGAAGACGAAGGTGGGCAGGGGTTCGAAGATGGCGCTCCACACCGTGTTGTAGTTGATGGAGCTCGCCATCACCGCGATCAGCGCCTCACCGGGGCCCGGCTCCGGCGTCGGCACCTGCTCGATGTGCAGCGACTTCCCGGGGTCCTTGTCCGCCGTGGCCAGTCCCTCGAACATCGCGACCTCGTCCTTGCGCACGACAGCACCGCGGTAGGACTCCGGCACCGGCAGCCCCGCGAACTCCTCGGAGGTGGCGTCGTCGCGGAGAGCGGCGCTGATGAGGTCTTCCATGAGGGCCCCGATTCATGGGTGGGTAATGCGGCCGGCCCGCTCGACACTAGGCCGGGCCGCCGGACCGTCAGTACCCCTAACCTCGCCTTTCGACCCGTGCGTCGCGGGGCCCGAACACGGTATGGGGGGATAGGGGTTTGCCAGGCAGTGGGACTTGGTCAAGCCTTGGCCCGAAGAGTTTCTTCAAGGAGGAGGGTCTGTGACCGCCATGCAGATGCCCAAAGCCAACGTGATACTCCGTGGAGGACCCGCCTCCCAACTGCCTGAGGGTGAACGCGTCCGTTATGTGGCGGACGCGGCGATCTCGCTGAAGCTTCCGCGGGGAAACCGTTACGAGCATTTCGAGCCGTCTCCGGAAACGATCAATCACGACGGAGTCGATCTGCAGGTCTTCACCTGGACTCGGGTCACCTACGTCGCGGAGTAGTCGGTCAAGAAGAAGGAGCCGACCAAGAAGAAGGAGTAAAAAAGAAATGCCGCGGCACCCTATACGGGGGAATAGCGGTGCCGCGGCGTTTTTGGGCCCTCAAGGGGCCTGGGGTCAGGAGGCCGAGTCGCTGGTCTCCTTGTCGTCTTCCTACGGGTTGGTGTCGTCCCGCGGGGCTCGGCGTCCGCGGGCAGGGCCGCGTGCTTGGGCATGAAGGCCAGGGCGAGCAGGGCGGCGACGACGCCGATGCCGGAGCAGACGAGCAGCAGGGTGTGCATCGCGTCCACGAAGGCGTCGCGCACGGCCGCCAGCATGTGCACGTCCTTCAGCTTGGAGGCCACCGCCACGCCGGTGGAGACGCTGCAGCCGGCCGCGTCCTCGATCTTCTGGGGCACCTTGAGGTCGAGGTTGCCGCGGTAGCCGGAGCTGGCGACCGAGCCGAGCACTGCGACGCCGATCGCGCCACCGACCTGGCGCAGCGCCTGGACGACGGCGGAGCCGACGCCGCTGCGCTCCTTGGACAGTGTGTTCAGCGCGGCCGACATCGCACCGGTCATGGTCATACCAAGTCCAGCTCCGATGACGACGAGCCAGGTGGCCACGTATCCGTAGCCGGTGGAGGTCTCGGTGTAGGTGCCCATGAACAGGCCGGCACCCACCAGGAGGAAGCCGAGGGCGGGCGCGGCCCGCGGACCGGCTTCGGCGGGCAGCTTGTTGCTCACGCCGGCCCCGACCAGCAGTCCGCCGATGAGGGGCAGCATCCGCAGACCGGTGCCGAGCGCGTCCGCCCCCTGACCGCCTGGAAGTACTGCGGCAGGGCGAACATGAGGCCGAACATCGCGAAGCTGACGATGGTGCTGAGGATCGAACCCCAGATGAAGCCGCGGCCGCGGAACAGGGTGAGGTCGACGAGCGGGTCACGGCCCGCGGCGGCGATCCTGGCCTCCCACACCACGAACAGGATCAGCGCGAGCGCGCCGCCGAGCAGCGACATCACCGTCTCGGTGCTGCCCCAGCCCTTCTCACCGGCCTCGATGGTGCCGAAGGTCAACGCCGTCAGGCCGACGCTGGAGATCAGGACGCCCACGAAGTCGATGCCGGTGTCCTGCGACCCGCGCGACTCGGGCACCAGCTTGGTCACCGCGACGGTGCCCACCAGGACCAGTGGCACATTGATGAGGAAGACCGAACCCCACCAGAAGTGGTTGAGCAGCGCGCCGCCGACAATGGGCCCGAGCGGCAGCCCGAGCATCTGTGAGACGGCGATGACGCCGACGGCCTTGTTCCGCTCCTGCTCCGTCTCAAAGAGGTTGAGCAGGACGGAGGTGGACGGGGGATGAGGAACGCGGCTGCCAGCCCCAGCACCGCACGTGCCGTGATCAGCTGTCCCGCGGAGCCCGCGTGCGCACACCACAAGGTGACGCATTCGAGTCGGCGCTGACTGTGGGTAGCGCGACATTGAGGATGGTGGCGTCCACACCGACGGTGAGCATACTGACCCCGATGGCGCCGAGCGCCCACCATTTCCGGGTCTCCTCATTACTCATGACGACATCCCAGTCCCGTCCTCGTCGTTGTGTTCTTCGAGCTGAACGCCGCCGTTGAGGGCGTCCCAGCGCTCCCACATGGGTCCGGCCTCGGAGTTCAGCCACTCGAACACCCGGTGCGTTTCCCTGATGCGCGCAGCCCCCGGCCCACCGTGGGGAAAGAGCCGCAGGCCCTCGGCCGTGATGTCCACGAAGGACGTCATGCTTTCGAGCCGTCTCTTCAGGACGCCGGACCAGGCGTCCTCAGTGATGCGGTAATAGGTCGCCCGCTTGCCGGCCCGGGTCATCGCCTGCACCATCCGGGCCTCGGTGAGCAGTCGCAGAGTGCCCGTCAGGGAGGCTCTGCTGGCCTGGACAGCCTTGGCGATCTGCGCGGCGCTCTGCTCCGGCGGGTCACTGACCATGAGCCAAGCCATGGTCCGTCCCATGATCGGCGCCCAGCCCGCTTGGTGCATGAACCAAGCCGCCACACGCTCCATCCAGGCTTGCACTTTCTCCAGGTCAGGATCCGGCTCCTGGTCAGCGGTGGACGTCATGATGCAGCACCTCCTACAACTTTCAGTAACTGCTAGAAGTTTCAGTTATTACTGTAATCACAAGATGGGGCGAGAGGAAAGCGCAACAACGCGGCCAGGAGCGGGAATTCGCTCCTGGCCGCGTCAAAATTCCGTCAAGGGCCGCTGCCCGGCCCTTGATCGCCGACAAGTCCGGACACGCGCGACTCCTCGCCGCTCAGCGTGGGCTCCGTCGCGTGCGTCAACTCCCCCGCCCTGCCGAGCGCGGCCTGCACCTCTGGGGACTCCAGCGCGTCGGTCGCCCCCGAGAGCGTATTGACCTGCATGGCGGCCGCGCACACGATCGGGTCGGCCAGCGCGACGGTGCCGATCAGATCACCCTGGGCACGCCGCTCGGCGGCGTACCGGGTCAGCCGCGGGTCCTCGGTCCGGGCGTAGACATCCGGATAGCAGATGTCCTGTGAGGTGCCCAGCGACCACGGAGTGTCCACCACCGTGCCGATGGCCCGCTGCGCGGCGCGCGCCAGGCCCGGCTTCACCCCCGTCTCGGCCAGCGCGGATTCCAGCGCTGCCGCGCTGAGGGCCGCGGCGCTCATGCCGTGGCCGTAGACGGGATTGAAGGCGGCCACCGCGTCCCCCACCACCACCAGCCCGTCGGGCCAGTCGATGAGCCGATCGTAGAAGAGGCGGCGGTTCGCGGTCGAACGCGACGCCTGAACGCCGGTCAGCGGCTCGGCGCGACGGACCAGTTCGGCCAGCAGCGGATGGCGCAGGGTCTCCAAATACGCCGTGAAACCCTCCTCGGTGGCCGGGGGCTCGCCGCCGCGGGTGCCGGACAGGGTCACCATCCAGCGGCCGTCCTCGATGGGCAGCAGGATGCCATTGCGGCCCGGTATTCCGGCCCGGTGATCGGCGTACACGCTGACCAGGGGGAACTTCTTCCGGGCGCCCTCCGGGGCCTGGAAAATACGGGTCGCGTACGCCATCCCCGAGTCGATGACATCCTCCTGCACCGGCGGCAGTCCGAGCCCGGTGAGCCAGCGCTTCATCGGTGAGCCGCGGCCGGTGGCATCCACCACCACATCGGCCTCCAGCACCGAGACAGTGCCCTCCCGGCGCGGCTTGTACGTGACACCGGTGATCCGCTCGGCGTCGCCGCGCAACCCGATGACGTCAATGCCGCCGAGCACGGTCACCTTGGGGTCGCGCGCCGCCTGGTCCCGCACGATCCAGTCCAGCAGCGCCCGGCTGGCCGCGATCATGAACTGGGTCTCCGGGAAGCGCTGCTGCCAGCCGTACGCGGTCAGGGAGACCAGGTCCTCCGGCAGGCCGATGCGGTGGGCACCCGCGTCCAGCAGCCGGCCGGTGGTGCCCGGAAGCAGCGACTCGATGACCCGGGCCCCGCCGGACCACAGCACATGGGTGTGCCGGGCCTGCGGCACACCTTTGCGCGGCTCGGAGTTGCCCGGAAGCCGATCGCGGTCCAGCACCGTGACGGTGTCGACGTGGCGGGCCAGCGCGGTGGCGGACAGCATGCCCGCCATGCCCGCCCCCAGGACCACGGCCTTGGTGTGTTCGGCCATCGTTGTCTCACATTCCTTTCCGGAAGGGGAGGATCTGGGGTGTGGGCCGGTCAGCCGGTCGGGACGGACATCAGCGCATCGGCGACGGCCCGGGCGATCCGCGGCCACTGCGCGGCCAGATAGAAGTGGTCTCCGGGAAAGGTGCGGAAGACGACCGGCCCCGATGTCACCGCACGCCATCCCTCGGCCCGCTCCCGGTCCGCCCACGCGTCGTCGGCACCGAGGAAGACGCTGACCGGACAGCGCAGCGGGGGCCCGGGACGGTAGC
This sequence comes from Streptomyces milbemycinicus, assembly GCF_002154605.1. GTDB lineage: Bacteria > Actinomycetota > Actinomycetes > Streptomycetales > Streptomycetaceae > Streptomyces > Streptomyces milbemycinicus. The sequence continues at coordinate 24,276 of NZ_MUNE01000148.1, read as the reverse complement.
GGTAGCCGTCCACTGCCTTGTAGTCGCTGCGCAGCACGGGCAGCACCATCCGCAGCATGCCGTCGTCGGCCAGCAGACCCGCCGCCGTACCGCTGAGGTGGCGCAGGTCGGCGATGAGCTCGGCGTCGCTGCGCAAATGGAGACGCACCTCGTTGTGCAGGGCCGGTTCCGGCCGCCCGGAGACGATCAGATGGGCCGGGCCCGAGCCACGGTCCTGGAGCCGGCGCGCCACCTCCCAGGCCAGCAGCGCGCCCATGCTGTGGCCGAACAGGGCCAGGGGAAGGTCCCCGGCGTGTTCGAGGGCGTCGGCCACGTGGTCGGCGAGCTCCGGCAGGGAGTCGACGAACGGCTCGGCGCGGCGTTCCTGACGGCCCGGGTACTGAACCGCCAGCACCTCGGCCGAGTCGGGCATCTCCCGGGCGAAAGTGGCAAAGAAGGTGGCCGAGCCGCCCGCGTGCGGCAGGCAGATGAGCTGGGTGCGGTTCCCCGCCGCCGACGCCGGGGTGTACCGCGTGAGCCAGGGCCCGGCTTTGCGGTCCCATCCGGTCATAATCGTGTTCTCATTTCTGTGCGTCGTGTGCGTGACAGGGCCGGTGACCGCGCAGCCAGTCGTCGACGGCCCGGGCGCCGCGGGCCGCATGGGCGGCCTCGAGCATCGTGAAGTGGTCGCCGGGGACGTCCACGGTGGTGTGGTCCAGATGCCACGAGGGCCGCCAGTCGTCGGTTTCCGGCCGGAAACCGGCCATGGGCTCGGTGGCCCGCACCAGCAGCGTGGGCGTGGCCAGCTCCGGTACCGCGTAGTCGAAGGTGGCGTAGCAGGCCCGGGCGGTCACCCATGCCTCACCGTCGCCCGCGGTCGCGATCCGGTCCTGACGGGCCGCCAGCGCACCGTGGATCGCAGTCATCCACTCGGGTGAGCTCATCGCGTTGGGTGCTCCCCAGGTGGGAGTGTCCAGCAGGGCGAGCCCTCGGGCCGGGGAGCCGTCGCACTCCAGGCGCGCGGCCACCACGCTCGCAATGGAACCGCCCGCGGAGTGTCCGGCCAGCGCGAACGGTCTGCCGTCCGCCGCCCGCAGGACGGCCGTGGCGAGCACGTCGGCGAGCGCTTCCAGCGAGGCGGGCAGCGGTTCGCCGTCGGCGAAGCCGGGCAAGGTGATCACCGAGACACCTCGGCGGCCCTCGAATCCGGCGGCGAACCGAGCGTACTGGTAGAGGTTCTGCTGCCATACGAAGGAGGGGAAGCAGAACAGCTCCGCGCCGGCCGTCCCGGTCTCCTGGCGCAGCGTCACCCAGCGTGGGCCGTCGGGAAGTTCGGCGGCCGAGCCGAAGGTGGGGCGGAAGGCGGCCAGGCCCGCCATCAGCTTGTGCGCCGCCACGAACTTCCCCTCGGCGCAGGCCCGCAGGAACAGGGCGCTGAGACCCTCGTTCCCCCCGGCCTCCCGCTCACCGGCCGCCGCCGGGGCCGTGTCGCCGCCCGCGGCGCCGGCGCCGAGCCGGCCGGCCAGGTGAGCGGCGAGCGCACCGGCGGTGGGGTGGTCGAAGGCGACGGTGCCCGGCAGCCGCAGCCCGGTGGCCGCGCCGAGCCGGTTCCTGAGCTCGACGGCGGTCAGCGAGTCGAAGCCCAGGGTGGCCAGTTCACGGTCCGGGGCGACGGCTTCCGGGCCGGGATAACCGAGGATGTCGGCGATACGGGCCCGGACCAGCCCGGTGAGGGCGGCCGTGCGGTCCGGCTCGGGAAGGGCGGCCAGCCGCTCCCGGTCGGCCGCCCCGGGCTGCCGCCGGGCGGCATCCGGCTCCGCGCCGCCGCGCGGGGAGTCAGCGGCGGCACGGGCCGCCGCCGCTGCCCACTCCTCAGGGTCGACGGGGCGCAGGGTCAGGGAGCGTACGGAGGCGATGGGCGCGCCCTCGGCGTCCGCCACCCAGGCGGCCACCGACGCGTCGTCGCCCGGTGCGCCGGCCGCCGGGGACAGCCGTATCCGCAGCGTCCCCGAGCCGGGTGCGTGCAGGGTGACGCCCCGCCACGCGGCGGGGAGGGCCGCCTGGTCCGCCTCGGCGTACAGCGGGTGCAGCGCGGCGTCGAGTAGGGCGGGGTGCACCCCGAAGCCCGGCGCGGCGGGCAGCCCGTCGGGGGCCACGACCTCGGCGTACACCTCCTCGCCCACGGTCCAGGCGGCGCGCAGGCCGCGGAACGCGGGTCCCCAGTGGTATCCGGCGCGCGCCGCGCGCTCCCGCAGCCCGGTCACATCCAGTGGCCGGGCGCCCTTGGGGGGCCAGGCCCGCAGGTCGAAGGCGGGTGCGTCGCCGCGGCCGAGCAGGCCGGTGGCGCAGTGGGTCCACGACTGGCCGTCGTCCGCCGGGGTGTCCTGCGCTCTGGCGTACACCTCGACCGGATACCGCCCCTCCTCGACCGGTTCCGCCACGACGACGCTGACGGCCAGGCCCGCCCCGCCGGGGAGCGGCATCGGGGCCCGCACGGTCAGCTCCTCGACCCGATCGCGGTCCACCTCGCGGCCGGCCCGTAGCGCCAGCTCCAGCAGTGCGGTGCCGGGCACCGCCACGGCCTGGAGCACCGCGTGGTCGGCCAGCCAGGGCTGGGTGCGGGTGGTGATCCTGCCGGTGAGCACCACTCCGCCGTGGCCGGGCGTTCGTACGACCGCGCCGAGCAGCGGATGGCCGGCGGGGGCGAGACCGAGGGCGGAGGCATCGGCGGTGGTGCCGGGGCCGTTCTCCAGCCAGTAGTGGGCGTGCTGGAAGGCGTAGGTGGGCAGTTCGACGCGGCGTGCGCCGGTGCCGGCGTACGCGGTCTTCCAGTCCGGGACGAGACCGCCCACGACGGCCTCGGCGACCGAGCGGTGGAACCGTACGATGCCGCCTTCCTCCCGGCGCAGGGTGCCGACAGCGACGCCGTCCACTCCCGCCGTGTCGCAGATCTCCTGCACACTGACGGTGAGGACCGGGTGCGGACTGCATTCGACGAAGAAGCCGTGGCCGTCGGCCAGCAGGGCCCCGATCGTCTCGTCGAAGCGGACCGGCTGCCGGAGGTTGGCGTACCAGTACTCGGCGTCCAGGCGGCTCGTGTCGAGCGGCCCGGCGGTGACCGAGGAGTAGAACGGGATGGCGGCGCGGCGCGGCTCGATGTCCTTGACGAGGCTGACGAGCTGGTCGCGTACGACCTCCACATGGGGCGAGTGGGATGCGTAGGCGGCCGCGAACCGGCTCGCCCGTACGCCCTCGGCCTCGCAGCGGGCCACCAGCTCGTCGAGAGCCTCGGGGTCGCCCGCGACCATGGTCGAGGAGGGGCCGTTGACGACCGCGACGGTCGGCCCAGGGCTCCCGGTGGCGATGAGTTCGCGGACACGGGCGGCGCCCGCCCGTACGGAGACCATCGTGCCGCGCCCGGACAGCGCCTCCAGGGCGACCTGCGAGCGCAGCGCCACGACCTTGGCCGCGTCCTGGAGCGACAGCGCACCGGCCACACAGGCCGCGGCGATCTCGCCCTGACTGTGGCCGACCACCGCCGCGGGTTCCACCCCGGAGGACCGCCACAGCTCGGCGAGCGAGACCATCACGGCCCACAGCACGGGCTGGATGACGTCCACGCCCTCCAGCGGCGGGGCGCCCGGTGCGCCGCGCACCACATCGGTGGCCGACCACTCGGTGTAGGGCCGCAGCGCCTCGGCGCACGCGGTGAAGCGTTCGGCGAAGGCCGGGGAGGAGTCGAGAAGTCCGGCGGCCATGCCCGCCCACTGGGAGCCCTGGCCCGGGAAGACGAACACGGCCTTGCCGCGCGCCCTCACCACGCCGGCGGCCGCGGCCGGGTCCTCGGCGCCCTGGGCCAGCGCGGTCAGGGCCCGCAGCGTGTCCTCCCGGCCGGCCGCCACCACCGCGCCGCGGTGGTCGAAGGCGGCCCGGCCGGTGGCCAGGGAGTAGCCGATGTCCACCGGCCGCAGGCCGGGGCGGGAGCGCACATGGTTCAGCAGCCGCCGTGCCTGGTCGCGCATCGCGGCCTCGGTGTGCCCGGATACGGTCCACAGCGCCACCGGTTCCTCGGCGGCCGGAGCCCGCCCATCGGGCTCCTCGGCGGGGGCCTCCTCCACGATGACGTGGGCGTTGGTGCCACTGACGCCGAACGAGGAGACGCCCGCCCGGCGCGGCCGGTCCCGCTTTGGCCACCGGGCCTCGTCCATCAGCAGCCGGACCGCGCCGGCGGACCAGTCGATCTGCGGTGACGGGGCGTCCACGTGCAGTGTTTTCGGCAGCATCCCGTGGCGCAGCGCCTGCACCGTCTTGATGACACCGGCCACGCCGGCGGCTGCCTGGGTGTGGCCAAGGTTGGATTTCACCGAGCCCAGCCACAGGGGGCGGTCCTCGGAGCGGCCCCGTCCGTACGTGGCCAGCAGGGCCTGGGCCTCGATGGGGTCACCGAGGGTGGTGCCGGTGCCGTGCGCCTCGACCAGGTCGATGTCGTCGGGCTTCAGGCGGGCGTTGGCGAGCGCGGCACGGATGACCCGCTGCTGGGAGGGGCCGTTGGGGGCGGTCAGCCCGTTGCTCGCGCCGTCCTGGTTCACGGCCGAGCCGCGCACCAGGGCCAGCACCGGATGCCCGTTGCGGTGGGCGTCCGAGAGCCGTTCCACCAGTAGGACGCCGACTCCCTCGGAGAATCCGGTGCCGTCCGCCGCGGCGGCGAACGGCTTGCACCGGCCATCCGAGGCGAGCACGCCCTGCCTGCTGAACTCGAAGAACTCCACCGGGCTCGGCATCACCATCGCCGCGCCCGTGAGCGCGAGCGAGCAGTCGCCCGCGCGCAGCGCCTGGCACGCCAGGTGCAGCGCCACCAAGGACGAGGAGCAGGCGGTGTCGACCGTGACGGCCGGGCCCTCGAGGCCGAGGGCGTAGGCGACGCGCCCGGACGCCACGCTGGTGATGGAGCCGGTCATGGAGTACGCCTCGACACCCTCCGGAATCCGGTCCGTGTCGATGCCGTACCCCGCGTAAGAGGCCCCGTAGAAGACGCCTGTGGAGCTGCCGCGCATCCCGGACGGGTCGATGCCGGCGTGCTCGAACGCCTCCCAGGAGGTTTCGAGCAGCAGCCGCTGCTGGGGGTCCATCGCCAGCGCCTCGCGCGGGGAGATGCCGAAGAATTCCGCGTCGAACTCGGCACAGTCGTACAGGAATCCGCCCCGGAAGGAGTCGGCGCCACCGTGCTCACCGTACGGGCCGAGGCAGTCGGCCAGCAGTCCTTCGACGTCCCATCCGCGGTCGTCCGGGAGCGTGGAGATCGCGTCCCGACCGGAGGCGATCAGGTCCCACAGCCCGTCGGGGGAGGTCACCCCGCCGGGGAACCGGCACGCCATCCCGACGATGGCGACCGGCTCCCTGGACGCGGCGGTCAGCTTCTGGTTCTGCCGCCGCAGCCGGTCCGTCTCGGCCAGCGACGACCGCAGTGCTTTGACGATCTGCTCGGTGGAAGTTGCGGCGGGTTCTGCCATGATCGGCGCTCCTCGTGAAGGGGTGTCTCAGTTGTCGGTGTCTTCGAGCGCCATGCGTACGAGGTCTCCCACGTCCATCGTGGCGATGGCGTGCGCTTCGTCCGCTGCCGCGAGGCCCTCGTCGGCCGCGGTCCGCACCGCGCCGTCGCGGGCGAGGCGCAGCAGGGTGTCGAGGACACCCGCGGCGCGCAGTTCGCCGATCGGGACGGCCGCGAGCGCCGCCCTGACCTCCGCCTCCTCGGTCGCGTCCGGCATATCGCCGGCCGCGGCGCCGCCGGGGGGGCCGCCGAGTTCGTCGGTGAACTCGGCGAGGAGGTACCGGGCCAGCGCGTCCGGTGTCGGATAGTCGAAGATCAGCGTGGCGGGCAGCCGCAGTCCGGACAGGGCGTTGAGCCGGTTGCGCAGTTCCACGGCGGTGAGCGAGTCGAACCCGAGGTCCTGGAAGGCCCGGTCGGCCCGGACCGTGTCCACCGTGCTGTGTCCGAGGACGGCCGCGGCGTGGCCGCGCACCGTCTCGGTCAGCGTCTCCAGGCGGCGTTCGGCGGGCAACGCGGCCAGCCGCGGCAGCAGCGTCGCTGCCTCGGCGGGCGCGGCGCCGTCCGCGGCGCGCCGGGCCCGGGCCCGTACCAGCCCGTGCAGCAGCCTGGGCAGGACTCCGGCGGCGGCCTGGGCCTGGAGGACCGAGGGATCCAGTTTGGAGCCGAGCGCGAGCGGCTGGTCGTACGCCCGGGCCAGGTCGAACAGGCCGAGCCCGTGCGCGGCGGACATGGGCTGGGCGCCGCCGAGCCGGAACCGTTCGATCTGCGCGTCGTTCATGCCGGCCGTCAGCCCGCTCTCAGCCTCCCAGTAGCCCCAGGCGACCGCCATGGCGGGCAGCCCCTGGGCCCTGCGGTGGGTGACGAAGGCGTCCTGGAAGGCGTTGGCCGCGGCGTAGTTGGCCTGGCCGGGGTTGCCGATCAGCCCCGCGCCCGCGGAGAAGACGATGAACTGGGCGAGGTCCGTCTCCTGGGTGAGGTCGTGCAGATGCAGCGTGCCGTCGACCTTCGCGGCCATCACCCGCTCCACGCGCTCGGGCGTCATGCCCTCGACCACACCGTCGTCGACGATGGCGGCCGACTGGATGACCGCGGTGAGCGGGTGCTCGTCCGGGACGAGGGCCAGCGCGGCGGCGACCGCGTCCCGGTCCGCCACATCGCACGCGGCCCAGGTGGCGGTGGCGCCGAGGCCGGCCAGCTCCTCCTGGAGTTCGGCCGCGCCGGGCGACTCCAGGCCGCGGCGGCTGAGCAGCAGCAGATGGCGTACGCCGTGTTCGGCGACCAGATGCCGGGCGACCATCAGGCCGAGCGACCCGGACGCACCGCTGATCAGGACGGTCCCGCCCTCGGCGAACGCGGGCGGGGCCGGGTCCTTCGAGCCGTCCTGCGGCCGCACCCGGGCCAGCCGTGGGACCAGCACCTCGCCCTTGCGGATCGCCACCTGTCCCTCGCCCGCCTCGGCCGCGGCGGCGACCGCCCACTGGAAGACCGCGCGGCTCGCGTCCTCGTTGTCGACGTCGACCAGCAGGAAGCGGCCGGGGTGTTCGGACTGGGCGGAGCGGATCAGGCCCCACAGCGGGGCGTTGGCCAGGTCCAGCACGATCTCGTGCTCGCTGGTGGCCACGGCGCGGCGGGTGGTGACGACCAGCCGCGCACCGGTCAGCCGGGGCTCGGCGAGCCACTGCTGGACGAGGGCCAGGCCCCTGACCGTGGCGCCGCGCGCCCGGCGGGCGAGGCCGACGCCGACCCCGCCGCCCAGCGGCCGGAAGTGCACGCCGAACTCCGGTACGGGGCCGCCGCCGTCGATCGCCGCGCCCAGTTCGTCCACGTCCGCGTGGATGGACGCGCCAGCCGCCATGAACCCCTCCGACCAGGACGGCCGGATCTCCCCCGCGCTGACCAGCGGCCACGCCTGAGCCGTCGCGGAGGCGTCGGACGCGGGCAGCGGCAGGGGTTTCCAGTCGAGCCGGAACAGGGAGTTGTCGTAGCCGTCCTGGCCCCGGCGAAGCTGATCCACGGAGACCGGGCGGAACGCCAGCGACTCCACCGACGCCACCGGGGCGCCCGAGGCGTCGGCCACCTCCACCGCGACCGCGTCGGTGCCCGCCGACCGCAGCCGGGCGCGGACCGTCCTGGGCCCCTGGGCGAGCAGCGAGACGCCCCGCCAGCTGAACGGCATCAGCGCGCTGCCCGCGGTCTTCAGGAAGCCGCCGAGGCTCATCGCCTGGAACACTCCGTCCAGCAGCGCCGGGTGGAGGCCGAACCGGTCCGCGTCGCCCCGGAGCTCGTCCGCGAGCGCGACCTCGGCGAACACCTCGTCGCCGCGCCGCCACGCGGCCCGCAGGCCCTGGAAGGCCGGGCCGATCCAGTAGTCGGAGCCGACGGCCCGGTCGTAGAAGCCGTCCAGGTCCACCGGCTCGGCGCCGGCGGGCGGCCACACGGACAGCTTCTGGCCCGCGTCGGCGGCCTCCGCCACCAGGGTGCCCACGGCATTGCGCGTCCACGGCGCGCCGTCTCCGGTGTCCTGGGCGCGGGAGTGCACGGCGACGGTGCGGCGCCCGGACTCGTCGGGGGCGCCTACCAAGACCTGCACGAGGACTCCGCCCTGTTCGGGGATGACCAGCGGGGCACCCAGGGCCAGTTCCTCCAGGGCGGCGCATCCGGCCTCCTCGCCGGCGCGCAGCGCCAGCTCCACGAACGCGGTCCCGGGCAGCAGGATCATCCCGCCCACGGCGTGGTCGGCCAGCCACGGGTGGGTGTGCCGGGACAGGCGCCCGGTGAGCAGCAGTTGGTCCTCCCCCGCCACCTGGACGGCAGCGCCCAGCAGTGGGTGGCCGGCCGGGTCGAGGCCGAGGCCCGCGGCGTCGGCCGTGTCGTACTCGGCGTCCAGCCAGAAGTGTTCCCGCTGGAAGGCGTAGGTGGGCAGCTCGGTGCGGGCCGCGCCGGAACCGGTGAACACCGCGTCCCAGTCGACCGGCAGGCCGCGGACGTACCCCTCGGCCAGCGAGGCGAGGAACCGCTCGGCGCCACCGTCGTCGCGGCGGATCGTGCCGAGGGCCGAGGCGTCGGCGCCCGCGTCCTCGAAGGTCTCCTGGAGGCCGACGGTCAGCACCGGATGGGCACTGGACTCGACGAAGAAGCGGTAGCCGTCGGCCAGCAGGGCGCGGACCGCCTCGTCGAAGCGGACGGTTCGGCGCAGGTTGGTGTACCAGTACTCGGCGTCGAGCCCCTCGGTGTCGAAGAGGCCGCCGGTGACGGTGGAGTAGAAGGGGATGTCGGCGGTGCGCGGCCGGATGTCCTTCAGCGCCTCGACGACCCGGTCGCGGATGGCCTCGACCTGGGCGGAGTGGGAAGCGTAGTCCACGGCGATACGGCGGGCGCGCACACCGTCGGCCGCGCAGGCCGCGAGCAGTTCGTCCAGCGCCTCCGGCTCGCCGGAAACCACAGTGGAGGACGGGCCGTTCACGGAGGCCACCGAGACACGCGGCGCACATGGCGCGATGCGTGTGAGTACCTCGTCGGCGGTCAGCGGCACCGACACCATGCCACCACGGCCCGAGAGACCTTCGGCGATGGCCCGGGCGCGCAGTGCGACGCCCTTGGCGGCGTCCTCCAGGGTCAGGGCGCCGGCCACGGCGGCGGCGGCGAACTCTCCCTGGCTGTGGCCGATCACGGCGGCGGGCTCCACACCCACCGACCGCCACACCGCGGCCAGCGAGACCATCACGGCCCACAGCGCGGACTGTACGACCACCACGTCGTCGAGATCGGCGGCGTCGCCCTCGCCGCGGACCGCCTCGGTCACGGACCGGCCCAGGTACGGGCGCAGCGCCGCGTCGCACGCGGCCAGCCGCTCGGCGAACACCGGCGAGGACTTGAGCAGTTCCGCCGCCATCCCCCGCCACTGCGAACCCTGCCCGGGGAAGACGAAGGCGACGCGGGGGGCGCCCGCTCGGGCGGCGCCGGTCACCACGTTCGCCACGGGCACGCCCTCGGCGAGGGCGGCCAGCGCGCGCAGCGCGTCGTCGCGGTCGGCGGCGAGCACCACGCCCCGGCGCTCCATCGCGGCCCGGGTGGAGGTGAGGGACCAGCCGAGGTCCGGCAGCGACAGGTCCTCGCGGCCGGCGGCGTACGAGGCGAGCCGGCCGGCCTGGGCGCGCAGGGCCGCGTCGCTCCTGGCCGAGACGGGCCAGGGCACGACCGGCAGTTCGAGCCGGGGGGTGCCCGTCGGCGCGGCGGTGGCCACGGCGGTGGGCGGCGTGTCCTGGGATCCGGCCGGCTCCGCCGGGTGCACGTCGTCCTGTTCCGGGGCCTCTTCGAGGATGACGTGCGCGTTCGTGCCGCTGATGCCGAAGGCCGATACACCGGCCCGGCGCGGGTGACCGTCGCGTTCCCACGGCATCGGCTCGGTGAGGAGTTCCACCGCACCGGCCGACCAGTCGATGTGCGGCGAGGGGGCGTCGACGTGCAGGGTGCGCGGCAGTACGCGGTGGCGCAGCGCCATCACCATCTTGATCACGCCGGCGACTCCGGCCGCGTGGGCGGCGTGTCCGATGTTCGACTTGACCGAGCCCAGCCGCAGCGGTTTGCCCTCGGGCCGTCCCTGCCCGTATGTGGCCAGCAACGCGTGCGCCTCGATCGGGTCGCCGAGGTGGGTACCGGTGCCGTGTGCCTCCACCGCGTCCACCTGGTCGCCCGAGAGCCGGGCGGTGGCCAGCGCGTCACGGATGACGCGTTCCTGGGAGGGGCCGTTGGGGGCGGTCAGGCCGTTGCTCGCGCCGTCCTGGTTGATCGCCGTGCCGCGGATGACCGCCAGCACCCGGTGGCCACGCCTCCGGGCGTCCGAAAGCCGCTCCAGCAGCAGCACCCCGGCGCCTTCGGACGGGCCGAACCCGTCGGCGCCGGCCGCGAACGAGCGGCACCGGCCGTCGGGGGACAGCACCCGCTGGCGGCTGAAGGCGACGAATCCCGCCAGGGTGGGCATGATGGCCGCGCCGCCGGTGAGCGCCATCGTGCAGTCACCGTCCCGCAGCGCCTGAACGGCGAGGTGCAGCGCCACCAGCGACGACGAGCACGCGGTGTCCACCGAGACGGCGGGCCCCTCCAGGCCGAGGGCGTAGGCGACCCGGCCGGAGATCACACTGGCGAACGAGCCGGTGCCGGTGTATCCCTCCAGACCCTCGGGGACACGCTGGCGGCCGGTGACGTAGTCGATGGTCGCGGCGCCGACGAAGACGCCGACCCGCTGGCCCTTCACCGAGGTCGGCGCGATGCCCGCGCGTTCCAGGGCCTCCCACGAGGTCTCCAGCAGCAGCCGCTGCTGGGGGTCCATCGCCAACGCCTCACGGGGGTTGATGCCGAAGAAGTCCGCGTCGAAGTCGCCCGCCCCGTGCAGGAATCCGCTCTGCCTGACGTACGTCTTGCCCTCCGCGTCAGCATCGGGGTCGTAGATCCCCTCCAGGTCCCAGCCACGGTTGTCCGGGAAGTCGGAAATCGCGTCGCGGCCCGAGGCGACCATGCCCCACAGCTCCTCTGGCGAGGAGGCGCCGCCGGGGTAGCGGCACGCCATGCCGACGATGGCGATGGGCTGCGGCTCCTGCAACTCACGCACGCGCCTGCGTGCCTTGCGCAGATCCGCCGTCGCCCGCTTGAGGTACTCGCGGAGCTTGTCTTCGCTGTCCATCAGGCGTTACACCTATCCATGGTCGAGTCCAGCCGGTTGCCGAGGGCGTCGCGGGCCGCGGTCACGGCGTGTCCAGTTCGTCGTCGAGCAGCGCGAAGAGTTCGCTGTCGGAGGCGGAGCCGAGGTCCTCGTCGGATCCGTCGGCCGCCTGGGCGGTGCCGCCCGTGCCCGCGTCGTTCCACTTCGACATCAGGGCGTTCAGCCGGGCCGTCACCTTCTGGCGTGTCCCGGTGTCGGTGGCCGCCACCGCGAGCAGGACGGACTCCACCCGTTCCAGCTCCTCGAGGGCGGGCGGCAGGGCCGTACCCCCCTCCGGACCGAGCTGCTCGAGGACGAACCCGGCGGTGGCGTTCAGCGTCGGGTGGTCGAAGACCAGACTCGCGGGCAGTTGCAGACCGGTGGCCGCCTGGAGCCGGTTGCGCAGTTCGAGCGCGGTGAGGGAGTCGAAGCCGAGCTCCTTGAACGCGCGGTCGGGCTCGATGGCCTCCGGTGTACCGTGCCCGAGCACCGAGGCGACATGGCCCCGGACCAGCTCGACCAGGGTGTGGTGTCGGTCCGCCGCGGACAGCCCGCTCAGCCGCCGCGCCAGGCCCGCCTCGCCGGACTCCCGCTCGGCCGCCCGGGCGGCGCGCCGGGCGGGCGCCGCGCGCACCAGGCCGCGCAGCAGGTCCGGCAGGGTGCCGTCGGCGGCGCGGGTGCGCAGCGCGGCGGTGTCCAGTGTGACGGGCATCAGCAGGGCTTCGTCGAGGGCCGCCGCTGCGTCGAACAGCCCCGTGCCCTCGTCCTCGGACATCGGCAGGATGCCCGCCCGCGCGAACTTGGCGGTGTCGGCCGCCTCGCCCATGGCGCTGCTCCCTGCCCACAGGCCCCAGGCCAGGGACTGGGCGGGCAGCCCCTGAGCGCGGCGGGCCTGGGCGAGCGCGTTCAGGAAGGCGTTCGCCGCGGCGTAGTTGGCCTGCGCGAGGCTGCCGAGCACACCCGACGCGGAGGAGAACAGCACGAACGCCGTCAGCTCGGCGTCGCGGGTGAGCTCATGCAGATGCACCGCCGCGTCCACCTTGGGGGCGAACACCCGGGCCAAGTCCTGGCCGGAGAGCGATTCGAGGGGGGCGTCGGAGAGCACGCCCGCGGCATGCACCACACCGGTCAGCGGGTGTTCGGCGGGGATGCCGGCGAGGAGCCGGGCGAGCGCGTTCCGGTCGGAGACGTCGCACGCCGCGACGGTGACGGTCGCGCCCATGGCGGTCAGCTCGCGCTCCAGGTCCCGCGCGCCGGCCGCCTCGGGGCCGCCACGGCTGACCAGCAGCAGGTGGCGTACTCCGTGCCGGGTGACCAGGTGGCGGGCGAGCACGCCGCCGAGGCCACCGGTGCCGCCAGTGATCAGCACGGTTCCGCGGTCGCTCCAGGACGGGGCGGCGGCGCCGCCGGCGGCGGCCCGCACCACCCGGGGTACCAGGACGGCACCGGCCCGCAGGGCGATCTGGGACTCGCCGGAGGCGATGACCGCCGGGACCGCACTCGGGAACACCGCGAGGGAGCCCGGGTCCACGTCGATGTCCAGCAGCGCGAAGCGGCCGGGGTGCGCGGCCTGCGCCGACCGCACCAGCCCCCACAGCGGTGCGTACGCCAGGTCGGCCGCCGCGTCGGCGGCGCACGCGGCGACTGCGTCCCGGGTCGCGACGACCAGGCGTGAGTCCGTGAACCGCTCGTCGGCCGACCACTGCTGGACGAGGGTGAGCAGCCGGGATGCCGACTCCAGGGCCTCGCCGGTGAGGTCGCCGCCGGTGCGCGCGGGTCCGCCACGGGAGACCACGACCAGCTCGGGCGCGGGCAGCCCGGCGTCCACAGCCTCGGCCAGCGCGTCCAGGTCCCGGTACATCTGCGGGTAGGCGCCCGACTCCTCCAGCGCGTCGGTCAGCCCGAGCGGGTCGTCGCCGAGGATGACCCAGTCGGCGGTCTGGCCGGGCGCGGGCACCGGGGACCACTCCACCCGGTACAGCGAGGCGCGGGACGCTCCCGCGCCGCGCATCTCCTCGGCCGTCACCGGCCGGGGCGCCACGGCGTCGACGGAGGCGACGGGCGCGCCGGTGGCGTCAGCGACGGTGACGGTCACCGCACCGTCGTCGCCGGCCGGGCGGATGTGCACGCGCAGGATGCTCGCGCCGACGGCGCTCAGCGTCACCCCGGTCCACTCCGACCACAGGGTGCTGCCCTGCGCCTCCAGCAGCGCCGGGTGCAGCGCGGCGTCCAGCAGGGCGGGGTGGAGGCCGAACCGTGCCGCTTCGGCGGCCCGTTCCTCGGGCAGCGCCACCTCGGCGTAGTACTCCTTGCCGACGCGCCACACGGCGCGCAGGCCGTCGAAGGCCGGGCCGTAGGTGTGGCCCGCGTCGGCCATCCGGGTGCGGAAGTTGGCCACGCTGACCGGCTGCGCGTCGGCGGGCGGCCAGGCCGCCGGATTCGGGACCGCCGGCGCCTCCGGCGCGGTGGCCGCGAGCACACCGGTCGCGTGCCGGGTCCACGGTGCGTCGAACTCGCAGCCCTCGGCGCGCCCGTACACGCCCAGGGCCCGGTCGCCGGAGGTGTCGGGGGCGGCCACCGTGACCTGGATCTGGACGGCGCCGGTCGCGGGCAGCGCCAGCGGGGTGTCCACGGTCAGCTCCGCGAGGTGTTCACATCCGGCGGCCTCGGCGGCCCGCAGTGCCAGCTCCACGAAGGCGCTGCCGGGCAGCAGCGCGGTGCCGTGGGCGGCGTGGTCGGCCAGCCAGGTGTGGGTCCGCGTCGACAGACGGCCGGTCAGCAGCGTCTCGCCGCCGCTCGCGAGCCGTACCGCTGCGCCCAGCAGCGGATGGCCGGTGTCACCGAGCCCGAGCCCGGCGGGGTCGCCCGCCTGCCCCGCGGTGGTCTCCAGCCAGTACCGCTCCCGTTGGAAGGCGTACGTGGGCAGGTCGGTATGGTGCGCTCCGGTGCCCGCGAACACGGCGTCCCAGCCGACCGGCAGGCCGCGCACGTACCCCTCGGCGAGCGAGGTGAGGAACCGGGTGGGGCCGCCCTCGTCACGGCGCAGCGAGCCCAGGGCCACCGCCTCGGTGCCGGCGTCCTCGAAGGTGGCCTGCATGCCCGTCGTCAGCACCGGGTGGGCGCTGTTCTCGACGAAGAACCGGAAGCCGTCGGCCAGCAGAGTGCGGACCGCGCCCTCGAAGTCCACCGGCTGCCGGGCGTTACGGAACCAGTAGCCGGCGTCGAGGGTGGCGGTGTCGACCAGGCCACCGGTGACCGTGGAGTAAAACGGCACCTGTCCGCGGCGCGGAGCGACATCGGCGAACATCTTCAGGATGCGTTCGCGCAGCGGGTCCACCTGCGCGCAGTGCGAGGCGACCGTGGAGCCGACCACACGGGCGCGGATCTCCTCGCGCTCGCATTCGAGGACGAACTCCTTGAGGGCCGCCGTGTCCCCGGCCACGGTGACCGCGCCCGGGCCGTTGCGGCCCGCAATCACCAGCGAGCCGTCCCACGGGGCCAGCCGCTCGGCCACCACGCCGGCCGGCAGCGCCACCGAGGCCACCGCGCCCCGGCCGACCAGTTCCTCGGCGAACAGGGCGCTGCGCTGGACGACGATCCGGGCCGCGTCCTCGAGGGAGAGGCCGCCCGCCACGTACGCGGCCGCGATCTCGCCCTGGCTGTGGCCGACTACGGCGGCCGGCTCCACACCCGCCGCCCGCCACAGCGCGGCCAGGGAGACGTTGACGGCGAACAGCACCGGCTGGAGCACCTCGATGGGCTCCATGGACAGCGCGTCGGCCGCACCCCGGACCACATCGTCGACCGACCAGCCCAGGTGCCGCCGCAGCGCCGCGTCGCATTCCGCGAACCGCTCCGCGAACACCGGCGAGGAGGCAAGCAGTTCCTTCGCCATGCCCCGCCACTGCGAACCCTGACCGGGGAAGACGAACACCACACGGCCGCGGACATCGACGATGCCGGAGACGACATGGGCGGCGGGCGTGCCCTCGGCAACGGCGCTCAACCCCGACCGCACGGTGTCGGGCCCGTCGGTCAGGATCACACTCCGGTGCTCCAGCGCCTCGCGGGACAGCGCCAGCGACCGGCCGGTGTCCACGGCACGGAGGGCGGGGTGTTCCCGGACATGGGCCGACAGCCGTTCGGCCTGGGCGCGCAGCGCGGCGCCCGTGCGGCCGGACACCGGCCACGGCACCACCCCGCCGACCAGGCCCAGCGTGGGCCGCGGGGCGATCGCCTCGCCGTTCGCCGGCGCCTCGACGGCTTCCCCGGGCTCCTCGGCGGGGGCCTCTTCGAGGATGACGTGGGCGTTGGTGCCGCTGATGCCGAAGGCCGACACCCCCGCCCGGCGGGTCCGGCCGTTCGCCGCCCACTTCACCGGCTCGGTCAGCAGCCTGACGGTGCCCGCCGACCAGTCCACTCGCGGGGTGGGTGCGTCCACGTGCAGCGTCTTGGGCAGCAGGTCGTGGCGCAGCGCCTGCACCATCTTGATCACCCCGGCCACGCCCGCGGCGGACTGGGTGTGGCCGAGGTTGGACTTCACCGAGCCCAGCCACAGCGGCCGGTCGGCGGAGCGGTCCTTGCCGTAGATGGCAAGCAGCGCCTGCGCCTCGATCGGGTCGCCCAGCGTCGTCCCCGTGCCGTGCGCCTCCACGGCGTCGATCTCGTCGGCGGTGAGGCGGGCGCTTGCGAGCGCGGCCTCGATGACGCGCTGCTGGGAGGGGCCGTTGGGGGCGGTGAGGCCGTTGCTGGCGCCGTCCTGGTTGACGGCGGAGCCGCGGACGACGGCCAGCACCCGGTGGCCGTTGCGGCGGGCATCGGAGAGCCGCTCCAGCAGCACCAGCCCGGCGCCTTCGGAGAACCCGGTGCCGTCGGCGGCGGCCGCGAACGCCTTGCAGCGGGCGTCGGCGGCCAGGATTCGCTGGCGGCTGAACTCCACGAACTCCATGGGGCTCGGCATCACCATCGCGCCGCCCGCGAGCGCCAGCGAGGACTCCCCCGCGCGCAGCGACTGCACCGCCCAGTGGAGTGCGACGAGCGACGAGGAGCAGGCCGTGTCGATGGTGACGGCGGGCCCCTCCAGGCCGAAGGTGTACGACACGCGGCCGGAGACGACGCTGTTCGCGGACCCCGTCATGGTGTAGCCCTCGAGGCCGTCGGGGATCTGCTCGACGTCCGCGCCGTAACCGGTGTACGAGGCGCCGACGAATACGCCGGTGCGGCTGCCACGCAGCATTCCCGGGTCGATTCCGGCCCGTTCGAACGCCTCGTAGGAGGATTCCAGGATCAACCGCTGCTGCGGGTCCATCGCAAGGGCCTCGCGCGGGGATATGCCGAAAAGGCCCGGGTCGAAGTCGGCGGCGGTTTCGATGAATCCGCCCTCGCAGGCGAGTTCCTTGCCCTCGGGGTCGGTGAGGTCCAGGGCCGTCAGGTCCCAGCCGCGGTTGCCGGGGAAGGGGGACATCGCGTCGCCGCCCTCTGCGAGCAGGTTCCACAGACTCTCCGGGGACTCCGCGCCGCCGGGGTAGCGGCAGGCCATGCCGATGATCGCGATGGGCTCGTGGTCCTTGCCCTCGACCGACCGCAGCCGCCGCTGGGTCTGGCGCAGGTCGGTCATGACCTTATTGAGGTATTCCCGAAGCTTCTTTTCGTCGTTCGTCATGTCAGTACTCTCCGGTGATAGCTGAGAAACCTGAGGGACTTTCCGGCGAGCAGGTCACGTAGTTCCCAGCTCTCGATCAATAAGGTCGAACATCTCGTTGTTGCTCACGGCCGTGAATTCGGTGTCGTCCGGCTCCGCACCGTGGACCGGAGTGGCGGTGGAATCGTTCGCACCCCATTTCCACAGCAGCTTTTCCATCCGGCCGGTGAGGGCCGCGCGGGCCGCGTCGCCGGGCGGAGCTTGCGCCAGGACGGCTTCCAGAGCCTCCAGTTCGGCGAGCCCGGGCAGCGCGCCCTCGTCTGCGGCGAGGCCCATCTCCCGCCACAGGTGCTGGGCGACGGCCTCGGGCGTGGGGAAGTCGAAGACGAGGGCGGAGGGGAGGGTGAGACCGGTGGCGGCGCCGATCCGGTTGCGCAGTTCGACCGCCATGAGGGAGTCGAAGCCCAGCTCGCGGAAGGGCTTGTGGGGGTCGATGGCGTCGCGCGCGTTCTCGTCCAGGGTGACGTGGCCCATCACGACGCCCGCGTGCGAGCGGACCACTTCGAGCAGTTCGTGTTCCTGCTCGGGCCGGGACCGCCCGGCCAGCTTCGCCCGCAGGCCGTCGGCCGCCGCGCCGCCGGTCGCGGGGTCCTCGGCCGCCGCGCCGGCGCCGTCCGCCGCGAGTGCCCGTACCGCCTCGGGGATCTCGGCGAACAGCGCGGTGGGCCGCTTGGCGTGGAAGACCGGCGCGAAGCGGTCCCAGCGCAGGTCGATGAGGACGGCGGTGGTCTCGTCGCGGTCCAGGACGTGCCGGAGGGCGGTGACGGCCAGTTCGGGCGCCATCTCGTGGATGCCTTCGAGCCGGCCGCGCGCGCCGACCGCCCCGGCGGCCATCCCGGTTCCCGCCCAGGTGCCCCAGGCCACCGAGGTGGCGGGCAGGCCCTCGGCGCGGCGGGCCTCGGCGAGCGCGTCCAGGAAGGCGTTGCCGGGCGCGTAGTTGCCGAGGGCGGGCAGTCCGAAGGTGGCGCCGAAGGACGAGCACAGGACGAACGCGGACAGGTCGAGGTCGCGGGTCAGTTCGTGCAGATGCAGCGCGCCGTGCGCCTTGACCCGCAGGACGCGGTCCATCTGTCCGGGGGTGAGCGAGTCCACCACCCCGTCGTCCAGGACGGCGGCGACGTGGATGACGGCGGTCAGCGGATGCTCGGCGGGGATGCCGTCGAGCATCCGCGCGACCGCCTCGCGGTCGGCGACGTCGCAGGCCACGACGGTGACGCGGGTACCGAGCGCGGTCAGTTCGGCCACCAGCTCGTCCGCGCCGGGCGCCTCGGCGCCGCGCCGCCCGGCCAGCACCAGATGGCCGGCGCCGGCGCGGGCCAGCGAGCGGGCCAGATGGCCGCCGATGCCACCGGTGCCACCGGTGATCAGCACGCTCCCGTCCGGTTTCCACGCGCGCACCACAGGGGTGCCGGCGGCCGGGGCGTGGACGAGGCGGCGGGCGTGGAGTCCGGCGCCGCGTACGGCGAGGTGGTCCTCGTCGGCCGGACCGGCGAGCCCGGCTGCCAGCCGGGCGACGGCGGCGTCGTCCACGGTGGCGGGCAGGTCGGCGAGCCCGCCCCACAGATGGGGCTGTTCGAGCGCGAGGACCCGGCCCAGGCCCCAGACATGGGCCTGTACGGGGTGGGTCAGCGGATCGTCCGCGCCCACCGACACCGCGCCGCGGGTGGCGCACCACAGCCGCGGGGTGGCACCCGCCTCCTCACTGGCCTCGACGAGCGCCTGGGCGAGGGCCACGGTGACGGCCAGGCCGGTGGGCAGGGCGGGGTGCCCGGGGTGCGGGGCCTCGTCGAAGGCGAGGAGGGACAGGACGCCGGCGACGCCGTCGGGGTGGGTGAGCTCGGTACGCAGCAACTCGGCCAGGTGGCCGCGGTCCGCCCCGGCCGGGTCCACGACCAGCCGCTCGGCCCGGGCACCGTGGCCGGTGAGGGCCCGGAGCGCACCGTCCGCCCAAGGATCCTCGGCCGCGCCCTCCGGAACCAGCAGCAGCCAGCGGCCGGTGAGGGACAGCGAGATGGCGGGGGCGAGCGGACGCCAGGTGACGCGGTAGCGCCAGCCGTCGACGGCCGACTGCTCACGGCGCCGCCTGCGCCACGACGACAGCGCGGGCAGCACCGCGCTCAACGGCTGGTCGGCGCCGATCTCCAGCTCGGCCGCCACCTGGTCCAGGTCGCCGCGCTCGACCGCCTCCCAGAACCCGGCCTCCGCCGGGTCGGCCGCGGGGGCCGTAGTGGTCCTGTCCGCCCCGGTGGGCTCCTCCAGCCAGTAGCGCTGCCGCTGGAAGGCGTACGTGGGCAGCTCGACGGGGCGGGGGTCCGTCCCCGCGAACACCGCGTCCCAGTCGACGCCGAGGCCGCATACGTACCCCTCGGCGAGCGAGGTCAGGAAGCGGACGGGACCGCCCTCGTCGCGGCGCAGCGTGCCCAGCGCGACGGCGGCACGGCCGGTGTCCTCGAAGGTCTCCTGGAGACCGACGGTGAGCACCGGGTGGGCGCTGGACTCGACGAAGAAGCGGAAGCCGTCGGCGAGCAGCGCCCGGACCGTCTCGTCGAAGCGGACGGTCCGGCGGAGGTTGGTGACCCAGTACTCGGGATCCAGCCCGGCGGTGTCCATGAGCCCGCCGGTCACGGTGGAGTAGAAGGGGATGTCCGAGCCGCGCGGTGTGATGCCGTCGAGGGCGTCCAGGACCTGGGCGCGAATGGCGTCCACCTGGGCGGAGTGGGAGGCGTAGTCCACGGCGATCCGGCGGGCGCGTACGCCGTCGGCCTCGCAGGACGCCAGCAGTTCCGCCAGCGTCCCGGGCTCGCCCGAAACCACCGTGGACGAGGGCCCGTTGACAGAGGCCACCGAGATCCGCTCACCCCACGGCTCGGCGCGCTTGGCGGTTTCGGCGGCGGGCAGCGGGACGGACACCATGCCGCCCTTGCCCGACAGCACCTGGCCGATCGCCCGGGCCCGCAGCGCCACCACGCGCGCCGCGTCCTCCAGCGACAGCGCGCCGGACACCGCGGCGGCGGCGATCTCGCCCTGGCTGTGGCCGATCACGGCGTCCGGTTCGACGCCCGCGGACCGCCACACCGCGGCCAGCGACACCATCACCGCCCACAGCGCCGACTGCACGACCTCCACCTCGTCGAAGGAGGGCGCGCCCGGGCCGCCGTGGATGGCCTCGGTCACCGACCAGCCCACATGCGGCCGCAGCGCGGCCTCGCACTCGGCCAGCCGGGCGGCGAACACGGGTGAGGCGGAGAGGAGTTCGATCGCCATGCCGCGCCACTGCGAGCCCTGGCCGGGGAAGACGAACACGACCCGGCCCGGCTCCTTCGCCACACCGGTGACCACTCCGGCGGCCGGCAGCCCCTCGGCCAGCGCCGCGAGCCCCGCCAGCGCGCCCTCGCGGTCCGCGGCCAGCACGGCGCCGCGGTGTTCGAAGGCGGTGCGGGTGGTGGCGAGGGAGTGGCCGGTGTCCGTCAGGGAGAGCCGCGGGCGGGCGGTGGTGTGCGCCGCGAGCCGGGCGGCCTGGGCCCGCAGCGCGGGCTCGGACCGGCCCGACACCACCCACGGAACGACGGCCGAGGTGAGCCCGGCGCCGCCCGCGATGCCGGGCGCGGTGCCGGTCTGGGTGTTGGGCTCGGTGCCGGTCCGGATGCCGGGCTCGGTGCCGCCCGCGGTGCCGGGCTCGGGCGCCTCCTCGAGGATCACGTGGGCGTTGGTGCCGCTGATGCCGAAGGCGGAGACCCCGGCCCGGCGCGGCCGCCCCTCGGCCGGCCGCCACTCCATGGGCTCGGTCAGCAACTCGACCGCGCCCGAGGACCAGTTGACATGCGAGGTGGGTCGGTCCACGTGCAGCGTCCTGGGCAGCTTCCCGTGTCGCATGGCCTGCACCATCTTGATGACCCCGGCCACGCCCGCCGCCGGGCCGGAGTGGCCGAAGTTGGACTTGATCGAGCCGAGCCGCAGCGGCCGGTCCGCCGGCCGCCCCTGCCCGTACGTGGCCAGCAGCGCCTGCGCCTCGATCGGGTCGCCGAGGGTGGTGCCGGTGCCGTGGGCCTCGACCACGTCTACATCGGCGGGGGTGAGCCGGGCGTTGGCGAGGGCGGCGCGGATGACCCGTTCCTGGGCGAGGTTGTTGGGGGCGGACAGTCCGTTGCTGGCGCCGTCCTGGTTGAGGGCGGAGCCGCGGATGACGGCGAGCACCCGGTGGCCGTTGCGCTGGGCGTCCGACAGCCGCTCGACCAGCAGAACGCCCGCGCCCTCGGCCCAGTTGGTGCCGTCCGCCGCCTCCGCGAACGCCTTGATCCGCCCGTCCGGGGCAAGCCCCCGCTGACGGCTGAACTCCACGAACGCGTCCGGGACCGGCATCACCGTCACGCCCCCGGCCAGCGCCATCGAGCACTCCCCCGCCCGCAACGCCTGCACCGCCAGATGCAGCGCCACCAGTGAGGACGAGCACGCCGTCTCCACGCTCACGGCGGGCCCCCGGAGCCCGAGGGTGTACGCGATACGGCCCGAAGCGACGCTCGCCATGGTGCCGGTGATCACATACCCCTCGACCGACTCCGGTGTCTCGCTCAGCCGCGACACATATTCGGTGGCGACGATGCCGGTGTAGACACCGACCTGGGTCTCCTCCACGGCCCGCGGGTCGAGCCCGGCCCGTTCGAACGCCTCCCAGGAGGTCTCCAGCAGCAGTCGCTGCTGCGGGTCCATGCCCAGCGCCTCGCGTGGGGTGATGCCGAAGAAGGCCGGGTCGAAGTCGCCCGCGCCGGTGAGGAATCCGCCGCTGCGGACGTAACTCGTGCCCCGGGAGTCCGGGTCCGGGTCGTACAGCCCGGCCACGTCCCAGCCCCGGTCCTCGGGGAACGGGCCGATGGCGTCCCGGCCCTCCGCCACCAGCTCCCACAGGTCCTCGGGGGATTCCACCTCGCCGGGATAGCGGCAGGCCATGCCGACGATCGCGACCGGCTCATGGTCGGCCGCCTCCGCCTCACGCAACCGCCGGCGGGTCTGGCTCAGATCCGCCGTCACCCGCTTGAGGTAATCGCGAAGCTTCTCTTCGGTGTTGCCCATGTCCCCCAGCACTCCTTCGAAACCCCGTCAAGCCCGTCAGCCCGTCTGTGCCGTGCACCGCCGCGTCCGCGCCGTGAACCGCTCCGCTCAGGAGGCGCCCAGTTCCTTGTCGATCAGCGCGAACATCTCGTCGTCCGAGGCGGTGTCGAGCGCGTCCCGCCCGAGCACGCCCGCTGAGGCGTCACCCGGATCACCGCTCCACTTCCACAGCAGGGCCTCCAGCCGCTGGGTGATCTGGTCACGTATCCCCGGGTCCGGGGCCGTGGCCAGCTCGGACAGTTGGGCGTCGAGCCGGTCCAGCTCGGTGAGGACCGGTGGCACGGCGGCCTCGCCCGGCCGCATCTCGTCCAGCAGGAAACGGACCAGCGCCAGCGGCGTCGGGTAGGTGAAGACGAGGGTGGCGGGCAACTGCAGCCCGGTGGCCGCACCGAGCCGGTTGCGCAGCTCGACGGCGGTCAGCGAGTCGAAGCCGAGATCCTTGAACGCCCGGTCGGCGGCCACGTCGTCCGCGGTGGCGTGGCGCAGTACGGCGGCCACCTCCGTACGCAGCAGCTCCAGCAGGGTGCGCTCCTGATCGGGGCGGCCCATCCCGGCCAGCCGCCGGGCCAGTTCGGTCCGTCGCGCCCCCTCGCCGCCCGGTCCCGGCGCCGCCGCCCGGCGCGCCGGGGCGCGCACGAGGCCGCGCAGCGGGGCGGGCAGGGCGCCCGGGGTGGCGGCCGTGGCCAGCGCCGGGGTGTCGAGCCGTACGGGCACGGTCAGCGCGTCGGCGCCCCGGAGCGCGGCGTCGAACAGGGCAAGCCCCTCGGCAGTGGTGAACGGCAGCACACCCGAGCCACGGGCGTCCGAACCCTCCGGTGCGGCGGCCTCCCACGGGCCCCAGGCCAGGGATACGGCGGGCAGCCCGGCGGCGCGGCGGTGCTCGGCGAGCGCGTCCAGGAAGACGCCCGCCGCGCCGAGGTTGGCCTGCCCGGGGTTGCCGAGCGTCCCGGCGACCGACGAGAACAGGACGAAGGCGGCCAGACCTGGGTGGTCGCGGGTAAGGTCGTGGAGGTGCGCCGCCACGTCCGCCTTGGGCCGCAGCACACCGTCGAGCTGGTCGGCGGTCAGCGCCCCGATCAGCCCGTCGTCCAGGGCGCCGGCCGCGTGCACGACGGCGGTGAGGGGATGCGCTGCGGGGACGGTGTCCAGTACGGCGGCGAGCGCGTCGCGGTCCGCCGCGTCGCAGGCCGCGACCTCGACGCTCGCCCCGGCCTCGGTCAGTTCCGCCAGCAGCCGAGCGGCCCCGGGCGCGGCCGGCCCCCGGCAGCCGACCAGCAGGAGGTGGCGTACGCCGTGCTCGGCGACCAGGTGGCGGGCCAGCAGCCCGCCGAGCGTGCCCGTGCCACCGGTGATGAGCACGGTGCCCTCGGGGTCCAGGGGGACGGGCCCGGTGGCGGGGCGCGGGGCGCGGACCAGGCGCGGTACGAGGACGGCCCCCTCGCGGATCGCCACCTGCGGCTCGTCCGACGCGACCGCGGTGGCGACGGCCGCCGCCAGCGCGCCCCGCGAGGACTCGCCCTCGTCGATGTCCACCAGCACGAACCGGCCCGGCTGTTCGGCCTGCGCGGCGCGCACCAGCCCCCACAGCGGGGCGTGGACGAGGTCCGCCACGCCCTCCCCGTTACGGACCGGCACCGCGCCCCGGGTGACGATGACCAGCCGCGAGGTGGCGGAGCCGGTGTCGGCCAGCCACTCGCGCAGCAGTCCGAGCGCCCCGGCGGTCGCCTCGCGGGCGCGCCCGGCGAGGCCGGGAAGACCGGACACAGCGTCCACGGCCGGTCCGTACGACACGACGGCGAACTCGGGTGCGTCGTCGTCCGCGACTTCGGCGGCGCTGAGAACGGTGGCGAGCTTGAGGTCGTCGGTGTCCAGCACCGTCCACCGGGCGGTGGCGGCCGGATCCGGCGCTTCTGTGATCCGCGGCGCGGGAACCCAGTCCAGGCGGAACAGCGCGTCGCGCGTGACGCCCACGGCTGCACGCAGCCGCTCCGCCGCGACCGGGCGCACGGCCAGGCCCTCGATGGACGCCACCGGGGCGCCGGTCGTGTCGGCGAGCGCCACGGACACCGCTCCCGCCTCGTCGGCGGGGCGGATCCGGACGCGGAGCGCGGTGGCGCCGACGGCGTGCAGCACGACGGCCGTCCAGTCTGCGGGCATGCGTATCGCGCCGGTGTCCGGTCCATCGGATTCACCAGGTTCACCGGATGCACCGAAGAGGGCGGGGTGCAGTGCGGCGTCCAGCAG
>NZ_MUNE01000147.1 GCF_002154605.1 Streptomyces milbemycinicus | reverse complement strand
ACGGGGCGTACGCCCCGTGCGGGGCGTCCGGCTCGTACGGGGCGTCCGCGTACGAGCCGTACGAGCTCACCGGGAAGGTCGTGGCCCTCCGCGAGGCCGACGAGGTCGGCGGCGACTTGGCCGCCGTACGTCACGGCGGGGTGACCACGGTCCTGGTCAGCCGCCGCAAACCGTTCCGCACCCGCGCGGACTTCGGCGAGTTGGGCCCGCGCGAATACGACCTGCTCGTCGTCAAGGCAGGCTGCCCGGCCCCGGAGCTCTACGCCCTGGCAGCCGACTGGCAGCTGGCCCTCACCCCGGGCAGCGTCGACCAGGACCTCCCCCGCCTGGGCCACCACCGCCTGGAGCGCCCCCTGTTCCCCTTCGACCCCGACATGCCGGCCCCGGACCTCACACCGGAGCTGCTGTAGCCGCGGCGGTTCCCTCACCCCCAAAAACCAGCGGCGGGGCGCACCCTCAGGGTGCGCCCCGCCGGCGGGGTCCGGGGCGGCGGTCAGCCCTGGACGCCCAGCTTCTCCAGGATCAGCTCGCGTACGCGCGCCGCGTCGGCCTGGCCGCGGGTGGCCTTCATGACCGCGCCCACCAGCGCGCCCGCCGCCGCGACCTTGCCGCCGCGGATCTTGTCGGCGATGGCCGCGTTGCCCGCGATGGCCTCGTCGACGGCGGCGCCGAGCGCGCCCTCGTCCGAGACGACCTGCAGACCGCGCGCCTGGACGACCGCGTCCGGGTCGCCCTCGCCCGCCAGCACGCCCTCGATGACCTGGCGCGCCAGCTTGTCGTTGAGCGAGCCCTCGGCGACCAGGGCGCATACGCGCGCGACCTGGACCGGGGTGATCGGCAGGGACGCGAGGTCGACGCCGTCCTCGTTGGCCCGGCGGGCCAGCTCGCCCATCCACCACTTACGCGCCGACGCGGCGTCCGCGCCCGCGTCGATCGTGGCGGTGATCAGGTCGATCGCGCCCGCGTTGAGGACGGACTGCATCTCGTGGGCCGAGATGCCCCACTCCTCGCGCAGCCGGGTGCGGCGCACCCGCGGCAGCTCCGGCAGCGTGCCCCGCAGCTCCTCCACCCATTCACGCGACGGCGCGACCGGCACCAGGTCGGGCTCGGGGAAGTAGCGGTAGTCCTCCGCCTCTTCCTTGACCCGGCCGGGCGTCGTGGAGCCGTCCTCCTCGTGGAAGTGACGGGTCTCCTGGATCACCGTGCCGCCGCCGCCCAGCACAGCGGCCTGGCGCTGGACCTCGAAGCGGGCCGCGCGCTCGACGGAGCGCAGCGAGTTGACGTTCTTGGTCTCGGAGCGGGTGCCGAACTTGTCGGCGCCGTGCGGCCGCAGCGACAGGTTCACATCGCAGCGCATCTGGCCCATCTCCATGCGCGCCTCGGAGACCCCGAGCGCCTTGATGAGTTCGCGCAGCTCCGCGACATACGCCTTGGCGACCTCCGGGGCCCGGTCCCCGGCCCCCTCGATCGGCTTGGTGACGATCTCGATGAGCGGGATACCGGCCCGGTTGTAGTCGAGGAGGGAGTGCTGGGCGCCGTGGATACGGCCCGTCGCGCCGCCGATGTGGGTGGACTTGCCGGTGTCCTCCTCCATGTGGGCGCGCTCGATCTCGACCCGGAAGACCTCGCCGCCGTCGATCTCGACGTCCAGATAGCCGTTGAAGGCGATCGGCTCGTCGTACTGCGAGGTCTGGAAGTTCTTCGGCATGTCCGGATAGAAGTAGTTCTTCCGGGCGAAGCGGCACCACTCGGCGATCTCGCAGTTCAGCGCGAGGCCGATCTTGATGGCGGACTCGACGCCGGTCTCGTTGACGACCGGGAGCGAGCCGGGCAGGCCGAGGCAGGTGGGGCAGGTCTGCGCGTTGGCCTCGGCGCCCAGCGCCGTGGAGCAGCCGCAGAACATCTTGGTCGTGGTGCCGAGCTCGACGTGGACCTCGAGCCCCATCACGGGGTCGTAGACGGCGAGGGCGTCCTCGTACGACACCAGTTCAGTGACGGTCACAGAAAACTAACCTCTCAGTCCGCCAGGACGTCGTCGTCGCCCATGCGCTTGAGCTCACGGACGAGCAGAGCGACGGTGGTGACGATCGCGGCGGCCGAGACCACCGCGTCGACCAGCTGCAGCTTGTCGTTCTCGGATCGGGCCTTCTTGACCTGCTTGGTCACGCTCACCGCGCCGAAGAGCGCGGAGCCGATGGACAGGTAGGTGCCCGGCTTGGACTTCTTGAAGCTCTTGGCCTTCTTCAACGCACTCATAGTGACTGTGCCTCCTCGAGCAGCGGGTGCCCCCACTTGTCGACGAACGCGGCCTCGACCGCGGCGCCGACCTTGTAGAGCCGGTCGTCGGCCAGGGCGGGAGCGATGATCTGCAGGCCGACCGGCAGACCGTCCTCGGGCGCCAGGCCGCAGGGCAGTGACATGGCCGCGTTCCCCGCGAGGTTCGCCGGAATGGTGCACAGGTCGGCCAGATACATCGCCATCGGGTCGTCGACGCGCTCGCCGATCGGGAAGGCGGTCGTCGGGGTGGTCGGCGAGACCAGCACGTCCACCTGCTCGAAGGCGCGCTGGAAGTCCTGGGTGATCAGGGTGCGGACCTTCTGCGCGGAGCCGTAGTACGCGTCGTAGTAGCCGGAGCTCAACGCGTACGTCCCCAGCATGATCCGGCGCTTGACCTCGGCGCCGAAGCCCTCCGCGCGGGTGAGCGCGGTGACGTCCTCGGCGGACCGCGAACCGTCGTCGCCGACCCGCAGGCCGTAGCGCAGACCGTCGAAGCGGGCCAGGTTGGACGAGCACTCGGACGGCGCGATCAGGTAGTACGCGGCCAGCGCCTTGTCGAACGACGGGCAGGACAGCTCCACGACCTCGGCGCCGAGCTCACGCAGCAGCTCCACCGACTCGTTGAAGCGCTGCACGACGCCGGCCTGGTAGCCCTCGCCGCTGAACTCCTTCACCACGCCGATGCGCATACCGCGCACGCTGCCGTTGCGCGCGGCCTCGACGACCGGCGGGACCGGGGCGTCGATGGAGGTGGAGTCGAGCGGGTCGTGCCCGGCGATGACCTCGTGCAGCAGCGCCGCGTCCAGCACGGTCCTGGCGCACGGGCCGCCCTGGTCCAGGGACGAGGAGAAGGCCACCATGCCGTAGCGGGACACTCCGCCGTACGTCGGCTTGACGCCGACCGTGCCGGTCACGGCGGCGGGCTGGCGGATCGAGCCGCCGGTGTCAGTCCCGATCGCGAGCGCGGCCTGGAACGATGCGAGCGAGGCGGAGGAGCCGCCGCCGGAGCCGCCGGGGATACGGGTGAGGTCCCACGGGTTGTTGGTGGGGCCGTACGCGCTGTTCTCCGTCGAGGACCCCATGGCGAACTCGTCCATGTTGGTCTTGCCGAGAATCACCACGTCCGCGTCCTTCAGACGGGTGACCAGCGTCGCGTCGTACGGCGGAATCCACCCTTCGAGGATCTTGGAACCGACCGTGGTCGGGATCCCCTTGGTGGTGAAGATGTCCTTGAGCGCGAGCGGAACACCGGCCAGCGGGCCGAGCTCCTCGCCGCGGGCGCGCTTGTCGTCCACGGCGCGGGCCTGCGCCAGTGCGCCCTCGCGGTCGACATGCAGGAAGGCGTGCACCTTCTCGTCGACCGCCTCGATACGGGCCAGGTGCGCCTCGGTCACCTCGACGGCGGTGACCTCGCCGGAGGCGATCTTCTCGGCGATGCCGGATGCGGTGAACTTGGTCAGATCAGCCATGCGAGTCACTCCTCCCCCAGGATCTGCGGCACCTTGAATCGCTGCTGCTCCTGGGCGGGGGCGCCGGACAGCGCCTCCTGCGGGGTCAGCG
>NZ_MUNE01000146.1 GCF_002154605.1 Streptomyces milbemycinicus | reverse complement strand
TCCCTGCCCGGGAGATCCCGGCCGCGCCCGCCGCCCCCGGCGCCCGGGGGGCGTGGGCTCAGTGGTACGAGAGCGGGCTGGGGTGGCCGACGACCGGCAGCGATCCCGTCGAACTGCTCACGGGGGTGCGCTTCGACGTGCTGGAGCTGCCGGCCGACGCCGGTTTCGCCTTGCTGCGGCGCGTACCGCGGACCGGTCCGGTCGCGGTGGAGGGCCCCAGAATGCGGCTATTGGTGGCCGCGGGCAGCGCCGACGAGCTGCCGGGGCTGCTCGACTGGCTGGAATGGGGCGAGGTCCCCCTCGATCTGACCGCGATCGGTGCGGGCGGCCGGATCATCGCGCCTTGTCCCCCCTCCCGGCCGTTTGGGACGGCACTCGGGGAGCCGAGCCCGCAGGAGGCCGCCGTATGGCTGCGACCTCCCGAGCCGGGGAGTGAGGTGGAGCCGACGCTGCCGTTGGCAGGGTTCGGGGGCAATGGGGACGCCCCCGATCTCGTACGGCTCGTGGGTGCGGCGGCCACTGAGTGCCACCGTGCCCGGTTGTTGCGCGGTCGGCTCTTGCCGGGACAGCGGGGAGCCCGGCGAGCCGGAGAAGCCTGAGAAGGTGACGCGCTCAGGCGTTCGCCTTCTCGTATGCCTCACGCACAGTCGCCGGAACACGCCCGCGGTCGTTGACCTCGTGGCCGTTCTCCTTGGCCCAGGCGCGAATCTTCGCGGTGTCCTGGCTGCCACCGGTCGTCGCGCGCGCCGCCGCCTTGCCGCGAGCAGCGGCCGCCCGGCCACCGGTGCGACGGCCGCCCTTGGTGTAGGGCTCCAGGGCGTCACGGAGCTTGTCCGCGTTGTCCGTGGTGAGGTCGATCTCGTAGCTCTTGCCGTCCAGTGCGAACGTCACAGTCTCGTCCGCCTCGCCGCCGTCGATGTCGTCGACAAGAAGGACCTGAACCTTCTGTGCCATGGGGTTCCTTTCCGAGAAACCGGGGAGCTCGGGCCGCAGCGTTAGGCGCTGATGTCCCCACCCCCCAGGTAATTACACTACGGGAGAATAGGAAACCGCTTTTCCGGGAAAAACACAAACCCCCGGGGAAGGTTCGATCGATGGACCGCACGGGAACCATCTGTTCCGGAGCTATGTGATAGGGGAGCGATTCGGACATAGGGACCGCGATCACAGTTGCAGAAGCATCCGGCTGTTGCCAAGGGTGTTCGGCTTCACCCGTTCGAGACCAAGGAACTCCGCGACGCCCTCGTCATAGGAACGCAGCAGCTCGCTGTAGACATCACCGTCGACCGGCGTCTCGCCGATCTCCACGAAGCCGTGCCTGGTGAAGAAGTCGACTTCGAAGGTGAGGCAGAAAATGCGCCGTACGCCGAGCCAGCGCGCCGTTTGCAACAGCTTGTCGAGCACCAGGTGGCCTACACCACTGCCCTTCACGGCGGGATCCACCGCGAGAGTGCGAACCTCCGCGAGGTCTTCCCACATGACATGCAGTGCCCCGCAGCCAATGACCTCCGCGTCGCCGTCCCGCTCCGCCACCCAGAACTCCTGGATGTCCTCGTAAAGCGTCACCGTCGCTTTGTCGAGGAGGATGCGATCGGCCACGTAGCTGTCGATGAGGCGGCGTACGGCCGGCACATCAGAGGTCCGGGCACGCCTGACGGTGACTGCTTTAGATTGAGCCAAGGACATGCTCGGACGCTATCGCCGGTGTCATCGTCGCGACTCACCGGGGCTCTCACCGGGCTCTTCGAGTTGAACGACGCGCATCGCATCTCGCAGCGCATCTCGCTGCTCTTCGGACATCATCCCGAAGAACGCGACGAGCGCAGCGGCCGGGTTGTCACTCGCGGACCATGCCTCGTTCATCAGTGCGGCCGAGTAGGCGGCACGGGTGGAGACCGCGGCATATCGATAGGCGCGCCCTTGCACCTCACGGCGCAGCCAGCCCTTCTGATGGAGGTTGTCCATTACGGTCATGACCGTCGTGTAGGCGATCGAGCGTTCCTGTTGAAGGTCTTCCAGGACTTCCCGGACCGTGACCGGGCGGTTCCACTTCCACACCCGCGTCATGACCGCGTCTTCGAGATCTCCCAATGGCCGAGGCACACGTGAATAATAGTGGGAGATGTCTCGAATGTCGGGTTCATGCGCGCGAAAAAGGGCGCACATCCCGAGACGATGTCATCCCGGGACGTGCGACCCCAGACACCCAGAGGCTTCGGGCGGGTCAGGAAGCGCTGGACCGCGCCTGCTGCTCGGCCTCGGCGTGGGCAATCGCCGCGTCCACCGCGGCGTCTTCCTTGGCCTTGTTGGCACCGCCCTGGCTCTTCACGATCGTCACAATCAGCGCGGTGAAGGCCACGGCCATCACCACGGGCGGGACCAGCGCGGAGATGTAATCCATGGCTGTCGCTCCTTCTGGCCTTCTGGCTCGACGAGCTGACTCGAGCCGACTCGAGGCCTCCAGGTTACAAAGTGCGCCGGCCCCGGCTCAGGCCGGGACCCGCCGGAGCCGGGAGTCGCCTTCCGGCGGCTGGGCCGGGCGGCGGCGCTTGGGCGGGAAGACCTCCGCCGGGGTGGGCACCGGACGGCCCGGGCGCGGCGCCCTGCGGCCCGGCTCGGCGCGCCCCGGTTCGCCACGCGTCGGCTCGGCGCGCGTCGGCTCGGCGCGCGTCGGCTCGGCGCGCTTGGGTTCGCCTTTCTTGGGTTCGCCTTTGCTGGGTTCGGCTTTCTTGGGCTCGCTCTGATTGGGCTCGCCCTTTGCCGGTTCACTTTGCTTCGGCTCGCCCTGCTTGGGCTTCTCGCGCTCGGGGTCGGGCTGCTTGGGGTCGGCTTGTTTCGGCTCCTCGCGCTTCGGCTCCTCGCGCTCGGGGTCGGCCAGCTCGGGATCTGCCGGCTTGGGGGCAGGGCGCTTGGGCCCGGCTTGTTTCGGATCGCCTTTCTTGGACTCACCGCGTTCGGGGTCGCCCTGTGCCGGCTCGCCGTGCCCGGGCTCCTCGTGGCCGCCGCGGTCGGGGTCGGACGGCTTCCTGCGCGGCTCCCGTCCGGGTTCGCCGCTCTTCTGCACCACCCGGGCGCCGCCCGCGGGAGCCCCGCCCGGCAGCACCCTCAGCCGGACCGCCGGGGATCGGCCCTCGCAGGCCCGCAGGGCCCCCGCCGCGCGCTCCGCGAGCCGGGCCCGTACGCCTCGCTCGGCAAGCCGCTCACAGTGGCGCAGCAGGGCGCGGCGGCGCTCGGCCTCGCTGGTCCCGGCGGCGGACCGGCACAGCTGGCGCAGCGCCGCCAGGTCCTCCGGAAGCGGCTCGTAGCCGGCCGCCAGGACGCCTTCGAGCTGGTCGAGATAGCCGACGGCGGCGCCGGGGAGGGCGGCGCGGTAGCGGGCGAGCTCGTCGAGCAGAAAGGCTCGCAGCCGCCCGCCCTCGCGGACCGCTTCGTCCACGGCCTCGGCGAGGCGGAGGCAGTCCTGGACCTCCTCCGTCCGGTCCGGGCCCCCGTGGCCGGGGGAGAGTGTGACGGGATGGGGCTGGAGGGCGATGGCGAGGGCGCGTCGGAGCACACGCAGCTCATCCGCACTGAACGCCATTCCGCCGCGGGATCCATATGGCGTGGGCATGGGCCGACTTTAAGTGCTAAGCGGACAAAATTCGCTGAGCGCGGGGCGGTGCGGCGCGTTGCGGAAAGGTGCGGTGCGTTACGAAAAGGCATGGGCCGCGCGGCAGGCGCGGGAGGGTGCCTACGAGGCGCCGGAAGGCACTGCGGGCGCGGCCGGTCCGGCCGGCACAGCGGCCCGGCAGACGGGCGAGCAGCAGGCACGGCAGGACAGCCCGCGCGGCAGCCCGGCGAACGGCAGGCACAGCGGGGACGGCGGGCACGGCGGGCACGGCGGGCACGGCCCGAGGGCGGCGGCCGCGGACGAACGACGGCCCGGCAGACTGCACCCGCGCACCCACGGCAGGCGCAAGCGCCACAACCGGCCCAGCAGGCACGGCAGGCACGGCCCGAGGGCGGCGGCCGCGGACGAACAGCGGCCCGGCAGCCCGTAGCCGCGCACCCACGGCAGGCGCACGCCGACGCCCCCGGCCGTGGCCGCTCGCGGTGCGAGCGGGCTGACGGCCGGGGGCGTCGAGGAGAGGGGCGCCGGGGAGTGCCGGGGTGCGTCAGACGCGGGTCGCCCGGCGGCGGCGGGTGACGACGACCGCGGCGCCGCCCAGCGCGAGCGCGGCCGCGGCGCCGCCCGCCATCAGGCCGATGCCGCCCGCGCCGGTCAGGGCCATCGTGCCGCCGGTGGAGCCGCTGTCGTCGGAGGAACCGCCGCTCGTGGCGCCGTCACCGGAGCCGCCGGAGCCGGACGTGGCACCGTCCTGTGCGCCGGAAGCCGAGTCGGACCCGGAGCCGCCGGTCGAGTCGGCCGAATCGTCGCCGCCGGTGGAGGACCCGTCGGAGCCGCCGGCCGCGCCCTTGAAGGTGATCTTCGCGGTGTCGTTGGCGGAGTTCGGGTCATTGGTGCTGAAGCCCGCCGGGCCGGGAACCAGCTTGACGGTGCCGGTGGCGTTCTTGTCGGCGTCCTTGGCGATCTTCACGCCGATGCCGTACGTCTGGCCCTCGCCGGGCAGTTCGGTCGAGGCCTCGGGGCACAGATAGCGGCGGTGGCCCGGCTCGAACTTCTTGGTCTCGGTCTCGCTCACATACGTCAGGCACTCGCCGGTGGTGTCCTGGTCCGGCTCTTCGTCGATGTGGTTGGTGAGCCCGGTGACGCCCTCGGGCAGGGTGATGTCCGCGTACAGGATCGGCTCGCGGTCCTGGCGGTAGGCGGCCGCCGGGCCGTCGTTGGTCAGCCCGAACTTCAGCCCGCCCGTGGTGCCGTTGTCGGCCTCCGGGTCGATGGCGCCGCCCACGGCGCGGAAGTCGGCGTGGTTGTCGGTGCGGAGGGAGACGCTGCTCTTGCCGTCGGTCTCGAAGTCGCCGCCGGAGATGGTGGTGAAGGCGATCGGGGACCCGGTGCCGGGGGTGCCGTTCGGGTTCTCCTCGCTGCCCGCCGGGACGGCCTGGACCTCGTAGTCGATCCAGGGGGCCAGGGCGGCCTTGGTGATCTTTACGGTCAGCGGGGTGCTGAGCTTCGCGGACTGGCCCGGTTCGATGGCCGTGTCGATGGAGCAGTAGACGCGCGCGGAGTCATCCCATTCGGAGCCGAAGCGGCAGTTCTTCGGCTTCGAGGTGAATTCGACGCCGGGCACGCTGGTCAGCTGGATATCAACGCGTTCGGCAGGCAGATCCCCGGTGTTCCGCACCGCCAGGGGCAGGTCCACCGTGGAGCCGGTCTTGAGGCCGTCGCGGTCGGGCAGCTTGCCGACGACCAGTTGGGGCGAGCCGACGACGACCTTGGAAGAGCTCTTGTCCCCGGTCGCGCCGTCGGCCGTCACCTCGTAGGTGATGGTGCCGGAGGCGCCGGGCTTGGCGTCGGAGTCGGCGGTGAGCGTGAACGGCTCCCAGGGGCCATGGAGGTTGCCGTTGTCGAGGCAGGTGACGACCGCGCCGGAGGCGGTGCACTGCTCGTTGTTCGCCTTGATCGTCGCGACGCCGTCCAGGCTGCTCGCGTCGATGACCATTTTGGCGTTCTTGGGGAGGGGGAATTCGGCCCCGCCGTCGGCGAACGAATAACTCACACTCGGGGCGACGGCACCCTGCCCGTCGGCCGCCGACGGCAGGGCGATCTGCCGGGGGGCGGTGATCTCGGCCCAGGGCTGGGTCGGCTCGTCCTCCGCGTATGCGGCGGGCACGCCGACGGCCGTCCCGAGCGCGATCACCGCCCCGGCGGCCGCCGCATGAATCATCTTCCCCTTATGCCACATACGTCCCACGCCCATCTCGCGTTTACCCAACTGGCTGCCGGTCGCAAGACAGTTCAGCTGACCGGATGGTTGCCCTCCGGTGAACGGAAAGTTGTGAGCAGGGGCAGGAGAGGGGAAGCGGGAGGGGAGGGCCCGCGGGGCCGTGGCGGGGTCAGCCCCGCGAGACGTTGCGCTCGTACACCAGACGCAGGCCGATCAGGGTCAGCCACGGCTCGTGCTCGTCGATGACCGAGGACTCGCCCAGCACCATGGGGGCCAGGCCCCCGGTGGCGATGACCGTCACATCCTCGGGGTCGTCGGCCAGTTCGCGCGCCATCCGCCGGACCACGCCGTCGACCTGGCCGGCGAACCCGTACAGGATGCCGGACTGCATCGCCTCGACCGTGTTCTTGCCGATGACGCTGCGCGGCCGGGCCAGCTCGATCTTGCGCAGCTGCGCACCGCGCACGCCAAGCGCCTCGACCGAGATCTCGATGCCCGGCGCGATCACCCCGCCCACGTACTCGCCGCGCGCGCTGACCGCGTCGAAGGTCGTCGCCGTGCCGAAGTCGACGACCACGCACGGGCCCTCGTACAGCTCGACGGCCGCCAGGGCGTTGATGATGCGGTCGGCGCCGACCTCCTTCGGGTTGTCCATCAGGATCGGCACCCCGGTCTTCACTCCCGGCTCGACCAGGACGGAGGGCACATCCCCGTAGTAGCGGCGGGTCACCTCGCGCAGCTCGTGCAGCACGGAGGGGACGGTGGAGCAGATGGAGATGCCCTCGATACCGTCGCCCAGCTCCTCGCCGAGCAGCGGGTGCATGCCCATCAGACCCTGCAGGATGACGGCCAGCTCGTCGGCGGTGCGGCGGGCGTCCGTGGAGATCCGCCAGTGTTCGACGATCTCGTCGCCGTCGAACAGGCCCAGCACGGTATGGGTGTTTCCCACATCGATGGTCAGCAGCATGGTCAGTTGGCCCCGGCCTCGCGCAGGTCCAGGCCGATGTCGAGGATCGGGGAGGAGTGGGTGAGCGCGCCGACCGCGAGATAGTCGACGCCCGTCTCGCCGTACGCCCGCGCGTTCGCGAGTGTGAGGCGGCCCGAGGACTCCAGGGTGGCGCGGCCCGCGACCAGCTCGACGGCCTGCCGGGTCTGCTCCAGGGTGAAGTTGTCGAGCAGGATCAGGTCCGCGCCCGCATCGAGCACCGGCGGGATCTGGTCCAGGGTGTCGACCTCCACCTCCACGTCCACGTCCGGGAACTCGGCCCGCACGGCCTTGAACGCCTGCGCCACACCGCCCGCCGCGACCACGTGGTTGTCCTTGACCAGGGCCGCGTCCGACAGCGACATACGGTGGTTGACGCCACCGCCGCAGCGCACCGCGTACTTCTCCAGCACGCGCAGCCCCGGGGTGGTCTTACGGGTGTCGCGGACCTTCGCCGTGGTGCCCTCCAGGGCGTCCGCCCAGGCGCGGGTCGCGGTGGCGATACCGGACAGCCGGCACAGCAGGTTGAGCGCGCTGCGCTCGGCGGTGAGCAGATCGCGGGTGCGGGTGCGGACCGAGAGCAGCTGCTGGCCGGCGGCGACCCGGTCGCCGTCCTCGACATGCCGCTCGACCTCGAACTCGTCGGTGCAGACGATGGACAGCACCGCCTCGGCGACGCGCAGCCCGGCGACGATGCCCGCCTCGCGGGCGGTGAAGTCGCCGGTGGCCATGGCGTCCTCGGGGATGGTGGCCACGGTCGTCACATCCACGCCGTGGTCGAGGTCTTCCTCGATCGCCATATGCGCGATGTCCTCGACCTTGACGGGGTCGAGCCCGGCGTCGGCCAGGAGCTGGGCGAGGTCGGGGTCCAGGCCGCACTCCATCGGGTCGAGGTCGTACGCCTCGTCGTCGGCGCCACAGCCGCACGCGTCACCGCAGCCGGGGCCCCCGCCGGGGAGGCCGATCTGCAGCAGAGGGAGGGCCACTGGCTGTGGGCGGTCGTCGGGAGTGCTGCTCACGGGTGGGACTCCGTCTTCGTTCGGGGGGTGGTCAGTGGGGCGGATGCCTCGGTCGTGGCGGGAGCCCCGGTCGCGGGGAGAGCCCCGGTTGTGGAGGGAGCCCCGGTTGTGGAGGGAGCCCCGGTTGTGGAGGGAGCCCCGGTTGTGGAGGGAGCCCCGGTTGTGGAGGGAGCCCCGGTTGCGGGGAATGCCTCCGGTGCGGGGAACGCCTCCGAGTCCGTCGTACGGACGTCCAGCGTGTCGCCGGGGCCCAGGGTGACCAGGAGGTGCCGGCGCCAGGCCGGGTCGTCCCGGTCGGGGCGGTCCTCGCGCCAGTGGCAGCCGCGGGTCTCCTCGCGGCGGAGGGCGGCTGCCACCAGGACGCGGGCCACGAGGAGGAGGTTGGTCGCCTCCCAGGTGTCGACCCCCGGCTCGGCGGTCTTGCCGTCGCGGCGCAGCGTCTCGGCGGCCCCGTCGTGGACCTGCTCCAACTGGGCGGCGGCGTGGGCCAGGCTCTCGGCGGACCGGAGCACCCCGGCCCCGGCGCTCATGATCCGCTGGATGGTGTACCGGGCCTCGGGCGGCAGCAGCGGCCCCTCGCCGGTGGCGGCCTCAGGGGTTTGCTGTGTCTGAAGGGCCTGCTGTGTCTGAAGGGCCTGCTGTGCCTGAGAGGTCGGGGCCGAGGCGATGCGCTCGGCAATGCCCTCGGCGATGCGCTCCGCGAAGACCAGGCCCTCCAGGAGGGAGTTGGACGCGAGCCGGTTCGCGCCGTGGACGCCGGTGCAGGCGACCTCGCCGCACGCGTAGAGCCCGGGGACCGTGGTGCGGCCGCTCAGGTCGGTGCGTACGCCGCCGCTCGCGTAGTGCGCGGCGGGCGCCACCGGGATGGGCTCGGTGACCGGGTCGATGCCGTGGGCGCGGCAGGCGGCGAGGATGGTCGGGAAGCGGTGCTCCCACATCCGCGCGCCGAAGTGGCGGGCGTCCAGGTACATGTGCTCGGCGTTCTGCTCGAGCATCCGCCGCATGATGCCCTTGGCGACGATGTCACGGGGCGCCAGCTCGGCCAGCTCGTGCTGCCCTTGCATAAAGCGGACGCCGTCGGCGTCGACGAGATACGCGCCCTCGCCCCGCACCGCCTCCGAGACCAGCGGCTGCTGCCCCTCCGCCTCCGGGCCGAGCCACAGCACCGTGGGGTGGAACTGCACGAACTCGAGGTCGGAGACCTCCGCCCCGGCGCGCAGCGCCAGGGCCACGCCGTCGCCGGTGGAGACGGCGGGGTTGGTGGTGGCGGAGAACACCTGGCCCATACCGCCGGTCGCGAGGACCACCGCACCCGCGCGCACCGCGCCGACGCCGTCCCGCCGGCCCTCGCCCATGACGTGCAGGGTGACGCCGGCGGCGCGGCCGGAGGCGTCCTTGAGCAGGTCGAGCACCAGCGCGTTCTCAACGGTCTCGATACCGGCCGCGCGCACCGCCTCGACCAGCGCCCGGGAGATCTCCGCACCGGTCGCGTCGCCGCCCGCGTGCGCGATACGGCGGCGGTGGTGGCCGCCCTCGCGGGTCAGCAGGATTTCGCCGGTGTCGTCGTCGGCGTCGAACCGGGCGCCGGTGCCGATCAGCCGGCGTACGGCGTCGGGGCCCTCGGTGACCAGCGTGCGTACGGCCGTCTCGTCGCAGAGCCCGGCGCCGGCGACCAGGGTGTCGTCGAGGTGCTGCTCGGGGGTGTCGCCCTCGCCGAGGGCGGCCGCTATGCCGCCCTGGGCCCAGCGCGTGGAGCCGTCGTCGAGGCGGGCCTTGGTGACGACGGTGACCTTCGCTCCGGCGGCGGCGCAGCGCAGTGCGACGGTCAGACCGGCGACGCCCGAGCCGACGACCACGACGTCGGCCTCGGTGGCCCAGCCGGGGGCCGGGGCACGCAGGGCGGCCGCGCCGACGGCTGCCGGCTTGTTGTCTTGGATCATCACGCTGCTCCGAACCACAGGCGGACGTTGTCTATCAGGCGCGTGCTGCCGACCTTGGCGGCGACGGCGAGG
>NZ_MUNE01000145.1 GCF_002154605.1 Streptomyces milbemycinicus | reverse complement strand
CTCCAGCCCCGCTCCATCCGACGCCGGCCCCGCCGCCCATGGACCCCTCGGGCGTCACCGGCCATATCCAGCTTCCGCCCGGCGGCCCGGTGCCGCTGCCGCATCCGCCGGCGGGCGGCGCGGCGGTGGCCGATGCCTCGCAGGCGGCGGTGGCGGTGCTGCTGATCGGACCGGCCGGGGCGGGCAAGACGACCGTCGCCCGCCATTGGGCCGACCAGCGGCGGGTGCCGACCGCCCACATCAGCCTGGACGACGTCCGCGAGTGGGTCAGGTCCGGTTTTGCCAACCCTCAGTCGGGGTGGAACGAGAACTCCGAGGCGCAGTACCGTCTCGCCCGCCGCACCTGCGGCTTCGCCGCCCGTAACTTTCTGGCCAACGGGATCTCCTGCATCCTGGACGACGCCGTCTTCCCGGACCGCCCGGTCGTGGGCCTCGGCGGCTGGAAGCGCCATGTCGGCCCCGGTCTGCTGCCGGTCGTGGTGCTGCCGGGCCTCGAGATCGTCCTGGAGCGGAACGCGGCCCGCAGCGGCAACCGCCGGCTGAGCGACGAGGAAGTGGCCCGGATTCACGGCCGGATGGCCGGCTGGTACGGCTCGGGGCTGCCGATCATCGACAACTCGACGTACGACGTGGCGACCACGGCCCGCATGCTCGACGAGGTCGTCGCCCGCAGCATCGCCTCCCCGCCCAGCTGGTAAGCGGGCGGCAGCTGGTAAGTGGGCGGCAGCTGGTCAGTCGGGCGGCTGTGCCCCCATTCGGGTCGCCCGACCGGGCCCCAGCCCGCCGCACTGCGTAGGCTCAGGACCATGTCCCAGGCGTACGCGGCCCGACGTGCCCGGCTGCGCGATCAGTGCGCGGCGGCGGGTGGTGAGGCCGCGCTGGTCTCCAGGTCGGCCAATGTGCGTTATCTGTGCGGCGGCGGGGTGCCGCCCGGTGCCGTGCTGCTGCTGGGGCCGGTCCAGGATGTGCTGGTGGCGCCTCTGACGCCGCTCTGGGAGCCGCTGCCCGGTGGTTCGTACCACCCCGAGGACCTGCGGATTCTTGTGCTGCCCGGTGAGGGTGGGGACCCGGCCGGGGCCGCCGCCGACCTGGCCGCCGCGGACGGCGCCGAGTCGCTGGCCGTCGAGGAGCACCATCTGACCGTCGCCCGCCACCGGGCGCTCGCCGCGGCCGCCCCCCGGCTGCGGCTGGTGGATCTGGGCCGGGCCGTGGAGCAGCTGCGGCTGGTCAAGGACGACGAGGAGATCTCCTGTCTGCGGATCGCCGCCGAGCTCGCCGATCAGGCGCTCGGCGAGCTGCTCGAGTCGATCCTGGTCGGCCGGACCGAGCGGCATCTGGCGCTGGAGCTGGAGCGCCGGCTGGTGGATCACGGCGCGGACGGCCCGGCCTTCCCCACGGTCGTGGCCACCGGGCCGAACTCGGGCCGGGCGGGGCATACGCCCACCGATCGGAGGGTCGAGGAAGGTGACTTTCTCACCATCGGCCTGGGCGCCGACTACCGCGGCTACCGCTGCGAGGTGGGGCGTACGTTTGTGATCGGCCCGTCTCCCGCCACCTGGCAGGTGGAGCTGTACGACGCGGTCTTCGCGGCGCAGCGGGCCGGGCGGGAGGCGCTGGTACCCGGCGCGGCCTGCCGGGATGTGGACCGCGCGACCCGGCAGGTGCTGGACTCCGCGGGGTTCGGCGAGGGGCTGGGACCGCGGATGGGACACGGCGTGGGCCTGGAAATCGACGAGGACCCTCGGCTCGCACCCTCGGCCATGGGTAAACTGGACGCTTGTGTGCCGGTCACTGTCGAACCGGGGGTCCACCTCCCGGGCAGGGGCGGTGTCCGGATCGACGACACGCTCGTCGTCCGCCCCGAGGCGGACGGCGGACCCGAGCTACTCACCATCACGACCAAGGAGCTGCTGGCGCTCTGACTCTGCGCGTCGCATCTTTGCGGTCCCACCAGCTGTAGTCCAGGAGATCCCGCAACCGTGGCATCCACGAACGACCTCAAGAATGGCCTGGTGCTCAAGCTCGACGGGGGCCAGCTCTGGTCCGTCGTCGAGTTCCAGCACGTCAAGCCCGGCAAGGGCCCTGCTTTCGTCCGCACCAAGCTCAAGAATGTGCTGTCCGGCAAGGTGGTCGACAAGACCTTCAACGCCGGCGTGAAGGTCGAGACGGCAGTTGTCGACAAGCGCGGCATGCAGTTCTCGTACAAGGACGGCGAGAGCTTCGTGTTCATGGACATGGACACCTTCGACCAGATCTACATCAGCCCCGAGGTCGTCGGCGACAACGCCCGATACCTGCTCGAGGGTTTCGAGGCCGTCGTGGCGATGTACGAGGGCAACCCGCTGTACGTCGAGCTGCCGGCCGCCGTCGAGCTGGTGATCGAGTACACCGAGCCCGGCGTCCAGGGCGACCGCTCCACCGGCGGCACCAAGCCCGCCAAGCTGGAGACCGGCTACGAGATCGGCGTCCCGCTCTTCATCACCACCGGTGAGAAGATCAAGGTCGACACCCGCTCCGGTGAGTACCTCGGTCGGGTGAACAGCTAACCGTGGCCGCCCGCAACAAGGCGCGTAAGCGTGCCTTCCAGATCCTTTTCGAGGCCGATCAGCGTGGCACCTCCGTGCAGACGGTCCTCGCGGACTGGATCCGGCACGCCCGGACCGACGACCGGCAGCCGCCGGTCAGCGAATACACGATGCAGCTCGTCGAGGGGTACGCCCAGTACACGGCCCGGATCGACGAGCTGATCTCCACCTACGCGGTGGGCTGGACGCTGGACCGGATGCCGGTCGTCGACCGGAACATTCTGCGGCTCGGCGCTTACGAGCTGGTGTGGGAGGACGAGACTCCGGACGCCGTCGTGATCGACGAGGCGGTGCAGCTCGCCAAGGAGTTCTCCACCGATGACTCACCGGCCTTCGTCAACGGGCTTCTCGGCCGTTTCAAGGAGCTGAAGCCGAGCCTGCGACGGGGCGAACAGCAG
The DNA here is from genome assembly GCF_002154605.1 of Streptomyces milbemycinicus. Lineage (GTDB taxonomy): Bacteria > Actinomycetota > Actinomycetes > Streptomycetales > Streptomycetaceae > Streptomyces > Streptomyces milbemycinicus. The sequence goes on along the minus strand of NZ_MUNE01000145.1, from coordinate 10,771 downwards.
CCCACCACGGAAGCCTGAGCGCTCCGAGCTTTACGCGTACAAAGCCGCCGGGGGCGGTGGGACCGAGTGGTTCCACCGCCCCCGGCGGCACGTTTCTGCTGTTCGTTGCTGTTTTCTGCCGACTCCAAAAAGGCCGCGCGCGGCGTCAGGCGTCCTCGTGCTGGACGGCCCGGCGCGCATCCGCGCCCAGCACACCCCAGCTGATCAGCTGCTCGGTCAGCACCGAAGGCGACTGGTCGTAGATCACGGCGAGGGTGCGCAGATCGTCCTGGCGGATCGACAGCACCTTGCCGTTGTAATCCCCACGCTGGCTCTGGATCGTGGCGGCATACCGCTGCAGCGGACCCGCCTTCTCGACCGGCACATGGGCCAGCCGCTCAAGGTCCAGCACCAGCTTCGGCGGCGGCTCGGCGGCCCCGGCCGGGCTGGTGCCCGGAAGCAGCTCCTGGACCGGGACGCCGTAGAAGTCGGCCAACTCGGCGAGGCGCTGCACGGTCACGGCACGGTCCCCGCGCTCGTACGAGCCGACCACGACGGCCTTCCAGCGGCCCTGGGACTTCTCCTCGACACCATGAAGGGAGAGGCCCTGCTGGGTGCGGATGGCACGGAGCTTGGCTCCGAGCTGTTTGGCGTATTCGCTGGACATAAAGCTCCCCGGACGAAGACTGGTAACTCACTGTGAGGTTACGCAGCGTAATCTCCATTCGTCAAGCCGAACGGGGCGCAGGGGGCCTCCGCCAGGGGCGATGCCGGACAGGCCCGCCGTCCCTGCTAGTGTGAATGGCGCAATTCCGACGTCCTTTAAGGTCCGTCCCGTGAGACGGAGAAGGAGGTCCGTTTCGTATGGACGCACGTACTACGGACGCGGCGCGATCCGTGCTTGAGGCACCGGACATCGCCCGCGTTCTGACCCGCATCGCCCACGAGATCGTCGAGCGCGCCAAGGGCGCCGACGACGTGGTGCTCCTCGGCATCCCGACCCGCGGTGTGCACCTCGCCCGGCGGCTGGCCACGCGGCTCGAGGAGATCACCGGCAGGGCGCCAGGACAGGTGCCGGTCGGCTCGCTCGACATCACCATGTACCGCGACGATCTGCGGCTGCGCCCGGCTCGCGCGCTCGCCCGGACCGACATCCCCGGCGACGGCATCGACGGCCGTCTGGTGGTGCTGGTCGACGATGTGCTCTTCTCGGGCCGCACCATCCGCGCCGCGCTCGACGCCCTGGGCGATATCGGCCGGCCGCGCGCCGTGCAGCTCGCGGTCCTGGTGGATCGCGGCCACCGCGAGCTGCCGATCCGCGCCGACTACGTCGGCAAGAACCTCCCCACGTCGCTGCGGGAGACGGTCAAGGTCCAGCTCACCGAGGAGGACGGCCGCGACAGCGTGCTCCTCGGCGTGCGCGGGACCGCCCCCGCGGACGGGCAGTAGCCCGGACGGAGCCGTCGCGGCATGGAACCACGGTCCACGGAACGGAACCGCGGAACCACGGCCGCCCACGGACCGGACCGCAGCCCCGGTGACCGCCGCGGGCCCGGTGCACCGGCCACGACGACGCCCCCGCCTGCCCGCCGCACGCCTGAACATCTCCCTCACCCACGGAGCAACCGGATGAAGCGCCACCTCATCTCGGCCGCCGATCTCACGCGCGACGACGCCGTCCTGATCCTCGACACCGCCGAGGAGCTGGCCCGTATCGCCGACCGGCCGATCAAGAAACTGCCGACCCTGCGCGGCCGCACCGTCGTCAACCTCTTCTTCGAGGACTCCACCCGCACCCGTATCTCGTTCGAGGCGGCCGCCAAGCGGCTGTCCGCCGACGTCATCAACTTCTCCGCCAAGGGCTCCTCGGTCTCCAAGGGCGAGTCCCTGAAGGACACCGCGCTCACCCTGGAGGCGATGGGCGCCGACGCCGTCGTCATCCGCCACCACGACTCCGGCGCCCCGCACCGGCTGGCCACCTCCGGCTGGATCGGCGGCTCGGTCGTCAACGCGGGGGACGGCACCCATGAGCACCCCACCCAGGCGCTGCTGGACGCCTTCACCATGCGCCGCCATCTGACCTCGGGCACCGGGCAGGACCTGGCGGGCCGCCGGATCACGATCGTCGGCGACGTCCTGCACAGCCGGGTCGCCCGCTCCAACGTCCATCTGCTGTCCACCCTGGGCGCCGAGGTGACCCTGGTCGCCCCGCCGACCCTGGTGCCCTTCGGGGTCGAGAGCTGGCCGTGCGAGGTCTCGTACGACCTCGACGCGGTCGTCGGCAAGTCCGACGCCGTGATGATGCTGCGCGTCCAGCGCGAGCGCATGCACGCCGCCTTCTTCCCCACCGAGCGCGAGTACGCGCGCCGCTACGGGCTGGACGGCGACCGGATGGCCCGTATGCCCGAGCACGCCATCGTCATGCACCCCGGCCCGATGAACCGCGGCATGGAGATCACCGCCGAGGTCGCGGACTCCGACCGCTGCACCGCGGTCGAGCAGGTCGCCAACGGCGTCTCGATCCGCATGGCCGTCCTGTACCTGCTGCTCGGCGGGAACGAGCCCGCCGTCGCCGCGTCCCGCACCGCCACCGAGGAGAGCAAGTAACCATGAGCGACACCCACAAGACCCTCCTCCGCGGTGCGAAGGTCCTCGGCGGCGAGCCGCGCGATGTGCTGATCGAGGGCGAGCGGATCGCCTCCGTCGGCACCGGTATCGACGCGGGCGACGCGACCGTGATCGACGCCACGGGGCAGATCCTGCTGCCGGGTCTCGTCGACCTCCACACCCATCTGCGCGAGCCCGGGCGCGAGGACTCCGAGACCGTCCACACCGGCACCCGCGCGGCCGCCGCCGGCGGCTACACCGCCGTCCACGCCATGGCCAACACCTTCCCGGTCGCCGACACCGCGGGCGTCGTCGAGCAGGTGTGGCGGCTGGGCAAGGAGTCCGGCTACTGCGATGTGCAGCCCGTCGGCGCCGTCACCGTCGGCCTGGAGGGCAAGAAGCTCGCCGAGCTGGGCGCCATGAACGACTCGGCCGCGGGTGTGCGGGTCTTCTCCGACGACGGCAAGTGTGTGGACGACGCCGTGATCATGCGTCGCGCCCTGGAGTATGTGAAGGCGTTCGACGGCGTCATCGCCCAGCACGCCCAGGAGCCGCGGCTGACCGAGGGCGCCCAGATGAACGAGGGCGTGGTCTCCGCGGAGCTCGGGCTCGGCGGCTGGCCGGCCGTCGCCGAGGAGTCGATCATCGCCCGCGATGTGCTGCTCGCCGCGCACGTCGGCTCCCGGGTGCACATCTGCCATCTGTCCACCGCGGGCTCGGTCGAGATCGTCCGCTGGGCCAAGTCCAAGGGCTGGAACGTGACCGCCGAGGTCACCCCGCACCACCTGCTGCTCACCGACGAGCTCGTACGCTCCTACAACCCCGTTTACAAGGTGAACCCGCCGCTGCGCACCGAGGCCGACGTCATGGCGCTGCGCGAGGCGCTGGCCGACGGCACCATCGACTGCGTCGCCACCGACCACGCCCCGCATCCGCACGAGGACAAGGACTGCGAGTGGGGCGCGGCGGCCATGGGCATGGTCGGCCTGGAGACCGCGCTCTCCGTCGTCCAGCACACCATGGTCGACACCGGCCTGCTGGACTGGGCGGGCGTCGCCGACCGGATGTCGCACCGCCCCTCGGCCATCGGCCGCCTTGCCGGGCACGGGCGCCCCATCGCCCCGGGGGAGCCCGCCAACCTCACCCTGCTCGACTCCGCATACCGTGGTGTGGTGAACCCCGCGGGCTTCGCCTCCCGCAGCCGCAACACCCCCTATGAGGGCCGTGAACTGCCGGGTCGAGTGACGTACACCTTCCTGCGGGGCCGGGCGACGGTCGTGGACGGGAAACTGGCGTGACAACTCTGAGCAGTCTGAGCAGCCTGACACATCCGGTGGCGGGCCACCTGGTGGGCCTGGCGGCCGAGCAGAAGTCGCAGGACGTGACGGACTGGGCCGCGCGCGTCGGCTGGGTCGTGGGCCTGCTGCTCGTCATCGCGCTCGTCTACTGGCTGATGCGCGAGGGCTGGAAGTGGCGGGCCACGATCCAGGGCGATCTGCCCGAGCTGCCCCAGGCCCCGGACCCGGCGGAGCTCGGGCCTGCCCGGCTGCACCTCTCCGGCCGCTACCACGGCTCGACCACCGCCGGGCAGTGGCTCGACCGGATCGTCGCCCAGGGCCTGGGCACCCGCAGCCGAGCCGAGCTCACCCTGACCGAGCAGGGCCTGGCCGTCGTACGCCCCGGGGCAAGCGACTTCTTCATCCCGGCCGCGAGCCTGCGCGGCGCCCGGCTCGACAAGGGCATCGCCGGCAAGGTCCTCACCGAGGGCGGCCTGCTGGTGATCACCTGGCAGCTGGGCGACCGCCTGATCGACTCCGGCTTCCGCTCCGACCACGCGGCCGAGCACACCGCGTGGGTGGACGCCCTCACCGAACTCTCAGGCGGCCCCAGCGAAGCGGCCGCCACCTCGCACGACACGGAAGGCGCACGATGACCACCTCCAACAGGGGGGCCGAGAGCCCCGCAGTCCTCGTCCTGGAGGACGGCCGCACCTTCCGCGGCCGGGCCTACGGCGCCGTGGGGGAGACCTTCGGCGAGGCGGTGTTCTCCACCGGTATGACCGGCTACCAGGAGACCCTGACCGACCCCTCGTACCACCGCCAGGTCGTCGTCATGACCGCCCCGCACGTCGGCAACACCGGCGTCAACGACGAGGACCCGGAGTCGAAGCGGATCTGGGTCTCGGGGTATGTGGTCCGCGACCCCGCCCGGGTGCCCTCCAACTGGCGCTCGCGCCGCTCCCTGGACGAGGAGCTGGCCGCCCAGGGCGTGGTCGGCATCAGCGGTATCGACACCCGCGCCCTCACCCGCCATCTGCGCGAGCGCGGCGCCATGCGCGTCGGCATCTTCTCCGGCCAGGAGATCGCCGATGAGGCCGCGCTGCTGGCCAAGGTGCGGGCCGTGCCCGAGATGAAGGGCGCGGACCTGAGCGGCGAGGTCGCCACCACGGAGCGTTATGTCGTGCCCGCGATCGGTACCAAGCGGTTCACCGTCGCCGCGGTCGACCTCGGCATCAAGGGCATGACCCCGCACCGGATGGCCGAGCGCGGCATCGAGGTGCACGTCCTGCCCGCGACCGCCACCGTCGAGGACGTCTACGCGGTCGCCCCGGACGGGGTGTTCTTCTCCAACGGCCCGGGCGACCCGGCCACCGCCGACCACCCGGTCTCCGTGATGCGGGCGGTCCTGGAGCGCGGCACCCCGCTGTTCGGCATCTGCTTCGGCAACCAGATCCTCGGCCGCGCGCTCGGCTTCGGCACGTACAAGCTCAAGTACGGCCACCGCGGCATCAACCAGCCGGTGCAGGACCGCACCACCGGCAAGGTCGAGGTCACCGCGCACAACCACGGCTTCGCCGTCGACGCCCCGCTGGACGGGCCCTCCGACACCCCGTACGGGCAGGTCGTGGTCTCCCATGTGTGCCTCAACGACAACGTGGTCGAGGGCCTTCAGCTGCTCGACCGCCCCGCGTTCAGCGTCCAGTACCACCCCGAGGCCGCCGCGGGTCCGCACGACGCGGCCTACCTGTTCGACCGCTTTGTCTCCCTGATGGAGGGCCAGCGTGCCTAAGCGCACCGACATCCAGTCCGTTCTGGTCATCGGCTCCGGCCCGATCGTCATCGGCCAGGCCGCCGAATTCGACTACTCCGGCACCCAGGCCTGCCGCGTCCTTCGGGCGGAGGGGCTGCGGGTCGTCCTGGTCAACTCCAACCCGGCCACGATCATGACCGACCCGGAGATCGCCGACGCCACGTACGTCGAGCCGATCACCCCGGAGTTCGTCGAGAAGATCATCGCCAAGGAGCGCCCCGACGCGCTGCTGCCCACCCTCGGCGGGCAGACCGCGCTCAACACCGCGATCTCCCTGCACGAGGCGGGCACGCTCGAGAAGTACGGCGTCGAGCTGATCGGCGCCAACGTCGAGGCCATCCACAAGGGCGAGGACCGCGACCTGTTCAAGGACGTCGTGGAGGCCGTCCGGACCAAGATCGGCCACGGTGAGTCCGCCCGCTCGGTCATCTGCCACTCCATGGACGACGTCCTCGCCGGCGTCGACCAGCTCGGCGGCTACCCCGTCGTCGTACGCCCCTCCTTCACCATGGGCGGCGCCGGCTCCGGCTTCGCCCACGACGAGGAGGAGCTGCGCCGTATCGCCGGCCAGGGCCTGACGCTCTCGCCCACCACCGAGGTGCTGCTCGAAGAGTCCATCCTCGGCTGGAAGGAGTACGAGCTGGAGCTGATGCGGGACAAGCACGACAACGTCGTGGTCGTCTGCTCCATCGAGAACTTCGACCCGATGGGCGTGCACACCGGCGACTCGATCACCGTCGCGCCCGCGATGACGCTCACCGACCGCGAGTACCAGGTCCTGCGCGACATCGGCATCGCCGTCATCCGTGAGGTCGGCGTCGACACCGGCGGCTGCAACATCCAGTTCGCGGTCAACCCCGACGACGGCCGGGTCATCGTCATCGAGATGAACCCGCGCGTCTCGCGCTCCTCCGCCCTGGCGTCCAAGGCGACCGGCTTCCCGATCGCCAAGATCGCGGCCAAGCTCGCCGTCGGCTACACCCTCGACGAGATTCCGAACGACATCACCCAGGAGACCCCGGCCTCCTTCGAGCCGACGCTCGACTACGTGGTCGTCAAGGCCCCGAGGTTCGCCTTCGAGAAGTTCCCGAGCGCCGACTCCACCCTCACCACCACCATGAAGTCGGTCGGCGAGGCCATGGCGATCGGCCGCAACTTCACCGAGGCGCTGCAGAAGGCGCTGCGCTCGCTGGAGAAGAAGGGCAGCCAGTTCTCCTTCGTGGGCGAGCCCGGCGACAAGGCCGCCCTGCTGGACGAGGCCCAGCGCCCGACCGACGGCCGTATCAACACGGTCATGCAGGCCATCCGGGCCGGGGCCACGCAGGAAGAGGTCTTCGAGGCCACGAAGATCGACCCGTGGTTCGTCGACCAGCTCTTCCTGATCAAGGAGATCGCCGACGAGCTCGCGGCCGCCGAGAAGCTGGAGCCCGAGCTGCTGGCCGAGGCCAAGCGGCACGGCTTCTCCGACGCCCAGATCGCGGCCATCCGCTCGCTGCGCGAGGACGTCGTCCGCGAGGTGCGCCATGCGCTGGGCGTGCGCCCCGTCTACAAGACCGTGGACACCTGCGCCGCCGAGTTCGCCGCCAGGACCCCGTACTTCTACTCCTCCTACGACGAGGAGTCCGAGGTCGCGCCGCGTGAGAAGCCCGCCGTGATCATCCTGGGCTCGGGCCCCAACCGGATCGGCCAGGGCATCGAGTTCGACTACTCCTGTGTGCACGCCTCCTTCGCACTGCACGACGCGGGCTACGAGACCGTCATGGTCAACTGCAACCCGGAGACCGTCTCCACCGACTACGACACCTCCGACCGGCTCTACTTCGAGCCGCTCACCCTGGAGGACGTGCTGGAGATCGTCCACGCCGAGCAGCAGGCGGGCCCGGTCGCGGGCGTCATCGTCCAGCTCGGCGGCCAGACCCCGCTGGGCCTGGCCCAGGCGCTCAAGGACAACGGCGTGCCGATCGTCGGCACCTCGCCCGAGGCGATCAACCTCGCCGAGGAGCGCGGCGCCTTCGGCCGGGTGCTGACCGAGGCCGGGCTGCCCGCGCCCAAGTACGGCACCGCCTTCTCCTTCGCGGAGGCCAAGGGCATCGCCGCCGAGATCGGCTACCCGGTCATGGTCCGCCCCTCGTACGTCCTGGGCGGCCGCGGTATGGAGATCGTCTACGACGAGCCGTCCCTGGCCGCCTATCTGGAGCGGCACGCCGGGCTGATCTCCGAGCACCCGGTCCTCATCGACCGCTTCCTCGACGACGCCATCGAGATCGACGTGGACGCGCTCTACGACGGCCACGAGCTCTACCTCGGCGGCGTCATGGAGCACATCGAGGAGGCCGGTATCCACTCCGGCGACTCGGCCTGCGCGCTGCCCCCGATCACCCTCGGCGGCTTCGACATCAAGCGGCTGCGGTCCTCCACCGAGGCCATCGCGAGCGGCGTCGGGGTGCGCGGGCTGATCAACATCCAGTTCGCGATGGCCGGGGACATTCTTTACGTCCTGGAGGCGAACCCGCGCGCCTCCCGCACCGTCCCCTTCACCTCCAAGGCCACCGCCGTGCCGCTCGCCAAGGCCGCCGCCCGTATCTCGCTGGGCGCGACCATCGCCGAGCTGCGCGCCGAGGGCCTGCTGCCGAGCGGCGGCGACGGCGGCACGCTCCCGCTGGACGCGCCGATCTCCGTCAAGGAGGCCGTGATGCCGTGGAGCCGGTTCCGCGACGCGTCCGGGCGCGGTGTGGACACCATCCTGGGCCCGGAGATGCGCTCCACCGGCGAGGTCATGGGCATCGACTCGGTCTTCGGCGCGGCGTACGCCAAGTCGCAGGCCGGGGCGTACGGGGCGCTGCCCACCAAGGGCCGGGCGTTCGTATCCGTCGCCAACCGGGACAAGCGCTCGATGATCTTCCCGGCCCGTGAGCTGGTCGCCCTCGGCTTCGAGCTGCTGGCCACCTCCGGTACCGCCGAAGTCCTCAAGCGCAACGGCATCAACGCGACCGTGGTGCGCAAGCAGAGCGAGGGCGAGGGGCCGGCCGGCGAGAAGACCATCGTCCAGCTCATCCACGACGGCGAGGTCGACCTGATCGTCAACACGCCGTACGGCACCGGCGGCCGCCTGGACGGCTACGACATCCGTACGGCGGCCGTGGCCCGCTCCGTCCCCTGCCTGACCACCGTCCAGGCCCTCGCGGCCGCCGTCCAGGGCATCGAGGCGCTGGGCCGGGGCGCGGTCGGCGTCCGGTCGCTGCAGGAGCACGCGGAGCATCTGACCGCGGCCCGCGCGCAGTAGCGGAGGGGGCGCCGGGGCACACGCCCCGGCGCCCGCTGCTCCGTATCCGCCCCTGGCCCCCACCGTCGCAGAAAGCCCGCCATGTACCAGCTCTTCTTCCGTCTCGTCTTCCGCCATATGGACCCGGAGCGGGCACACCACCTGGCCTTCGGCTGGATCCGGCTGGCCGCCCGCGTCCCGGGCTCGCGGACCTTCGTCGCGGCCCTCCTCGCGCCGCGCCACCGGGCGCTGCGCACCGAGGCGTTCGGCCTGCGCATGCACGGGCCCTTCGGGCTCGCGGCCGGATTCGACAAGAACGCCGTCGGCATCGACGGTATGGCCATGGTCGGCTTCGACCATGTCGAGATCGGCACCGTCACCGCCCAGCCGCAGCCCGGCAACCCCAAGAAGCGGCTCTTCCGCCTGGTCGCGGACCGTGCGCTGATCAACCGGATGGGCTTCAACAACGAGGGCTCGGCGGCGGTGGCCGCCCGCCTCGCGGCCCGTGGCGCCGGCCGCCCCGCCTTCCGGACCACGGTCGGCGTCAACATCGGCAAGACCAAGGTCGTCCCTGAGGCGGAAGCCGTCGCCGACTATGTGACCTCCACCGAGCGGCTGGCCGGCCACGCCGACTACCTCGTCGTCAACGTCTCCTCGCCCAACACCCCCGGGCTGCGCAACCTCCAGGCCGTGGACCAGCTGCGGCCCCTGCTGAGCGCCGTACGCGAGGCCGCGGACCGCACCGTCCCCGGCCGCCGGGTGCCGCTTCTGGTCAAGATCGCGCCCGATCTCGCCGACGAGGACGTGGACGCGGTCGCCGACCTCGCGGTCGAGCTGGGCCTGGACGGCATCATCGCCACCAACACCACCATCGCCCGCGACGGCCTCGGCCTCGCCTCGGGACCTGAGCTCACCGCCGAGACCGGCGGTCTGTCGGGGGCGCCCCTGAGGGCGCGCTCCCTGGAGGTGCTGCGCCGCCTGTACGCCCGGGTCGGCGGCCGGATCACGCTGGTGGGAGTGGGCGGGATCGAGACCGCCGACGACGCCTGGGAGCGGATCCTGGCCGGGGCCACGCTGGTCCAGGGCTACAGCGGCTTCATCTACGCGGGCCCGTTCTGGAGCCGCCGCATCCACCGCGGCCTCGCGGCCCGCCTGGCGGCAAGCCCGTACGCCACGCTCGCCGACGCGATCGGCGCCGAGGCCCGCGCGGCCGACGAGACCGGCGAAGCCCACAAGGCTGACAAGGAGAACGCATGACCCCCTTCGGTGCGCGCCTGCGCGGCGCCATGGACGCCCGCGGCCCGCTGTGCGTCGGCATCGACCCGCACGCCTCGCTGCTCGCCGACTGGGGGCTCGGGGACGACATCGCGGGCCTGGAGCGGTTCACCCGTACGGTCGTGGACGCCCTCGCCGACAAGGTCGCGGTCCTCAAGCCGCAGTCCGCGTTCTTCGAGCGCTTCGGCTCGCGCGGCATCGCGGTGCTGGAGCGGGCCGTCGCGGACGCCCGGGCCGCCGGGGCGCTGGTGCTGATGGACGCCAAGCGCGGCGACATCGGCTCCACGATGGCCGCGTACGCCTCGGCGTACCTGGACCCCGCCAGTCCGCTGTTCTCGGACGCGGTCACCGTCAGCCCGTATCTGGGGTTCGGCTCGCTGCGCCCGGCGCTGGACGCGGCGCGGGCGAGCGGGTCGGGGGTGTTCGTGCTGGCGCTGACCTCCAATCCGGAGGGCGCCGAGGTGCAGCACGCCGTACGGGCCGACGGGGCGACGGTCGCGGCCACGGTGCTGGATCACCTCAAGGAGGAGAACGCGGAGGAGGCCCGCGCGGGCCTCC
>NZ_MUNE01000144.1 GCF_002154605.1 Streptomyces milbemycinicus | reverse complement strand
ACGGTCCCCATGGACAGCCCCGTCGTGCCGATGATGATGTACCGGCCCAACCCCATGTACACCGACGGCGAGGAGCACGACCGGTACCGCGGCGCGGTCTCCGACACCCTCAACCGGCTGAACCCGCACGCCCTGCGCACCTACGTCGAGGAGAGCGCCGACCTGCTCATCGACCTCTTCGGCCCCGAGGGCGAGGCCGAACTGCTCAGCGAGTACTGCGCCCGGCTCCCGCTGCTGGTCTTCAACCAGCTCTTCGGCTGCCCGCCCGAGCTGAGCGAGACAATGGTCAAGGGCATGGCCGCGCTGCTGGACGCCAGCGAGGACGCGGTGGAGGCCAACGCCGTCCTCATCGAGACCCTGCTCGCGCTGATCGCTTTGAAGCGGCTCGAACCCGGGGCGGACATCACCTCCTGGCTGCTGGCCCACCCCGCCCGGCTCAACGACGAGGAGTTGGTCAGTCAGCTCATCCTCCTCCTGGGCGCCGGGGTCGAGCCCGTGCAGAACCTGATCTGCAACGCGCTGCGGCTGCTGCTGTCCGACGAGCGGTTCGCGGGCGATCTGTCGGGCGGCACGATGCCGGTCGACGAGGCGCTCGACGAGGCGCTGTGGACCGACCCGCCGATCGCCAACTACGCCACCCACTTCCCGGTCCGCGATGTCACCATCGCCGGACACCGGGTGGGCAAGGGCACCCCCCTCCTCATCAGCATGGGCGCCGCCAACAACGACCCGCAGCTGGTCTCCGACCGCCGCGGCAACCGCGCCCATCTGGCGTTCGGCGCGGGCCCGCACGCCTGCCCCGCGAAGGATCCGGCGCGGATCATCGCCTCCACCGCCGTCGAGAAGCTCCTCGACCGCGTGCCGGACATCGAGCTGGCCGTCGACCCCGCCCAACTGCACTGGCGCCCCGGCCCCTTCCACCGGGCCCTGGCCGCCCTGCCGGTCCATTTCCCTCCGGTAGCCGCCAAGTACGATCAAGCAGGCGCCACCGCGACCGACCAGACCACCGGAGGCAACGCATGGACCCCCAGCCCAGCCCCCTCGTCCTCGACCCCCAAGGGCGCGACGTCCACGGGGAGGGAGCCCGGCTCCGGGAACGGGGCCCAGCGACCCTGGTGGAACTCCCTGATCACGTGGTGGCGTGGGCGATAACCGACCCCACCCTCCTCAAGCAGCTGGTCACCGACGCGCGCGTCTCCAAGGACCCCCGGCAGCACTGGCCCAAGTTCATCAACGGTGAGATCCCCGCGACCTGGCCCCTGATCGCCTGGGTCGCGGTGGAGAACATGTTCACCGCGTACGGCGCCGACCACACCCGGCTGCGCAGGCTCGTCGCCAAGGCCTTCACCGGCCGCCGCACGACCGCACTGCGCCCCCGTATCGAGCATCTGGTGTCCCGTTTCCTCGACGGCCTCGCGGCCGGCGGGCCCGACACCGCTGTAGACCTCAAGGCGGCGTACTGCCACCCGATCCCCATGGAGGTCATCTGCGAACTGCTCGGTGTCCCCGAGGGCGAGATGCGCGAGCGCGAGCTGGAATTCGTCAGCACCATGTTCCGTACGAACGCGCCGCCCGAGGAGGCCATCGCCGCCTACCAGGGCCATGAGGCGCTGCTGCGCGAACTGGTCACGCTCAAGCGGCACTCGCCGGGTGACGACATCACCAGCGACCTCATCGCCGTCCGCGACGAGGACGGCTCACACCTCAACGAGCAGGAACTCGCCGACACCGTGGGCGTGTTGATCGCCGGGGGGTTCGAGACCACAGTCCAGCTGCTCGACAACGCCGTCCACGCCATGCTGACCCACCCCGACCAGCTCGCCCTGGTCCGCTCGGGCCAGGCCTCCTGGGACGATGTGATCGAGGAGACGCTGCGCGCCCAGCCGCCGGTGGTCAATGTGCCGCTGCGCTACGCCGTCGAGGACATCGAGCTCGAGGGCGTCACCATCAAGCAGGGCGACGCGATCATCCTCTCCCTCACCGCCGTCAACCGCCACCCCGAGGTCCACGGCGAGGACTCCGACCACTTCGACATCACCCGCGCCGTCAAGGAGCACCTGGCCTTCGGCCACGGCGTCCACTACTGCCTGGGCGCCCCGCTGGCCCGCCTCGAAGCCCGTATCGCCCTCCCGGCGCTCTTCGACCGCTTCCCGGAGCTCCAACTCGCGGTCCCCGCACAGGACCTGCTCCCCCTCCCCACCCTCATTTCCAACGGCCACCAGACGCTCCCGGTGCGCACCGGTAGGTAGGGGAGGGCGTCATGAGCGACGGTATCCAGTGGCTGTCCGAGGGGGTCGGGAGGACGGGGTTGATGTCCGGCGTGGTCCTGGCTCGCGGGATCGACGCGGAGGAGCTGGCGCTACGGATGGGCGGGGCGCCCGGGGCGGGGACCGAGCCGATCACCGATGCCGAGGTGTCCGAGCTGGGCATGGAGGTCTACCGGCCCGGTGGCAGGGGTGACGGTGTTGTCCGGGTCGGCGAGCACGCCGGGTGGGCGTTCGCCATCGAGTACGGCGACTCCACCGGGGGCGACCGCCTGGAAGAAATCTCCCGCGACGGCGTGGAGGCCATCCACTACACCCCGGCCATGGAACATCCGCCCGCCATCGTCATCTACGCCCACGATGGCCGCCACGTCTGCGGCTTCGGGCTCTGCGAGGAGCACATCCGCTGGGGCGAGAAGCCCGACCTGCTGCTGCCCGACCTCGTCGCCGCCGGCATCCTGCACCCTGACGGGGACACCTACTGCGATCCCTGCCCCGACGACTACATCACCCGCCGCCGCAGCGCACTCGCCGTCATCGAAGAACGCTTCGGCCTCAGTCTGCCGCCGGCCCTCCTCACCGGGGCCCGACTGACCGCATACGCGGTCAGTGGCACCCCGGACATGACCACCGAGGACCCCGACTTCGATGTCGTCTGCGACTGGGCCACTGCCAACGGCTATCCGCTCCCCAGTGGCCGGCTCCGCCTGATCCCCTACCTCATACGACTGGCCTACCGGCACGCCACCAGTCACTGACGACTGGTATCCGATGGCTGGGCCGGGCCGGGGTGGAACCCGAAGCACAAGGGGAGAGCCAGGTGTCTGACACTTCCCGACGGGTCATCCGTAGCTGGTGTCGATGACGCAGAAGCGGTTGCCCTCGGGGTCGGCGAGCACGACGAAGTCGGCGTCGTCCGGATAAAGGTCCCAGTCCACGCGCCGGGCGCCCAGGGACACCAGCCGCTCGACCTCGGCGGCTTGGTCCGCCGCGTCCCCGGCATACAGGTCCAGATGAATCCGCGGATGCTCCTGAACCGGCGTCCTACTGAGACCGAGCGCCAGCTGAGGCCCGTGCCCCTCCACCGGGACCAGCACCACCCAGTCGTCTTCCGCCTCCTCACGCGGGACGTATCCCAGGGCCTCCATCCAGAAGGCGGCAGCGCGCGGCACATCCGACACACCCAGCACAATGGATCCGATTCTCAGCATGCGCCGATTCTGGCGTTACTCAGGGGTGCGCGCGAGCGCCCTTGACCACCTTGTCGACCGCGTTGCGCGGCCCGTACACCGCGGCGTGCGGGCAGCGATCACGCCAGCGGACGCATCATGGCGGCGAACACCGGGGAGTCGGGGAACGGCTGCTGCGTCGCGATCTGCTCATACCCCCACGCCTCGTATACGGCTTGGAGACGGCCGTCTGCAATCAGCGGGTTGACCAACAGCGTGACGCGCTGTTCTTTCCGTCCGGCGAGAAGTTCCTCATGAATGCGACGAGCGACACCGATGCCACGCCACGGCGCGCGAACGAGGATTTCGTTCAGAGCCAGCGTACGGGTACCCGTCTCCTCCACGTAATGGTCCGGCAGAGATGGCACCATACCCTCCCACCAGGCGGTATTGGAGCCGAGCGGCGTGGCAAAGGCGTAACCCACTGGCTCCTCACCCTGATAAGCGATGACTGACTCCCAGCCGGTGCGCGAGGCATAGCTGCTCAGCCGTTCGTTGAACCGCTCGACGGCATAGAAGGGCCGGTTCATCATGCCGAACCCACCACGCACTTCGACGTGAATGTCGAGCAGGAGTTGTCGGACATCCTCTACGTCGGTCACGTGGCGAAAGGTGAGGGCGCTGGTGTCGGTCATAGAATCTCCGTCCTGTGGTCGCGCCAAGCGCGGGCTTCGGGAGTACGGGGAGCCATGGCGTTCAACCGGTGGGTAAATTCACCAAGGAGCTCGCGAACGCGTCCTTGTTGAGCCATCTCCGGGGCCACGGTCATGGCGGAAGCAACGGCCGGTTCGATGGCACCCTGACCTAACTGGGCGAGGGCAAGATTGGCATGAGTAAGGGCACGGTTGCGCATCAGACCAGGGCGTAGACGAGTCAGGCAGCGGTGGGCGCGGTGCTCAGCCTCGGCCCATCTGCCGAGGCTGAGATGAGCGAACAAAGCCAAGCTGTCGAGCTCGGCTTGGTCGAAGAAGTGCATCCATGCAGGACGGGACAGAAAGTGATCGGCGCGGTCAAACGCGTCCTGCGCCTGGTCAACAGCGCGTAGGGCAGCCGTGGCGTCCCCAGAGTCGGCATGGTCGACAGCGAGCCGTGCCAAGGCGAGCGAGGTAAAAAGCGGGTCGCGACGGGTAATCGCCGTCGCACGGGAGGCTTCGGACGCAGCCATGGCGTCGGCGTGACGGCCGAGCTGGCGGTACAGGGACCCAGCGTGACCCCAGACCCTGAACTGGACGACGGAGTTTTCCGCGAGCCCGGCCAAGGTGACCGCCTGGTTCAGATGGCCCTGGGCAGCATCCAAACGGCGGCCGTCGATGGCAGCCCACATGGCACTCGAAGTGAACGCGGAGGCGACAGCGTAAAGCTCAGAGCGGATGCGGCTTGATGCCGTCCCGCGCTGTTGCAGATCCAGGGTTTCCCGGGCGAGCACAAGGGCGTGTTGCTCAAGTTCCGGGGTGCCCCCATAGCGATCGTCCTTGGAGACGACGGCGGCAAGCCTATCGTTCAGGCGACCCACGTCGGTGGAGCCGAGGCGGCGCGGTGCCTCGGTAGCTGGCGCGGTGAGGCACGCGCCGGCGGCCGTCGCCGCCGTGAGGAAGGCACGTCGGTGCATGGGATCCTCTTCGGGTGACGCGGGCGGGTCGGGTTGACGCCCCCGGGGGCGGAACCCTAACTGCAAAGATGTTCGGCCCGTGACCCGCTCCAAGGCAACACGCTGGCGCGCGTGCGGCCAGGTGACCTCGCCCGAGAGCCACCGGAAGACGCCCCGTTCGGTGCATGTTCCGTACGAGCCCGTGAACTCGGCGATGGCCGAATTGACCTGCGACGCCAGCCCGTTGGCACTCACCGCGTGCTCGGACATCCAGGCGGCGAGCACCTCGTTCCGTGTTCGATTCATAACAGAACGTTAATGGATCGCCTCGCTTACCGGGGAAACCGGATGAGTCAAAACGACAGGGGTGAGCCCCTGAGCCCTCACCGGATCCGGCATACCCGCCACGCAACGCCTGTCGGTTACCTGGATAAGCGCGGACGCCGTGGTGCCCTTCCGCCGCCACGCTCCGCTCCCCAGGAAGGACCGACGATGCCTCCGAAGCCCTCCAGCGACACCGTCGCCACCACCGGGCCCACGGCCGACCAGCACGTGCGCCCCGCCGCGACCGGCCGCCCCGCCTACAGCCAGAGCATGCTGTCCGAGGCGACGTCGGCGATACGCGCCCGTCGCCTGGTACAGGCGGCGTGCACCGCGTGGGGGCTGCCGGATCTCGCCGTCCCCGCGGCGCTGATCGCGTCGGAGCTGGTCGCCAACTCCGTCATGCACAGCGGCAGCCGCTGCCTGCGTGTCACCGTCTCCCGCCCGGGCCCGCGCTGGGTCCGAGTCGCCGTCACCGACAAATCCCGCGTTCTTCCCACACCGCGCGCGGCGAGCGACGACGAGGAGGACGGGCGTGGCCTCGCCATCGTCGAAGCCGTCTCCGACCGGTGGGGCGCGGACCGACTGCCCTGGGGGAAGCGCGTATGGGGGGAGCTGCGGGTCGCGCACGAACAGTAATCGGTACGCCGACTCGAGCACGCTCGCCAAAAGCACAGGAACAACAACGAAGGAGTAACCACATGTTCGCCCACTCAGACAGGTTCCCGACCGGTACGCCCTTGCCGTCCGGCACCGTCAGCCCCGAGCCGTGGGGCCTGCGGCGCATGGCTCCGTACCCCGCCTTCGCGCCGGGCTACGCCCGAACCGAGCTGGACCCGGTGACCCAGACCGCTCGCTACTTCGACGCTCACGGCCAGGTGATGGAGATGCCGGGCCACGGCACCAGCACCGGCACCAACCCACCAACGAACACCGGAAACCCGTCCGACGGCGCCGGGCCGGGCGGTTCCGGGGGCGGGGACCAGGACACCGGGAACGACAACGACCAGTGACCGATCCACGCCCGGTGCTGGTCGTCACCAATCTGGACGACCCCACGACCGACCTGGTGATCGAGGAGCTGCACGGCCGGGGTGTCCCGGTCGTGCGGTTCGACTCCGGGGACTTCCCCGCCACCCTGTCGTTCGCGGCCTCCATCACGTCGCAGGGAATCCAGGGGACGCTGTGCACCCCTTCCAGGACCGTGGACCTGTCCCGCGTACGATCCCTCTACTACCGCAGGCCCTCCGGCTTCGCCTTTCCTCACCTGGACGAGCAGGCTGCCCGCTTCGCCGTCACGCAGGCACGGTACGGACTCGGCGGAGTGCTGGCCGCCCTGCCGGGATGCCGGTACGTGAACCACCCCCATCGCATCGGCGACGCGGAGTTCAAGCCCTCCGGGCTCGCTGCCGCCGCCAAGGTGGGGTTCCGCATCCCGCCGACGCTGCTGAGCTCCGAACCGGATGCGGCACGGGCGTTCATCAAGCGTCACGGACCGGTGATCTACAAACCGCTGTTCGCACCCCTGTACCGGATCGATGGCGTGTCGTGCACCGTCAAGGTCGCCGAGGTCGCCACTGACGAGATCGACCAGGATGTGGCCGGCACCGCCCACCTGTTCCAGCGGCGTGTGGAGAAGGTCGCGGACATCAGGGTGACCGTCATTGGCGAGCGGGTGTTCTGCGTCCGTATCGACTCCGGCCTGCTGGACTGGCGCATGGACTACGCCCAGTTGACGTACACCGTCGCACAGCCCCCGGAGGCGATCACCGAGGCCCTGTTCGCCTACCTCGCACACTTCCGGCTGGTCTTCGGCGCTTTCGACTTCGCCGTGGACCGGCAGGGCCGATGGTGGTTCCTGGAATGCAACCCCTCGGGCCAGTGGGCGTGGCTGGAGCCGGAGACCGGGTTGCCCATGGTGGCGGCGATGGCCGACCTGCTGGAGAGAAAATGAACGCGACGGACGACAAGCTGCTGTGCCGACGCATGGCCGACGGCCTGGCGGCCGGTGGCCACCTGCGTACCGCGCCGTGGCGGGAAGCGGTGCAGGCCGTCCCGCGGCACGAGTTCCTGCGGGGCGGGTTCTTCGAGCGGGTGGACGGACCGGGGCCGACCGCGTGGCGGCCGGTCATGCCGGAGGACGCCCAGTGGCTGGAGCGCTGCTATACGGATGAGTCCCTGGTGACACAGGTCGCGGGCACGGTCGTTCCTGGGGACGTCCGGGGGGGAGATCATGCGCGCTCCCACCTCCTCCAGCACGATGCCGGGCCTCGTCGTACGCATGCTGGAGGAGCTGCGGGTTCGGGACGGGAACCGGGTGCTGGAGATCGGCACCGGGACCGGATACTCCACCGCCCTTCTCTGCCACCGGCTCGGCGACGACCTGGTGACCTCCGTGGAAGTCGACCACGCGGTGTCCGGCCGGGCCAGTGCCGCGCTGGGTTCCTGCGGCCGGCTGCCGCGCCTCGTGGTCGGCGACGGTCTGGCCGGGCACCCGGACGGCGCGCCGTACGACCGGACCATCGCGACCTGCGGCGTTCTGACCGTACCCGGCGCGTGGATCGAGCAGACCCGTCCCGGCGGAATTATCCTGGCCACTGTCGGCGGCTGGCTGTACTCCTCCGAACTGGCCCGGCTGACCGTCCGGGGTGACGGCACGGCGTCCGGCCACTTCCTCGGCGGGCAGATCTCCTTCATGCTGGCCCGCCCTCATCTACCGCCCGTGCTGGGGACCTTGCCCGACCTCAGCGGTGGTGAGGAACGTCAGGCTGAGCTCGGCACCGATGTCCTCGACGTCGACTGGACCGCCCGGTTCGTCGCCCAGCTCGCGGCACCCGGGGCGCAGCAGATCAGCATGGTCACCGAGGGGCGTACGGAGCAGTTGCTCATCGACGTGGCGGGCGGGTCGTGGGCGGCGCTGTCGGAGGCCGGCGGACACTGGACGGTACGGCAGGGCGGCCCGTATCGGATCTGGGACGCGATAGAGGACCGGGTGAGCCGCTGGCGTGCGGATGGCGCACCGGCGTTGGAGCGGTTCGAGATCACAGTGACCCCGGAGGGGCAGACGATCACCTGGCCCAGGCTCCGGCCGTGACCGCTACGTCCGTCGCATTAGATCGCGCCCATGCCCGGCCAGACCCGGTCGGCCACCTCCTCGGCGGACGCGCCGGGGTTGCTACCATCACACCGACGCGAGAGACGCGTGATCACGTGACGAGGAGGTTGATGAATATGGCTGCCGCCGGCCTTCGTCAGCATGCCCTCGTCCGGCCCGCGCAATAGCAGAGCGCGGCCCGGGTCGTTCCAACAACGTCGTTTCAACGACCAGGAGTGACGCGTGTCTTCCACTTGCTCTACTTCCTCCTCCCCGTCATCGGCCCACGCCGATCTGACCACCGACCGCCTCGTCCTTCGGACGTGGACCGTCATCGAGGCCGCCGCGGTCATCGACAACACCAGGTCGGTGTACTGGGCGGACGACTTCCCCGCCGAGGGCGACCGAGTGATCGCGAACCTCTTCGAGCAGCACCCCGACTGGCTCGGCGCATACGGCCACCGCCTCGTCATCGAGCGTGACAGCGGCTTGATCGTGGGCTCGCTCGGCCTGTTCTGGCCGCCCAGCGAGGGCAACCTCGAAATCGGATACGGCATCGTGGCCTCCCGCCGCGGCCGGGGCTACGCCACCGAGGCCACCCGCGCCCTGGCGGAGTACGCCCTCACCGCGCCGGATGTGCACACCGTCTCCGCCGCCGTGGAGCTGCCGAACCCGTCGTCCCTCCGCGTGCTGGAGAAGGCGGGCTTCCGGCACGTGGCCACCGAGGAGAACGTGGCCAGGTTCAGGATCACGAAGCCGGACCTCGACCGGCAGTGACCCGGCAGGTCGCGGTGGGGCCGGCGGCATACCGTCGGCCCCACCGCGGCCGCGGTCAGCCGACCACATCGGCACAGTCGGCGAGCCGGCGGGCCAGGGCGCGTACGTGATCACGTAGCGCGTCCGGGGACTCGATCACGAACGGGAGGTCCAGCCAGGCGAGCACGGAGGCGACCCACTCCAGCCGCTCGGCGCGCAGCAGGATCCGTACCCACCTGACGTCCTCCCCCGCCTCGGGGTCGGCCGGGAGTTCCCGTACGGTGGCGATCCCGGCCGGAAGCCGTGAGCGGACCTGTTCGGCGGTGCCCTGGACCCGCAGCGACACCTCGTGCAGATAGGGCACCTCGGCGAGCCCGGACAGCACCCGGTCGGTCGCGTCGAACCCCACGGGCACCTCGTACGACCCCGGCAGCTCCGCCGCGGCCTCGATCCGGTCCAGCCGGAACGTACGCACCTCGCCGCTGGCCGAGTCCGCCCCCGTCACGTACCAGCGCCCGGAGTGGGCGACGATCCCGTACGGGTGCAGGGTGCGCTCGCTGCGCCGCCCGTTCCAGGCGGTGTACGTGAGGGCGACCGGCCGGCGGTGCCGTGCGGCCTCCGCGAGCATCAGCAGCACGCCCGTCTCCGGGGTGGTCACGGGGCGGGCCGGGGCGGTGAAGTCTGCGGTGGCCAGCAGGGCGTCCAGGCGGCGGCCAAGCGCCTCGGGCAGCACCCGGCGCACCTTGGCGGCGGCGCTCTCCGTCGCCGCGACGGACGTGGTCACAAGCCCGGCCCGGCGGCCGGCGACCAGGCCGAGCAGCACGGCCAGCGCCTCCTCGTCGGTGAGCATCAGCGGCGGCATCCGGTAGCCGGGGGCGAGCCGGTAGCCCCCGTACCGGCCGCGCACCGACCGGACCGGGACGTCCAGGTCGATCAGGTGGTCGATGTAGCGACGTACGGTGCGCTCGTCCACGCCGAGCCGGTCGGCCAGGTCGGCGACGGTGCGGGTGCCGCCGGTCTGAAGGATCTCCAGCAGAGCGAGCACGCGGGCGGTCGGTCGGGTCATGTTCGGAAGTCTCCCGCTTATACCGGGCGGATCCTGTCCGGTATCCCTCCTAGCGTGTGGGCCATGGCAACTTACGTACTGCTCCCCGGGTTCTGGCTCGGGGCCTGGGCCTGGCGCCCGGTGACGGCCGAGCTGCGCCGCCGCGGGCACGATGTCCACCCGCTCAGCCTGACCGGCATGGCCGAGCGCACACACCTGGCCCGGCCCGACACCGGCCTGGAGACGCACATCACCGATGTGCTCAACCTGATCCGCTACGAGGACCTGCACGATGTGGTGCTGGTCGGGCACAGCTACGCCGGTTCGGTGGTGATCCCGAGCGTGGCGGACCGGATGCCGGAACGGATCAGCCGGCTGGTGTTCATCGACAGCGGCCCGCTGCCGGACGGGATGTCCCAAGCGCAGTTCTCCCCGCCGGAGGACCAGGAGCGCAACGCCGAACTGGTACGCACGGCGGGCCACGGCTGGCAGCTGCCACCGCCGCCATGGGAGGAGCTGGCCGCCAAGGCACCCGAACCGCCCGCGCTCCCCGACGGCACGTACGAGCGCCTGACGCGGCTGTCGACGCCGCAGCCCTGGGCCACCGTCACCACCCCGGTCCGGCTGACCGGCGCCTGGGAGAAGCTGCCGCGGCTGCACGTACTGTGCAGCTTCGGGATAGAACACGTCCGCGCGATGGCCGCCACCGTCCCCGCCTTCCGGCACATGGCGGACGACGGCTGGACCCACCGGGACCTGCCCGGCTGGCACTGGCCGATGTTCGACCAGCCCGGCGAACTGGCGGCGATCCTGGACGAGGCTGCCGAGGCGCACTGAAGCGCCGAAGCGGCCGTATGCCGGGACGGTGGGCGGTACCGTTCCTCCGACTGCGAACGATCTTTCATCCCGCCTCGGAGCAGCCGTGAGTGACGCTTACTCCCCCGTCCCGGAACTCAACCGCCTCAAGGAGTTCGACGAGCGCATCGGAAAGGTTCATGAAGCCCGCCCCGGACGACGCGCCCAGCCCACGCCACGGGGAGTACGTCGCCTGGCTGCACGACACCCTCGGCCTCACCCCAGCGGACAACCCCGGCGACCTCCTGGCCCTCGCCAGGCGTGAGTTCGGCGCTCAGCTGGAGAGCTGGGTCGACCGCTTCTACGAGGAGGAGGACTGACCAGCGGCGTCACAGCTCAGTGGGGTCTCTCCACCAGACGAACACCTCAGTGCTCGGTTGGCGTTCGGAGAACCGGCCCGGCGGAGAGGCCTCGCGCAGCAGCCGACGCAGATCCGCCTCGAAGTCGTCGCGGCGCGAGCCGAACAGATGCGGAGCGGAGTACGACATGGAGAACACCCCCGCGACCGCGTCGTCCCACGTACGCACCAGCGCCTGCCCGCCGGCGACGACATGGCGCTGCGGGCCGGAGAATCCCGCCCGGGCGAACACCGCCGCCTCACCGCCGGGCGTCCCCTGCGGCAGCAGCCCCTGGCCGGCCCGCCGGACCGGTCCCAGGTAGCGCCTGACCAGCTCGTCCATCGCGGCGTAGGGGACAGGCGGGTGGGGAAGGCCGTCGATGGTCCGGGGCTCGTTCTTCAAGTCCGAGATATGTACGAGCGCCCCGCCGGGGCGGAGCATGCCCTTGATGGTTGCCGCCACCAGGTCGCGATCCATCCAGTGGAAGGACTGGCCGAAGGTCGCGACGGTGAAGGTGCCAAGGCCGGCGGGCAGTTCCTCGGCTCGGGCCCGCACCCACCGCGTCCTGTCTGCGACTCCCGCCAGCGCGGCCTCGCGCCCGGCTTCGTCGATCATCCCGCTGTCCGGGTCCAGGCCGACGACCTCATGGAACAGCTGCGCCAGGCTCAGGGCGAGAATGCCTGGGCCGCATCCCACATCGATGAGGCGCCCTCGCCCGTCGAGTTGAAGGGCGTCGGCGAGCGCGTCCGCCAGCCCGGGTGCGTACGGGAGCCTCCCGCGCCGGTAGTAGGCGGCCGTGCCCGAGAACAGCGTGTCGTCCCACTTCCAGCCCGCGACCATGCCCTCACCCTCGCGTTTCACAGAGATACGTCGTACTTGCCCGGCGCTTGCCCGGCGCTCGATGATTCCCGGCGACAGCCGTTCAGCCCTCCAAGCCCTTGTCGCTCAGGATCTTGTCGATACGGGCGCGGTGCGCCGCCTCCCACGCGTCGAGGGATTCGTCGGCCTCCTTGGCCAACTTCGCCTGCGCGGCGAGCAGCACCTCGTCTTGGCGGGCGTGGGGAGTGACCACGATGCCCTCCTCGTCGGCCACCACGATGTCACCGGCGTTGACGTCGACACCGCCGCACCGCACCTGGACATTGAGCGGCTGGGGCGCCGCCTTGGTGCCCGGGATGGGGATGACTCCCCTGGCGAAGACGGGGAAGCCCATCTCGCGCACCTCGCCGATATCGCGTATCACTCCATCAAGCACGAACGCCGCGATGCCGCGGCGCCGCGCGACGGCGCAGACGTTTCCTCCGGCGAGCGCGTAGTCCACGTCTCCCGACTCGACGACGATGACGGAGCCGGGCTCCGCACGGTGGATGGCGGCGTGGAGCATGAGGTTGTCGCCGGGAGGGCACCGCACGGTGAACGCGGGGCCGGCGACGCGCGGCGTCGGGGACCAGAGCGGGCGGATGCCGATGTCCATGACCTGGCCGCGGCCCAGGATGTCGGCGAGGGTGGTCGGGGGGACGTTCTCGAAGCCGGTGGCATCGGTCATGGTCTGCCTTCTTCCATCTGCTGCCATGGACGAGGGGGTCCGGCGGACCACCCTCGCCCATGATCACCCAAGGCGGTGACTACCTGACGGTGGTCAACGGACCGGCTCGTTGTGCTGCTCGAAGTCCGGCAGGGACGGGGCGGCGGCGAGGGCGCCGTCGCTCCAGCGGACCTGGTAACGGGCGGTGCCGCCCGAGGGGCAGCAGTTCGGATCGCTGTCCTTGAAGATGGGGCGGGCGAGCGTCACCGTCTTGCCGTCCTGCGTTTCGACCGCCATCGCCCCTGGTCCGCTCGCCTGGCCCACGAATCGGTTTCCGTGGAAGAAGAACACGGCCGCGCAGTTTCCGTCGTAGCTGCCGGTGCACATCGCCCTGACGGCGCGCAGCGGGCCGGGGAGAGCGCCGAGCACGTCGGCCGTGACGTCGGGGGTGAAGTTCTCGTTCTTCATCATCCGCAGCGCGGCAGCAGAGTCCAACTTGTCCTGGCCGTGCGCCGGTTGCGCGGTGCAGCCGACGGAGGAGATCAGAGCGGCCGGGGGCTTCATCCCGCGGAGGGTTTCGCAGCCACGGAGCCAGTCGGGGTCGTACGGGTCGTCCATGACGGGCAGCAGATGAACGGCTGGGTAGAAGTGGCGGGCGTTGCGCTTGAAGACGCTGATCGTCACAAAGTCCGAGGCCGGTTCGTCGGACCAGGTGACGGCCGCCCATCCGGGCCAGCACGTCGACTGGCCCAGATACGCCTCCGTGTCGTACTTGGCGATGGCCTCGAGCTCCTTCTTCATCCACGACCGGGAGGGGCAGGCCACGGCCTTGTCGGGGTCGGCCTTCTTCACCGCGGCCTTGACTTGCCCAGGAGTGGACTGCCAGATGATGGTGGGTTTGGCGATCGGGAACGAGACGTCGATACTCCGGGCCACAGCGGGAAGAACGGGCGCGATGCCGAGGTCGCCGGGCGCGAGGCTCACGCCGACCGACGCTTCTGGGAAGAACCTCACCGCGGCCAAGTCGTTTTTGACGTCGATCTTGCCGTCAAAAACCAGTGCCGATTCCACCTCGATCCCGGCCGCCACGATTTCGATCACCGGGCTCGCCTTCAGGGTGATCCGGACTCCGACCTTTGCCCTCGTCCCCAAGCCGGCTGCCTGAGGCATTTTGACCGTTGCCTTCGGAGGCCAACCGGTGGCGCTGACCGATGGTTTCCGAAGGAGGTTTATTCGCGCGCTTCCCCGATAATCCACGGGGCTCTGGATTTCGAGCTTCGCTCCCGCGTCGCCCCTGATGTTCCCGTTGAGATACAGCGCGACCTCGGGCTCCAGGCTGAAGGCCCCGACCCTCAGGAGCTTCGCGGTGACGTGGGGCACACGGAACTTCGCGAATTCCCAGTCGAAGGAGCACACCGCGCCCACCGGCGACCCCAGGGTCAGTTTGTACGTCTGCTGTACCTGGACGTTCATGCGGGCCCAGGCCCCATCCCGCCAGTTCCACCCGAAGTCGGAACCTGCCATGCCGAACTTCATCGGGCCGTGCTCGAATTTGACGAGCGCCATCGAGCCGCCGCATTTCATGTTCTTGAGCGCGCCCTTCCCCTTCCAGGTGTCCACCCTGATGGCGCTCTCGGGCTGGAACTCGGGCGAGGGGCTGAAGGTCGGGTCGACCGCCGGCATCCGGTACGACGCGGGCTGCATCTCGGTCTTCGTACCGCCCGAAGAGCCCGCACCCGAAGCCCCCGATGCGTCCTCGACCCGCAGCACGGCCTTGGGCATCGCCTGCTGAAGCGTGGCGTCCTTGGTCCGGACGACGATCCGGTCCTTCTCCCGGGTCACCCCGCGCACCTCGCGCACCAGCCCCCGCGGCGTCCGCTCGCTCTCCGCGGCGACGACGAAGTCGCCCTTCTTCAGCTTGCGCGCCGTCGCCGAGCCCGCGGCGAAGACCAGTTCCGACTTGCCAGGGCGTTTGAGGAGTCCGGAGTCGGCGGAGTCCGGGGCACTCAGGACCGTGGTCTTCTCGGAGAGGGCCACGGCGTAATCGATCACCGCCCGCTCGGTTTCGCCGCTGTCCACCGTCCAGGTCGTGGTCTCGTCCGCCGTGTAGTAGATATTTCCCTTCGCATGGCCGGCCTTCGCCGTGATGCGGTAATCACCGGGATCGACGGAGAACGTCTTGTCGCTCGTCAGCTCTTCACTGAACCCGTTCGCCCCGCTGATATGGAGGGTGAAACGCGCCTTGGCGGGAAGGCCCGTGACCTTGACGGCCAGTTTTCCCGGCCGATTGGCCGCCATCTGCCACGCGGTCAGCAGGCCGGCCGAGACGGCCAGCGCGATCCCGGCCGACAGCAAGATACGCAACGACCGCCTG
Source organism: Streptomyces milbemycinicus (assembly GCF_002154605.1). Lineage (GTDB taxonomy): Bacteria > Actinomycetota > Actinomycetes > Streptomycetales > Streptomycetaceae > Streptomyces > Streptomyces milbemycinicus. The sequence continues at coordinate 7,772 of NZ_MUNE01000144.1, read as the reverse complement.
TGCGGCCACCATTTCGACATTCGATGCCCCCGATGTGCTCTGCTCGCGCGCCGACTACTGGAAATCGCCGGTCTGGAAGTTTCCGCGGAGTATGAAGTTGTCCCCCACCCCCTGCGGGAGCGGCCCCAACTCCTCCGGTTCGCCGGGCGCAATCAAATCGGCCCGGTACAGCTTTACGTCGCCCTCGTCCAGGACCTCTTTCGATGCGATGTAGAGGTACTGACGATCCGCGGACAGGGCCACGGAGAGAATCTTGTTGTTCGTCTCGCGGGCGATCTCCGCCTTCACCTCGGCCTCCAGCGGATCGCTCCCGTCGGGCCTTTCCCCCAGCTCGCTCGCGTCGGCCCGGACGGTGAAGAAGGTGTTGGACGCCCCCTCGCAGAGGATGTCGTCGTCGTTGATCCAGGCCACGGGGTCGCAGTCGCGTACGTCGTCGCCGTCGCGCACGACCATCTGGTCGGTGGGGTCGCCGAAGGCCGTGTCGTCGTCGAGCCGGTCCATTTGGGGTGCCAGGAGATCGAGGTCGAACCCGTCGTACGAGTCGATGCCGTCGATGACGGTGGCGGGAGAGACAGCGAACTTCCCGCTCGGGTGAATGAGGCGCGGACAGGTGACGGCGGCCGAGTTCACCGGGCGGTAGAAGCCGTCGTTCCCGGATCGCTCGTCATGGCAGGCCTTGCTGATCGGGTGGCGGGAGAGGCGGCCGTTCTCATCCGCCGAGTAGTACACCTGCTCGTCACGCAGGAACCACAGCGATCCGTCCGGGGCGAATCCGGGAAACTCGTCGGAGTGTGTCTCCGGGCTGTAGCCCCCTTTCCGCGCGGCCTCGGTGATGTCCGTGAACTCCCCCGTGGCCAGGTCCAGCCACCCCACATGCGACGACGTGAGGGCGCCCACCTCGTCCGTGACCACCTCGACCGCGACGCGCCGGCCGTCCGGGGAGACCGGGCTGACCCCCAAGTCCGCCGCGCTCTTGCCGTACTGCTGCTTTCCGCAGAGGCTGCGCACGAACGCCCGGTCCGCGTCCCCCTCCTCGGCGATCTCGGCAAGCCGGGACAACAGCGGCTCCTCGGAGTACGTGGCGACCCGCTTGCTGAACGTGTCGTCGAAGGCCGCGACGTGCTCACCCTTGCCGTCCTTGTCATCCCAGCAGATCACCGGCCCGGTGGCCGAGGTCACGCGGGAGAGGTCCCTCATCGCCCCGGCGAGCCCGGATTCCGCCGCATCCCCTGAATCTCCCGAATCCGCCGCGACCGCCCCGGACTTGCGCCCGCCGCCGTCCGAGGCACCGGATCGTCCGCCGCCCTTCCCCGAGTCGTCGGACGCGCCGCACGCGGTCACGCCTCCCACCACGAGGACCGTCGCCGCCGCCACCGCGGCCCACCCGCGCATCCCGGACACATACGCCCTGCTCACTCAGCTCTCCGCCTTCCCCCGAACGTGACTGCCCTTAGAAGCGAGAATAGTATTAACCATGCGATGCACCTTCACGGCAAGTCGGTTGCCCGTACGCCCGGCAGCCGATGAAGGATCATTGAGGCGCACTTGACCACAACAAGGAGGCGACGGTGTCCGGCACAGACCGAGACGGGGGCGGAGACGGGGGCGGAGGCGAGCACATGGCAGGGCTGACGCGGCGGGAGCGGCTACGCGCGGAGCTCGAGCGCGACGCCAAGGCCGCCGCACGCCGGATCACCGCCGCGGAGGGCGTCGAAGGCCTCACCGTGGCCGCCGTGGCCCGCAGCGTCGGCGTGACCTCGCCCGCCCTCTACCGCTACTTCGAGGGCCGGAACGGACTCATCCGCGCCGTCTACGACGATGTGATGGCGGAGTTCATGCAGGTGGTCGCGGGGGCGGTGGAACGGCAGGACCCCGACGACATCAGCGCCCGGCTGCACGCCGCCACCCGGGCCGTATTCGACTGGTCAGTGGCCAATCCGGCGGAGTTCAACCTGCTCATGGGCGCCGCCTACCCCATGGCGGCCGCCGCGTCCTCCGACGACATCCCGCACGCCATATTGCGCGAGTTGGGCGGGCTGTACGGGCAGCTCTTCACCCGGCTGTGGCGCGAGCAGCGGCTCGCCCACCCGTCCGACGAGGAGATCGACCCGGCCCTGGCGCGGCAGTTGGGGCGGTACCGCGAGGCCATGGGCATCGAAGTCCCCATCGGCGTCGCGCTCCTGATGATCACCTGCTGGCGCCAGATCTACGGCATGCTCTGCCTGGCCGTCTACAGCCACATGTCCTATGCCCTGGACGATCCGGTGCCGCTGTTCGAGGACATGATGGACCGTCTCCTCGGCATCCTCAGCCTCACCCGCAGTCCTCGCCTGGTGATCTGAGGAGCGCCGCCGCGCCCGTCCGTACGGCGGCCCAGTCGGTGGCGTACGCATACCGCCGCGCCCGCTCCAGCCACCCCGCCCGGTCCCGGTGCTCGCGGCGCAGCTGCTCCAGGTCCAGCTCGACCCCCGGCGGCGGCCCCGCCGCCTCCAACTCTCCGATCCGCCGCTCCATCGCCTCCAGCAGCGCACGGTCGAGCTCGGTCACGGCGGCGACGAAGGCGCTGGTCGGCACGGTCACCCGGCCCGTGGCCGGGCCGGCGAACTCGATCTCGCCCTCGGGATCGGATGGATGCGCCCAGCTGACGTTCATGACGTCGTCCATGGCGTCGTGCTCCCCGGCGACGGTCCGCCAGCAGCGGATGTCCGGCGCGATGCGCAGATACCCCGTGTACAGGGAGCGGTCGCCGTGCCACTGCGCGGCGGAGTCGGCCTCCGGGGTGTCCTCCCAGCACCAGTCGGAGGAGTCACAGGCCACGAAGTCGGCCAGGTCCTCGGGTACGGGCTCGAGCGCCGCGGGCAGCAGCGCGAGCAGGTCCTCCCAGAGCCGGACCACGTAGTAGTCCGCATACGGATGCGCCGGGCCGCCCCCGTCGCCCCGCAGCCGCCGCACCGTGCGCTCGGAGTAGCGCAGCAGCTCATGCTCGCCGAGGTCGATCGCGTACCAGCCGTCGGTCAGCCCGAACCAGTGCAGTACGGGACGCTCGCGCCGCCCCCACGGCCGTACCTCGGCCAAGGGGGTCAGGCCGAAACGGAACCGGATCATGGGAAGAGTATGGACCCTCCCTCAAGGGCCCGACCGCCGTGGAACGCCCCGGTTCGGCGCCGGATAAGGTATCCGTGAAAACTTCATCCGCGTCCGATCGGGGGAAGCCGGTGAGAACCCGGCGCTGACCCGCAACCGTGAGTACGGGCTGTGTACCGCAGAGCGTACGAGCCGGAGCACCTGATCTGGCGCACCGCAGGCTCCCGCCGTCGGCCCGTCCGGCGGCGGCACCGTCGAGGTATGCGGAGCTGAGCCCGGTGTCATCGCGTTCGTACGTCCCTCGGCGTGCGGGGTGGGCGGCCGTGCGTGGCCGCGTACCGATGTCCAGCCACCGCCGAGACCCCCGACCGAGAGGCACCCGTCGCCATGAACGTACGCCGCAGCGCCACGGCTCTGGCCGCCCTGGCCGCCCTGTGCACGGCCGCCGCCCCCGCCGCGTTCGCCGACGCCTCACCCTCCCCCAAACCGTCCGGCGGCTCGGCTGCGCCGCCCAAGGGGCTGTACGGCGCCAAGGACCCCAAGTTCGACGGGGTGTGGCGGCAGTCACTCGCGCTGCTCGCCCAGGACGCGGTCGGGGTCACCCCGGCGAGGTCGGCCATCGACTGGCTGGCCGGCCAGCAGTGCGAGGACGGCGGCTTCGCCGCGTACCGGGCGGACGCCTCCGCCGCCTGCGACCCGAAGAAGGGCGAGTTCACCGACGCGACCGCGGCGGCGGTACAGGCGCTGGCCGCGGTCGGTGGGCGCAGCGCCTCGGTCGAGAAGGGCATCGGCTGGCTGAAGAAGCACCAGAACGACGACGGCGGCTGGGGCCTGAACCCGGGCAGCCCGAGCGACGCCAACTCCACCTCCGCCGCGGTCGGCGCCTTCGCCGCCACCGGCCAGGACCCGAAGCAGGTGAAGTCGGCCAAGGGCGGCAAGACGCCGTACGACGTGCTGCTGGGCCTGCAGCTGGGGTGTGACGCGAAGGAGGGGCAGCGCGGGGCGTTCGCGTATACGGCAGACAAGGCAGACAACGGCAAGCCGGTCGCGAACGACCTGGCGACCGCGGCCGCCGCGCTGGCCACCGAAGGCAAGGGCTTTGTCTTCGAACCGGCCGGCAAGGACGCCGGTAAGGCCCCGAAGCCGCTGGACTGCGGCGCGGGCAAGGGCGGCGGCAAAGACGGCAAACCGGACGGGGCGGCCGAGGCGGCGCAGGCCGCCGCCGCGTATCTGTCGGAGACCATGGCCGGGCACGGCAACCACCTGCTGTCCGCCATGCCCGGCGCCAAGGCCCAGCCCGACTTCGGCAGCACGGCGGACGCGATCGTCGCGCTGGCCGCCGGGGAGCACAGCGCGACCGCGGCCAAGCCCCTGCAGTGGCTGCAGAGCGAGAAGAACGGCGCGCTGGCGTGGGCGAAGGGCGACCCGGGCGCCCTGGGCAAGCTGGTCCTGGCGGCACACGCGGCCGGTGCGGATCCGCGCAGCTTCGGCGGCGTGGACCTCGTCCAGCAGCTGAACGCCACCGGCCCGAAGCCGGAGTCGGTCTCCGCGGCCGGGTCGGAGGACGAGTCGGGCTCGGACGACAACTCGTCCTCCGGTAAGGACGAGGACAAGAAGGACGACGACAAGGGGGGTGTCGGCGGCGTCTGGTGGACGGTCGGCGTCTTCCTGGTGGCCGGCATCGGCATCGGCTTCCTGATCAGCGGCCGGAAGAAGCAGCAGCTCTGATGGGCCGACGCGCCGCCCTCCTCTGCGCAGTGCTCTTGTCCACGCTGGTGTCCGTGGTCGCGCTCGGCGCCTCGCCCGCGCAGGCCGCGGGCTACCGCTACTGGTCGTTCTGGCAGCGGGAGCGGGGCGCCGGCGGCTGGACGTACGCCACGCAGGGGCCCGCCACGGCCCGGCCGGGCGACGGCGACATGATCGGATTCCGGTTCGCGGTGAGCGAGGACTCCGGGGACGCCACCCGGCCACGCGACTCGACCGACTTCGAGACGGTCTGCGCGCGTACCCCGGCGGAGGACGGCACCAAACGCGTCGCGGTGGTCCTGGACTTCGGCACGGCCGCCGACGCCCCCGACCACCACACCCCGCCCGAGCCCCGTACGGAGTGCGCGCGGGTCGGCCAGGACGCGAGCGCCGGGGACGCGCTGGCGGCCGTGGCCAAACCGCTGCGCTACAACTCCTCCGCCCTGCTGTGCGCCATCGCCGGCTACCCCGCCAAGGGCTGCGGCGAACAGGTCGACGCCAACAGCGGCGGATCCGGCGGCGGCAGCAGCGGCGGGCAGGGCGGACATGGCGGCGGCGGAGGCGGCCCGTCGGCCGGGCTGGTCGGCGGTCTGGCCGCCGTGGTCGCGCTGGGGGCCGCCGCCGTATGGCAGGCGCGCCGCCACCACCGGCGATGAGCGGCGCCGACCGGGCCGCCGTCGCCGGGCACCCAGGCACCGCCGGGCACCCGCGCACCGCGCGCGGCGCGCTGCACGCCGGGGCCTGGTGGCTGTGGGCCCTCGGGCTGGCCACGGCCGCCTCCCGCACCACCAATCCGCTGCTGCTGGGGCTGCTCGTCGCCGTCGCGGGCTATGTGGTCGCCACGCGCCGTACGGACGCGCCGTGGGCGCGCTCGTACGGCGCGTTCCTCAAGCTGGGGCTGGTGGTGCTGGCGATACGGCTGTGCTTCGCGGTCCTCCTCGGCTCGCCGATCCCCGGTACGCACGTACTGGTCACGCTCCCCGAAGTCCCGCTCCCCGACTGGGCGCGGGGCGTACGGATCGGCGGCCGGGTCACCGCCGAGGGGCTGGCCTTCGCGCTGTACGACGGGCTCAAGCTGGCCACCCTCCTGATCTGCGTCGGCGCGGCGAACGCGCTCGCCAACCCCGCCCGGCTGCTCAAGTCCCTGCCCGGCGCGCTGTACGAGGCGGGCGTCGCGGTCGTCGTCGCGATGTCCTTCGCCCCGAACCTGGTCTCCGACGTCCAGCGGCTGCGCGCCGCCCGCCGGCTGCGCGGCCGCCCCGACCGCGGGGTGCGCGCCCTGCTCCAGGTCGGGTTGCCGGTCCTGGAGGGCGCATTGGAGCGTTCGGTGGCGCTCGCGGCCGCGATGGACGCGCGCGGCTACGGCCGCACCGCCCACGTCCCGCCCGCCGTCGCCCGCGCCACCGCCGTCCTCACCCTCGGCGGGCTGCTCGGCGTCTGCGCCGGTACGTACGGGCTGCTGGCGGCGCAGGGCGCGGGCTTCGGCCTGCCGGTGCTGCTCGCCGGGCTCGCCGCCGCGCTCGGCGGGCTGTGGCTGGGCGGCCGCCGTTCGGTGCGCAGCCGCTACCGGCCGGACCGGTGGGGCGCGCGGGCGTGGCTGGTGTCCGGGTCGGGGGTGGCGGTCGCGGGCCTGATGATCTGGGCCGCCTCGTACGCCCCCCAGGCCCTGAACCCGCCCGCCGTCCCGCTCACCGCGCCCGTGCTGCCGCTGTGGCCCGCGGCCGGGGTGCTGGTCGGGCTGCTCCCGGCGGTCGTGGCCCCGGCGCCGGGGCCGGGGCCGGGGCCGGCAGTGCCCACGACCCGGAAGGCCGTTCAGCCTCAGAGAACCAGTCAGCAGACCACTTGGCAGACCACTCGGCAGACCAGCGAGGACACCGGCAAGGAGGCCACGCGGTGATCCGCTTCGAGCAGGTGTCCGTCACCTACGAAGACGCGGCGCGGCCCGCCCTCCAGGACGTGGATCTGACCGTTCCGGAGGGGGAGCTGTGTCTGCTCGTCGGCCCCTCGGGAGTCGGCAAGTCGACTCTCCTGGGCGCCGTCTCCGGTCTGGTGCCGCACTTCACGGGCGGCACGCTGCACGGGCGGGTCACCGTGGCGGGCCGCGACACCCGGACCCACAAGCCGCGCGAACTGGCCGATGTGGTGGGCACGGTGGGTCAGGACCCGCTGGCCCACTTCGTCACGGACACCGTCGAGGACGAACTCGCGTACGGCATGGAGTCGCTGGGCGTCCCCCCGGACACCATGCGCCGCCGGGTCGAGGAGACCCTGGACCTGCTCGGCCTCGCCGCGCTGCGCGACCGGCCCATCGCGACGCTCTCCGGCGGACAGCGGCAGCGGGTCGCCATCGGCTCGGTGCTCACCACGCACCCGCGCGTTCTGGTCCTCGACGAGCCGACGTCGGCGCTGGACCCGGCGGCGGCCGAGGAGGTGCTGGCGGTGCTGCAGCGGCTCGTACACGACCTCGGCACCACCGTGCTGATGGCCGAACACCGCCTGGAGCGGGTGGTCCAGTACGCGGATCAGCTGATCCTGCTGCCCTCCCCCGGCGCGGCCCCCGTCGTCGGGGACCCGGCCGAGGTGATGGCGGTCTCGCCCGTCCAGCCGCCCGTGGTCGAACTCGGCCGCCTCGCGGGCTGGACCCCCCTCCCGCTGTCCATACGGGACGCCCGCCGCAAGGCGGCCCCGCTGCGGGAGCGGCTGACACCGCTCACACCGCTCACACCGCTCACGCCGGGCGGAGATCCGCACGAGGGGGGCGGTGAGCCCGTCGCCGAGGCGGTGCGGCTGACCGTACGCCACGGTCGAATCGAGGCGCTGCGCGGCGTGGACCTGACGGTGCGGCCGGGCGAGACGGTGGCGCTGATGGGCCGCAACGGCGCGGGAAAGTCGACCTTGCTGTCCACGCTGGTGGGGATGCACACGCCCGCCTCCGGTTCGGT
>NZ_MUNE01000143.1 GCF_002154605.1 Streptomyces milbemycinicus | reverse complement strand
CGACCCGCAGACAGGCGGCGGTCAGCCGGGCGTCGTGGGAGGCGTCCGGGTCGGCGGCGACCTCGGCGAGGCCGCGTACCTGCCGGGCGCAGTCGTCGAGGGCCACCATGACCTGCCGGGCCCGGGACTTACGGGCGCGCAGCGGGCTGAGCGGGTGCAGCAGCGGGGCGATCGACATCCGCAGTCCGACCAGCACCGCTTCGAGTTCGGCCACCCGGGGCGCGGGGTCGGCGGCCGGATCGCCCGCGAGCCGCCGCGCGGACTCGGCGGCGCACTCCCGTACGCCGTGCAGGGCGCGCCTGATCCAGGCGTCGGTCGCGGCGTGCGTGGTGACCGGCAGGACGGCCGTGACGGCGAGGGCCGCGCCGAGGGCGCCGATGACGGTCTGCTCCAGGCGCAGCGCCAGCAGCCCCGGGTGGAGTACGCCGAGGAGCCCGTACAGCAGTCCGGCCATCAGCGTCACGAAGAACATCATCCAGCTGTAGGAGAGCGGCGCGGTGTAGAAGATGCCGAAGACGCAGGCGGCGACGAGGGCGGCGGTGGGCGCGGGCGCGCCGTGCAGCGGTACGGCGATCAGCAGCCCGGCCGCGATACCGCACACCGTGCCCAGGATCCGGCGGAAGCCGCGGACCAGCGTCTCGCCGCGCGAGGCCGTGTTGACGAAGATCCACCAGGCGGTGCCGACGGCCCAGTACCAGCGCTCTCCGGAGACGACCTGCCCGACGGCGAGCGCGAAGCCGCAGGCGGCGACCGCCTGGACGGCCTGCCGGGTGGCCGGATGGGCCGGCCCCCGCCCGGCCGACAAGGGCGCGGGTGCGGCGGCGGGCGGCAGGGAGCGGCGCTCGATGCGCCAGACACCGAACCGCACACCGGCCGCCACGGCCAGGGCGAGCAGCACCGCCGCCGCCAGCCGCGGCAGCTCGCCGGGCACCGCGTGCAGGAACTGGGTGGCGAAGAACATCATGAAGGCGAAGATGCCGAGCGCGTTGCCCCGGGGCCCCCGGCGCCGGGCGGCCACCCCGCAGAAGACGACCGCGAGAAAGGCCGCGTCACGCGCGAGCGGCCGCCCGTGCAGCGCGGTGGCCAGGGCGAGCACCGGCAGGCCGACCACCGGGAGCAGCACGGTGGTGACCGCCTGCCCCCGCACCGTGGGATCGGCGACGGTGAACAGCGCGAGCAGCGCCGCGAGCCCGCCCGCGATCGCGGCGGTCAGCGGCAGACCGGTCGCCGCCACGGCGGCCACGGCCAGGCCGATGCCGAGGACGGCGCGCGCCGAGGTGCGCAGCCGCAGTCGCCCCGGGTCCGCGGCCACGAACACCCCTACGAACGCCCTCTTCAACACCGCTTCCCCGCTCCCCTGACGCCCGTACGTGAAAAAGGCGCCGCGGAATCCGCAGCGCCATCGACGGCGTCATCACAGCATGATCGCGCCGCTGGCTCAACAGCCGCGGAGATCGCTGAGCCATTGGTACAGCCCGGGGCGTGTTTCGCATACCAGAGGCGGGCCAATGGACCACGGGCGTCGGGGTTCCCCGCAGTAAGATCGCTCCCATGGCGGCAGCGGTGGACGCGCTGGACGCGAAGATCCTGCGGCTGCTCCTGGAGCAGCCGCGCACCAGTGTGCGCGAGTACGCCCGCGTCCTGGGCGTCGCGCGCGGCACCGTACAGGCGCGGCTCGACCGCCTGGAGCGCGACGGGGTGATCACCGCCTATGGGCCGAGCGTGTCCCCGGCCGCCCTCGGCCATCCGGTGCTGGCCTTCGTCCACATCGAGGTCACCCAGGGCCATCTGGACGACGTCGGCGACGCGCTCGCCGAGGTGCCCGAGATCATCGAGGCGTTCTCGATCACCGGCGCCGGGGATCTGCTGACCCGGGTCGTGGCGCGGGACAACGAGCATCTGGAGGACGTCGTCCAGCGGCTCATCCAGCTGCCGGGCGTGGTCCGCACCCGCACCGAGATGGCGCTGCGCGAGCGGGTGGCCCACCGGGTGCTGCCGCTGGTCGAGGCGGTGGGGCGGGCGGCAGCCACGACCGGACGGGACCGGGCCGCGGGAGCCCGCCGGGAGGGCTGACCGCCCCGCTTGGCATGCTGGTGCCCATGACGCCCCGCACCACGCCCCGCGCCTCCCGCACCCCCGCGGTCCTCTTCGACCTGGACGGCACGCTCGTGGACAGCGAGCCGCACTACTACGAGGCGGGGCGGCTGACCCTGGAGCGGTACGGGGTCACCGGCTTCACCTGGGAGCAGCACTCCCGTTTCATCGGGATCGGCACCCGCGAGACCCTGGAGACCCTGCGCGCCGAGTACGGTATCGACGCACCCGTGGACGAGTTGCTGGCCGTCAAGAACCGCCACTACCTGGAGCTGGTGACCACCTCCGCCACGGCCTTCCCCCAGATGCGCGCGTTCGTGGAGCGGCTGCACACCGCCGGGCACCCCCTCGCCGTCGCGTCCGGGTCCTCCCGCGCCGCGATCGAGGCCGCGCTGGAGGCCACCGGGCTGGGCTCGCTGCTGGCCGTGCGGGTCTCGGCGGAGGAGGTCGGCCGCGGCAAACCGGAGCCGGACGTCTTCCTGGAGGCCGCACGCCTGCTGGGCGCCGCCCCGGCCGAGTGTGTGGTGGTTGAGGACTCCGCGCCCGGGGTCGAGGCGGCGCACCGGGCCGGGATGCGGTGTATCGCGGTGCCCTACGTTACGGACGGCCAGACGCCCGACGGCGACGCGGGCGCGGGCGGCGCCGCGTTCGCCTCGGCCGGGCTGGTCTTCGCGGGCGGCCAGCGGGAGTTCGACGCACAAATCGCCTACGACTGGGTCGCGCAATCGAACTGACGCCCCGATTTCCGTCCCTCCGTCACCCGATGGAATGATGCGCTCGCCCGCGAAATTCCTAGAAGATGGAGGGCATATGAGGAGATTAGGGGGAACCGCGGTGCGTCGCTGGGGAGCGGCCGTCATCGCATCCACTGCGGCCGTATCGGTCGTGCTGCCGGTATCGACCGCGCAGGCCGCCGGCGGTCCGTCGGGGATCAGCGCCAAGGGTGCTTATCTGCTGGACAACAGCGCCAACAAACAGCTGTGGGCCAAGGCCGCCGACACCAAGCGGCCGATGGCGAGCACCACCAAGCTCATGACCGCGGTCGTGGTGCTTGACAGCCGGGGGCTGAATCTCAGCAAGAAGGTCACCGTCAAGCAGTCGTACATCGACTACGTCGCCCGGGTCGGCGGCAGCAAGGCGGACCTGAAGAAGGGCGACAAGCTCACCGTCAAGCAGCTGCTGTACGGGCTGATGCTGCCGTCCGGCTGCGACGCGGCCATGGCGCTCGCCGACACGTTCGGCACCGGTGACACCACGGCCAAGCGCACCAAGTCGTTCATCTCGCAGATGAACAAGAAGGCGTCCGCGCTGGGGATGACCAAGACCCACTACGACACCTTCGACGGCATCTCGTACGGGGGGCAGAACTACACCACCCCCCGCGACATGGCCAAGCTCGCCCGGCATGCGCTCGGCAACTCCACCCTCTCCACGGTCGTCAAGTCCGTCGACACCGTGCAGAAGGCGCCGGCGGCCAACGGCAGGACGAGGACGTACTCCTGGAACAACACCAACCGGCTGCTGGGTTCGTACAGCGGCGCGATCGGCATCAAGACGGGCACGGGTACCGCGCCCGGCAGGTGCCTCGTGTTCGCCGCCAAGCGGAACGGGCGCACGGTGGTGGGCGTGATTCTCAACGCCCCGAAGCGGTACCCGGACGCCAAGAAGATGCTCGACTGGGCGTTCAACTCCACCACCACGGTGAAGTGGCGCCAGCTCCCCAAGGGCGCGCAGCAGGACTGATCCGTTCAGTCCCCTTGCGCCTGTGAGCGCGTGACGCCCCGTCCGGACCGGTTCCGGGCGGGGCGTCGCGCCGTACGCCCGGCGCCGGCGTGGGGACCGGTCCCGACCGCGCCTGTCTACCGTGACCGGCATGCGGATCACCTGGAAACACGTCGTCGGCTTTCTCGCGATCTCGGTTCTCGCGCTCCTGATCACGCTGACCGGACCCTGGGCCGGGGCGTGGAGCACCGCGGCCGACGCCGCGTCGCCCCCGGCATCCTCGGCGTCCTCCGCTCTGACGTCCGCCCGGCCGGACGCGACCCCGCGCTGCACCCGGCACGCCACCGGACCCGCCGACGCGGCGCGCTCGGCGCGGCCGGGCGATGTGGTCTGCTTCGACGGCAACCTCTCCGGGCGCCGGCTGGTCATCACCAAGGGCGGCACACCACGCCACCCGATCGTGTACTCCGGGGACGGGGACTCCGTGAAGGGGATCACGGTCGAGGCCGATGACGTGGTCGTCGAGGGCTTCCGGGCGGTCCGTCCCCAGGCGCCGGGGGTCGAGCTGACCGGCGACCGGATCACGCTGCGGAACACCACCGTGATCCGCCCCAGGGGCGGGGACGGCGACGGCATCCGCTTCTTCGGCGACGATCTGACCATCGCGCACAACACGGTGCGCGACACCGACAACAGCGGTGGCCGCCACGCCGACTGCATGCAGACGTTCGCCAGCGACACCCCGCCCAGCCACCGGGTGCGCATCGAGGGCAACCGCTGTGAACAGGTCGACAACATGTGCCTGATGGCCGAGGGGCCCAACGACGCCGAGGGCGACGGGCGGGGCACCACCTCGGACTTCGTCATCAAGGACAACTTCTGCGAGACGCTGCGCGCTTCGCAGGCCCTGATGTTCGAGGACGTCCAGAACGTGACCATCACCAAGAACACTTTCGCCACGCCCACCCATCACGCCATCGGGCTTGCCATCCACTCCACCGGAGCCCATGTCAGCGGCAACAGGCTGCACGCCGGTATCCGCTACGAGGTCGGTATCGACGCCTCGTCCCGGCTGGGCTACGAGGGCCCGGAGCCCGGCGGAGCGCCGTAACAGCCAGGGGGAAGGGGGCAGGCGGGGGACGCGGTCCGCAGGGGTGGCCGCGTCCCCCGCCTCGCCGCACGCACGCCACCGCACCGCCTCGCCGCGCCTGCCCTCGGGTCGCCTGCTCTCCACACTTGAGGGGGTTCTGTGAGTGCGGCTGAAACGCTGTGTGCCCGACTCCTCACGCAGTAAGTTCGGTGCGCGCGCCCAGTCGTGGCGCGATCCGGTTCCTGTGTGAGAGGGAGTGTCTCTAGTGCGCCCGGGTGGGAAGGTCGGCAAATACCGGCTCACGAAGGGGCCCGTCAACGGAGGCAGGGGCGCGGTCTGGTTCGCCGTCGACACCGAGCTGGACCGGCCCGTCGTACTCAAGCGGACGCTGGCCGAGAACAACAGCCGGGCCGCCTTCGACGAACTGCTGGCCGAGGCCCGCGCGCTGGCGAAGTTCAGCCATCCCAATGTGGTCACCCTCTACGGTGCCGAGCGCGCCGGCTGGGGGCCGAAGGCCACCTTCTGGCTGGTAATGGAGCATGTGACCGGAGGCAGCCTCAACGGTACGGCCCGGCTGCCCGCGAAGCTCGCGGCCCACATCGGCGCCCAGATCGCGAACGCGCTGGCGGCGCTGCACACCAAGGGCATCGTGCACTGCGACGTCAAACCGCACAACGTCGTGATCACCGAGGACGGGGTCGCCAAGTTGGCCGACTTCGGCGCCGCGTACCGCATCGACGGCAGCACGACGAACACGCCGAGCGGCTCGTTCAGCCTCACCCCCGCCTATGCCGCCCCCGAGGCCTTCCAGGGGGCGCCGGAGCGGGCGTCGGATCTGTTCTCGCTCGGCGCCACGGTCTACGCGCTGGTCACGGGCGAGGCGCCGCCGCGCGGCCCCCGGCGGACGATCCGGACCGAGGCGCTGGGCGACCTGGTGGAGGACGGGCCCCTGCGCGAGGTGCTGACCGCGCTGCTCCAGCGCGATCCGGGGCGGCGGCCCGGCGCGGAGGAGGCGCAGCGGGCGCTGGCGGAGGTCGCGGGGCCGGTGGACCAGCTGCCGCGGGTGCCCCTCGAAGAGGTGACCAAGCCGTATCCGCCTCCCGAGGGACCCGGTGAGCACAGTGAGCACGCGGCGGCGGGGGCGGCCCGGCTGCCGTCCCTGCTGCGGCGCCGCCCCCTGCTCACCGGGGGCACGGCCGCCACGGTCGTGGCGATCGCCGCGGTGGCCACGGTGCTGGGGCTGCACGACGGGGACGGGGGCGGCCCCCCGGCCCACGCCGACGAATCCCCGACCGCCACGCCGACCGCCACGGCCGGCGGCGGCTTCGGCCTCGGGGACCCCCGCACGGTCGATCCGTGCGCGCTGCTGAGCACCGGCTCGTTCGAGCGGTTCGGACACCATGCCCAGCTGGATCCGCAGTACGGAAATTACGACCGCTGTGATGTCGTGCTGAGCTCGGACGACGACGATATCGTCGATGTGACGGTGGACCTCGACACCGAGGATCCGCCGAGCGCCGCGGTGACGAGGACGTCGGGGAAGGTCGGCGTCGTCACGGAGCCCGCCGAGAGCGGCTGGTGCGGTCGCACGCTCGTGCTGTCGGGTGTGCGCGACACCGTCATCAGGGTCGCGGTGAAACTGACCGAAGACGTCAAGGCACCGCTGTGCGATATCGCCGACGCCGCCGTCGAACACGCGGTCACCGTGCTCAACCGGGGCGAGGTCCCCCGCCGTTCGCCGAAGCTCCCGGCCGACTCGCTGGCCCAGCAGGACGCCTGCGGGCTGCTCAACGGCCGGGAGCTGGAAGTCGTCCCGGGCATCGACGCCCGCGACCCGGACGTCGGTTTCGGCCGGTGGACCTGCGACTGGGCGAGCACCACCAACCGTATGACGGTGCGGCTGGCGTTCGACCAGGGCATCCTCTCGATCCCGGACAACGCCCGGTTCACCGAGCTCGCCGGACACGACGCCGTCGTGATGCCGGAGTACGAGGGCGACGGCAGCTGCACCATCGATGTGTTCGACCGCCCGTATCGGAGCCGTGACGACAGGCCGACCGAGCGGCTGCGCCTGGAGGTCGGCGGGGCGCGGGCCAAGGACCGGCCCTCCTGCGAGACGGCGACCGACCTGGCCCGGTCGGCGACCGCCGCGCTGTCGGCCGGCTGACCCACGTCCGAGCGGGGCACCTCCCTGCGGGACACCTCCGAGCGGGAGGGGTCCCGCCGTGGGCGGGGCACAGTGGACCCGGCACGGCACGACTCAAGGAGGCAGCGATGCACAGCCACCGCCCCGAGACCCTGGCGCGCGGCGCCGAACCCGCCCGGCCCGGCACGCTCCACGCGCGCTCGGTCATCGCCGACATCAGCGTCCCGCCGGTGCCCGGCCGCGTCGTCCGGTTCGGGCGCGGCGGCCGGCCCGATGTGGATCTGTCCGTCGCCGAGGGCGATCTGCGGGTGAGCCGCCGCCATGGCGAGCTGACGTACCGCGAGGGCAAGTGGTGGCTGCGGAACACCGGGCAGCAGCTGGTCCGGCTGCCGCGCGGCCGGATGATGCATTCGAGCTCGGGCCCGATCCCGCTGGAAACGGGGTATACCCCGCTGTTCGTCAGGGGCTCGGGCTACCGTGAGCACCTGGTCGAGCTGTATGTGACGGACCACGACGAGCGGGGCGGCGGCGCGCGCCAGGAGGACGCCACCCTGCCGCCCAAGCGGTGGCCGCTCGACGACGAGGAGCGGTTGCTGCTGGTCGTGCTGGGCCAGCACTATCTGCTGTACGAGGAGTGCCCGCGGCCGCTGTCGTACCGGCAGGCGGCCATGGAGCTGGACTATGTGTGCGGCGAGGGCGTCTGGGGCGAGCGCCGGATCGAGCGCAAGGTGGGGGCGGTGCGCCGCCGGATCGAGCGCGGCGGGGACTTCCCGTACTCGGTGCTGCGCGAGGACGACGGCGCGGGGCCCAGCGACCACAATCTGCTGCACAACCTGCTGCGGGGGCTCGTCGAGTCGACGACGCTGGTGCCGCCGGACCTCGAACTGCTGGACGGCGATGTCGACGACTGAGGACGCTGATCGTTAAACGCGGGCGATGCCACGATCATTCGATCTGATGAGTCACATCCGCCGTCCGCATCGCCGCCGTTCAACGCCCCCTAGCGTGCTGGGTGTTCGCGCCGAACCCCCGTTTTCCCCCGCACGCAAAGGAGACACGGCTGATGTCGGTAGACGCGGCCAGCGAAGCGCAGCCGGAGCGGCAGGAGCAGCTCAGCCTCGGCACCGCCGCCGCACGCAACCTCGCCACCACCACCAAGTCCGTTCCGCAGATGCAGGGGATCACCTCCCGCTGGCTGCTCAAGGTGCTCCCCTGGGTGCAGACCGACGGCGGGGTGTACCGGGTCAACCGGCGCCTCACCTACACCGTCGGGGACGGCCGTATCGAGTTTGTGCAGACCGGTTCGCGGGTGCAGGTCATTCCGCGTGAGCTCGGGGAGCTCGCGGTGTTGCGCGGCTTCGAGGACGTGGGCGTGCTGACGGCGCTCGCCAACCGTTTCGTGCAGCGCGACTTCGAGGCCGGTGAGGTGCTGGCGGAGGAGGGCACCGCGGCCGATCACATCTATCTGATCGCGCACGGCAAGGTCGTCAAGACCGGCAGCGGTCCGTACGGCGAGCCGACCCGGCTCGGCGTGCTGGGCGACGGCGACCGGTTCGGCGAGCAGTGTCTGCTCAGCGCCGATTCGACCTGGGAGTACACCGCCAAGGCCGCCACCGGCGGCACCCTGCTCGGGCTGCCGCGGCGGGAGTTCACCTCGATCCTGGAGGGCTCGCCCGCCCTCCAGGCACATGTCGCGGAGTTCGCGGCGCTCCCCCAGCAGCGGCAGAACGCGCGCGGCGAGGCCGAGATCGCGGTGGCCTCCGGCCATGCCGGCGAGGTCGATCTGCCCGGCACGTTCGTCGACTACGAGCTGCGTCCGCGCGAGTACGAGCTCAGCGTCGCCCAGACCGTGCTGCGGGTGCACACCCGGGTGGCGGACCTCTACAACAAGCCGATGAACCAGACCGAGCAGCAGCTGCGGCTGACCATCGAGGCCCTGCGGGAGCGGCAGGAGCACGAGATGATCAACAACCGCGAGTTCGGTCTGCTGCACAACGCCGAGTACGCGCAGCGGATCCAGACCCACTCCGGTCCGCCGACCCCGGACGACCTCGACGAACTGCTCTGCCGCCGCCGCGGCTCCCGGTTCTTCCTCGCCCACCCGCGCACCATCGCCGCCATCGGCCGCGAGCTGAACTCCCGCGGGCTGTACCCCGACCACGTCGATCTGAACGGCAATATGGTGCCCGCCTGGCGCGGGGTGCCCATCCTGCCCTGCAACAAGATCCCCATCACCAAGGAGCGCACCAGCTCCATCATCGTCATGCGTACCGGAGAGGACGACCAGGGCGTCATCGGGCTGCACCAGACGGGGCTGCCCGACGAGTACGAGCCCGGTCTGTCCGTGCGGTTCATGGGTATCGACGAGAAGGCGTTGATCTCCTATCTCGTCACCGCCTACTACTCCGCGGCCGTCCTGGTGCCGGACGCGCTCGGCGTCCTGGAGAACGTCGAGATCTCCCACGGCCGCGACTAGCCGTCCGTCCCGGAACACGAGAGAGGTGAGGTGAGAGGCGCGGATGTCACAGCCCTTCGAGCTGCCGGACTTCTACGAGCCGTATCCGGCCCGGCTGAATCCCCATCTGGCGGCGGCCCGGGACCACTCCAAGCGGTGGGCCCTCGAGATGGAGATGATCGAGGGGTCGGGCGTCTGGGACGAGGCCGACTTCGACTCCCATGACTACGCCCTGCTCTGCGCCTACACCCACCCGGACGCACCGGCCGAGGTGCTGGCCACGGTGACCGACTGGTACGTCTGGGTGTTCTTCTTCGACGACCACTTCCTGGAGAGCTTCAAGCGCAGTCGGGACATGGCCGGTGCCAAGGCCTATCTCGACCGGCTGCGGGCCTTTATGCCGGTGCTCCCCGCCGCCCGCGCCGCCCGCGCCGCCGGGGAGCCGGCGAACGCGGTGGAGCGGGGCCTTGCCGACCTGTGGGCCCGTACGACACCGGCCATGTCCGGCGGGTGGCGCCGGCGGTTCGCGGAGGCCACCCGCCATCTGCTCGAAGAGAGCATGTGGGAGCTGTCCAACATCAGCGAGGGCCGGATCGCCAACCCGCTGGAGTATGTGGAGATGCGCCGCAAGGTCGGCGGCGCTCCCTGGTCCGCCGGGCTCGTGGAGTACGCGGCGGGCGCCGAGGTGCCCGAGGCGGTGGCGGCCAGCCGGCCGCTGCTGGTGCTTCGGGACGCCTTCGCCGACGCCGTACATCTGCGCAACGACCTGTTCTCCTACCAGCGCGAGGTCGAGGACGAGGGGGAGCTCTCCAACGGCGTGCTGGTCTTCGAGCGGTTCCTCGGCTGCGACACCCAGGCGGCCGCCGAGGCCGTCAACGACCTGATCACCTCGCGGCTCCAGCAGTTCGAGCACACCGTGTTCACCGAGCTGCCGCCGCTGTTCGTGGAGTCCGGTCTGGACCCGCGGTCCTGCGCGGACGTCCTGACCTACGCCAAGGGGCTGCAGGACTGGCAGGCGGGCGGGCATGAGTGGCATATGCGCTCCAGCCGCTATATGAACGGCGGCGGGGCCGGCGACCCCGGTGGCCCGGTGCCGGGCGGCCCGCTGGGCCTGGGCACCTCGGCGGCCCGGATCGCCACCTCGCTGGCGGCCACCCTGCCCTTCCGGCTCAGGAGCCATGCGCAGCCGCCGCGCCGGGTGGTCGGGCCGGTGCGGATCCCGGATCTCCATATGCCCTTTCCGGCGCGGCTGAGCCCCCATCTGGACCGGTCCCGGGAGCACATCATGGAGTGGGGGTGGCGGATGGGCATGCTGGATGTGCCGCCGGGCCTCCCCGGCTTCGGGGTCTGGGACGAACACAAGCTGAGGGCCTTCGACTTCGCGCTAGCCGCCGCCGGCATCCACCCGGACGCCACGGGCGAGGAGCTGGATCTGACCACGGGCTGGCTGACCTGGGGCACATACGCGGACGACTACTACCCCATGGTCTTCGGGCGCGCCTTCGACCTGGTCGGCGCCCGGGTGTGCAATGAGCGTCTGTCGGCCTTCATGCCGGTGGACTCCACCGCCGTGCCCACCCCGGTGACCGCGCTGGAGCGGGGTCTGGCCGACCTCTGGTCGCGTACGGCGGGGCCGATGACGGTGGAGGCGCGCCGCGCCTTCCGCTCCACCGTCGAGGACATGACCGGCAGCTGGCTGTGGGAGCTCGCGGGCGAGATGGAGCGGCGCGTCCCCGACCCGGTCGACTACATCGAGATGCGCCGCAAGACCTTCGGGGCGGACCTGACCATGGCCCTGTCCCGGCTGTCCCACGGCCGGACGCTGCCGGCGGAGGTGCTCCGGGCCCGGCCGGTCCAGGCCATGGAGCACGCGGTCGGGGACTTCGCTGGGCTGCAGAACGATCTCCACTCCTTCCGGAAGGAGGTCGAGTTCTCGGGCGAGATCCACAACGGTGTGCTGGTCGTCCAGAACTTCTTCGGCTGCGGCACCTCTGAAGCCCTGCATATCGTCGCCGACCTGGTCAACTCCCGGATGCGCGAGTTCGAGCGGATCGTCTCCACCGAACTGCCCGCGCTGGTCGAGGATCTGGCGCTCGACGCCACGGTCCGGGCCACGCTCGACGGTTACACGCGCGAGCTGCAGAACTATATGTCCGGGGTCCTCGTCTGGCACCGGCAGACCCCCCGCTATGCGGAGTCCGAGCTGCGCCGCCCCGTGGGCCTGCCGCCGCGCACCTCGTACGGCCCCACGGGGCTTGGCACCGCGGCCGCCCGTCTCGCCGCGACGCTGGGCGGCGGACGGGCGGCGGCAATCGGCTGACAGACAGGGGCTGCTCGACCATCGCTCCCTCGTTGCCTTCCCCCTACACTTGATCTTGGCTCACGGCGCGGGGCGGAGGGAGACGGTCCATGGGACTCGACCGTACGGCCGTGGTGACGGCGGCGCTGGAGCTGCTGGACGACGTGGGTCTGGACAGACTCACCATGCGCGGGGTGGGCGCGCGGCTGGGCGTGCAGCTCAACACCGTGTACTGGCATGCCTCCAGCAAGCCCCGGCTGCTGGAGCTGATGGCCGACGCCATGCTCGAAGGGTGCGCCGACGCCCCGCTCCCCGAGGCGTGGGACGAGCGGGCGCATACGCTGGCGCGGCGCTACCGCGCGGCGCTGCTCGCCCGCCGCGACGGGGCGCGCCTGGTGGCCGGGACCCATGTCGCCGAGGAGCACGCACTGCGCTTCGCGGACGCCCTGACCGGCGCGTTTCTCGCGGGCGGCCGCGCTCCGGCCGAAGCGGCCTGGCGGACCTGGGCCCTGGTGTACTTCACGGTCGGCCTCGGCCAGGAGGAGCAGGCCGCGCCCCTGGGGGTGGAGCCGCTGCTGCGGGCCGCCGCGGGCGGGCGGTTCCCGTCCCTGGCCGCCGGGGCCGACCGGATCACGGACTTCGAGGAGCGGTTCCGGCACGGTGTCGAACTCATGGTGCAGGGCCGTGGATCCGGCGGGCGGCGCCGTCCCCGCTAACCAGAGAAGATCCGAGGTCTCGCCCGCCTGACAGCCTTTCGTACCGGTATCGACCCGCCACCACCCCCTGCCCATCCGATGTTTATCGTGCGCGAGGGGTTCCGGTTCCCCTCAAGGGACTGCATCATGCCCAAGGGTTCAGAGCGTCGAACTGGAGGCATGTACGTGACCACGTCTGCGATGTCATCCACACCGTCCAGAAGATCGGTCCTCGGCGGCGCCCTTGCCGCCTCCGCCGGTGCCACCGGGCTCGCCGCGGCGCCCGCCGCATACGCCGCCGAACCCGCCGAACCCACCGCGTCCGGCGCCCGCGACCCATGGGCCGAAGTACTCGACGACGCCGACATGGTGTGGCAGAAGCTGCCGACGACCTGGTACGAGGGCCCCTTCCTCGGCAACGCCCGCCTCGGCTCCGGCATCTACGCCGAACCGGGCGGCGCCAACGCCATCCGCTTCAACGTCCAGCACAGCGAGGTCCAGGACCACCGACCCGAGTTCGGCTCGCTGTTCGGCCTGGCCCGGCTGCCCATCGGCTGGTTCACCCTGGAGCCGGTCGGCACCATCACCGCCGTCGACTGGCGGCTGCGGCTGCGCGACGCCGAGCTGACCGGCACCATCACCACCGACAAGGGCACCCTCACGCTGCGCGCCCTGGTCCACAACTCCCGCTCGCTGATGGCCGTCGAGGTCACCCCGAGCGCCGGTGAGGCCGCTTTCCGCTGGGTCTTCCACCCGGCCGAGGCGATCAGCCCGCGGGTCGCGTTCAAGCCGGTCCCGGACGGCTACACCGGCAACCCCCCGGCCACCGTGGCCGAGCACGAGGGTGTGCACACCGCGGTCCAGTCCCTGCTGGCGGGCGGACAGCATGTGACGGCCTGGCGGGAGCGCAGCTCCTCCCGGCGGCGGACCCTGTATGTGACGGTGGCGCACTCCTTCCCGCGGACCACCGCCCTGGGCGCCGCGCTGAAGGCCGTACGGTCGGCCGCCGCGCTCTCCTACGACGCGCTCGCGGCCACCCATCGCCCCTGGTGGCACGCCTACTACCGGAAGAGCTTCCTGTCCCTCCCCGACGCCCGGCTGCAGCGCTTCTACTGGATCCAGCTCTACAAGGTCGCCGCCGCCGCCCGCGCCGACGCGCCCGTGATGGCCACCTGCGGGCCGTGGCTGGAGTCCACCCCCTGGCCGAACACCTGGTGGAACCTCAATGTGCAGCTGGAGTACTGGCTGATCCACGGCTCCAACCACCTGGAGCTCGACGCCGTGACCCGGGCGCTGAGCGAGTACCGTGACAACCTCTCCAACCAGCTCGACGCCCCGTACCGCAAGGACTCGGCGGGCATCCCGCGCACCACCGACCCCCAGCTGGTCAACGGCGGCGACGCCGCGAACGGCGGCTACGCCGTCGGCATCCCCGGCCAGGACCCGCCCACCCCCGAGGTCGGCAACCTCACCTGGGCGCTGCACAACGTATGGCTGAGCTACCGCCACACCATGGACACCGCGATCCTGCGCGACGTCCTCTTCCCGCTGCTGCGCAAGGCCATCACCTACTACCTCCACTTCCTCACCCCCGGCAGCGACGGCAAGCTGCATCTGCCGGCCACCTTCTCGCCCGAGTACGGCGTGAACGCCCCGGACTGCAACTACGACCTGATGCTGCTGCGCTGGGGCTGCGCCACCCTGCTGGAGTCGGCGAAGACGCTGGGCATCGACGACGAACTGGCGCCGCGCTGGCGGGAGGTGCTGACCAGGCTCACCCCGTACCCGGTCGACGAGAACGGCTACATGATCGGCGCCGGGGTCCCCTTCGCCAAGTCCCACCGCCACTACTCGCATCTGCTCGCGGTCTACCCGCTGTACGAGGTGACCTGGGAGGACCCGGCACACCGCGAGCTGATCGAGACCTCGCTCGACCACTGGGTCGGCTTCGAGGGCGCGCTTCAGGGCTACACCTTCACCGGCGCCGCCTCCATGTCCGCCCAGATGGGGCGGGGCGAGGACGCGCTCAAGTACCTGGGCGAGCTGATGCGCCGCTTCATCCAGGCCAACACCATGTACAAGGAGTCAGGACCGGTCATCGAGACCCCGCTGTCGG
>NZ_MUNE01000142.1 GCF_002154605.1 Streptomyces milbemycinicus | reverse complement strand
GGCGGGGCGCGGATCGTTGCGGCCCGTGCCGGCGGTGGACGGCGCGGGGAGGCGGCCAGTCGGGCTTCGCGCCTGGCGGAGTCGGCCGTGGGGGCTGGCGCTCGGGGCGGCCGCGGCGGCGGTTCTCGCTCTCACGGCCGTGGAGGTGCGGTCGACCACCGGGGGCGAGCGGGAGGATGCCGCCAAGTCCCCCTCCTCGCCCTCGTCCCCCACGCCCTCCGCGACCGCGTCAGGCACCGCACCGCCTGCCCGGCCCACCGCGCGGGGCGAGCTCAAGAAGGACGACACCGCGGACGGGCACGACTCGGCCTCACCCCGGGGCGGCGAGCGACGCGGCGACGCATCCGCCTCCGCGTCGCCCAGGAAGGGCGGATCCAGCGGCGGCGGCTCGGGCGGCGGCGGGGACGACAAGCCGGGCAGCGGCACCCCGCTCACCATCAGCACCCGCTCCCATGTCTGGGAGAACGGCTGCGGTCACCGCTATCTCATCGACCGTCCACCGGCCCAGGTCGCCCCGCCGCCCGTCGAGCAGGACGCCGCGGCCTGGGCATCCGCGCATGGCGCGGTGCACGGCGGCACCACGAACGTCGAGATGACGGTGAAGGGCCGCTCGGAGTCGGCCGTCGTGCTGCAGGCCCTGCACGTCCGGGTGGTGGGGCGGCGCGCCCCGCTGTCCTGGTCTTCCTTCGCGATGGACAACGGCTGCGGCGGCTCCCTGACCCCGCGCGCCTTCTCCGTCAACCTGGACGCCGCCCGGCCCCTGGCTGTCCCGACGGACGGCAACGACGCCGGCGAGCCGATCCCCGCCGTCCGCTTTCCGTATCGCGTGTCCGACACAGACCCGGAGGTGCTGTTGGTCAACGCCCGCACGTCCGGCTGCGACTGCAGCTGGTATCTGGAGCTCGACTGGACCAGTGGCGACCGCGAGGGGACGATACGGATCGACGACCATGGCGCGCCGTTCCGCACCAGCAGCGTCAGAGGGCGCCCGGAGTACGGCTATCAGTTCGAGGAACAGGTCTGGCGCCGCGATGACTAGGCGTCACGCTCATGAGCCCTCACTCCTGCGCGGTCGCCAGGGACAGCGCGGCATCGCGGACGTCCGGGTGCGGGTGTCGGCGCAGCGCGCGCAGCCGGGTCCGCCAGGGCTCCGCCCATTCCCCGCGCTCGCCGCACACGCCGGTGAGGGTGACGGCGAACAGCCCGGAGGCGAGTGCCCCGTCGTCGCCGAGTTCCTGCGCGGCACGCAGCAGGGCCTCGCTCCGGCCTGGCCGCATGGCAGTGCGCAGCCTCTGCTGCAGGGCGTCGGCGGTGTGGGCCGCGAGCGCGGGCCGGGTGGTGTGCAGGCGGGCCAGCCGGGCGAGTGCGGCGGTGAGCACACCGGGCTCGGCGTCCAGGTCGACGGCGCTGACGAGCACATGGGCGGCGTCCGCGACGAAGGGCTCGTAGCCCGCGAGGAGTTCGGCCGCCGCGGTGGCGACGGGCCGCAACGATCCGGGCCGTGTCCGGCTGTGCCAGGCCAGCCTGCCGGTGATGCGCCGGATACGGCGGCGGGCCGGGCGGTCGCGGTCCGGTTCGGCGTCGGGCGCGTGCGGGTGGGCGTCGGCGGCGGCGAGGGCGGCGAGGACCCAGGCCAGGGGGTTGTCCGCGGGCATGCCGGCGGGGACGGCTGCCATCAGGTCGATCAGCGCATCGGCGGCGGACTGCCAGCAGGCCCGGTCGTCCAGGTCGGTGGCGGCGGCCACCAGCACCGCAGCCGCGTCAGGCGCCCAGGGGGACCAGGTGGCGAGCGCGGCGTGGCCCGCCGAGGCGACCTCGGGGTCGTCGGTGTCGCATGCGTCCCGTACGAGGCGGGCGTAGCGGACCCGGTGGAGTTCGGGCAGGTCCAGCGGGCGGTTGCGCAGCACGGCCCACCGCAGTTCGCGCCGTCCACAGGCGGCGGCCGACAGCAGCTCCCAGACGGACTCGTGGCCGAGCAGCCCGGTCGCGAAGGTCACGCAGGCCGCCCGCACGTCGTGGTGCTGGCCCGGCGCGTCGTACACGTCGGCGAGCAGCGCGGCGGCGTCGGCGGTCGGCAGCCGGGTGGCGGCCAGCCGCGCGGCCTCCTTCCGACTGGTGACCTTCGCGGGCACGGCTGGAGCCACCGGAGCGGCCTGAGCAGCCGCCCCGCGAGTCTCCCCGGCAGCCACTCTGACGTCCACGGCCGCGCCCGCGGCGCCCGCCAACGCCTCCCCCGGCGCGAGCACCCCGCGCAGCAGCCCCTCCAGCCGCGATGGCGCCACGTACTGGGAGGCCCTCGTGCCCGCGTAGACCGCCACCCGGGCCCGGTCACCGCCCGCGTAGGTGAGCAGCAGCGGAAGGTGGTCCCCCGGGCGGTCGGTGCGGGCCAGGGCGGCGAGGGCGGTCTCCGTCAGGGCCACGTCGTCGGAGTCGGTCCAGGCCAGGGCGGCCTCGGCGCCGTAGTCCGGGATGCGCGCGGCGGCGGCGATCGCGGCCGTGCGCTGGTCCGTGCGCAGCGAGCCGTCGGCGGCGGCGCGGGCGAGGATCCGGGCCGCGGCGGCGCGCTGGCGGGGCAGCCAGCGGCCGGTGCCGTGGTCGACCGGGGGCGTCCAGTGGCTGCCGGGCGTCAGAAAGCGGCCGTAGGGAGGGGTGTCGTCCAGTACGACGTCGAGCAGATCGGTCCGGCGGTGTGTCAGCACCGCGAGGACGGGCGGCAGCACGGCCACCGAGGGCTCGAGGGCGAGCAGTTCGGCGACCCGCTCGTCGCGCCGCGCGGGGTCGTCGAGCCACAGCCCCACGGCCGTGCGGACGGTCGTGTTGCTGCCGAACTGAATGGCCTGCCGCAGCAGTTCCTGCAGCTCGGGCATGGCGTATGCGCGGCGCCCGAGCGAGCGGGCGAGGGCGAAGGTCAGCTCGTGGTCGACCCGGTCGGCGCCCGCCTCCAGCCATGGCCGCAGCGCCTCGAAGACCGCCTGTTCCTGGCCGCGCCGCAGGGTGTGGTCGAGCCGGCCCAGGTCGGTGCGGCCGACGTTCCCGGCAAGCCGGGTGACGGTGCGCAGCGCCCAGCCGATCAGCTCCCGCCGGCCGGTGACGGCGTGTTCCCGCAGAAGGGCGATGGCCAGGAGGCGCAGGGCCTGCCGGGTCGCGGGCGAGGAGTCTCGTGCCTCGATGGCGTCGGTGGCGATCCGGTCCAGGTGTTCGGCGGCCGCGTCGAGGAAGAGGGAGGGGTGCGTTTCGGCCAGTGCGCGCAGCGCGGCCGACCGCACCGGGTCCTGTTCGTTGCGCAGCCGCTCCAGCAGGGCCAGCAGCGAGGTGACCGCGTCCGGGTCGCCGGAGCGGGCGGTGTTGCGTACGAGGAGCGGGTAGGCCAGCGCGCGGTCGTCGGCCGAGGAGCGGCGGGCGGCCCGCAGCAGTTCGTCGCGCGCCTCCTCGACGGGCAGATACGCGACCGATTCCAGCACCGTGGTCCAGTGCGCGCCGCGCTCACGCGCCCGCGCGGCCATCCGGCGGGCCTCGGCCACTCGGCGCGTCCGGGGCAGCACCTCGAGCAGGTCGGGCTCCACATCGGCGCGGCTCAGGTCGCGTTCGGCGACGGCCGCGTCGAAGAAGTCGGGGCGGCGGGCGGGCGGCAGGGCTGCCAGCAGCCGGGACAGGGTCTGGGCGTCGTGGCCCAGCGCCCGCGCCACGTCGACCAGTTCGGGCGGGTCAGCGCGGACCAGTCGCCGCAGCACGGCCCGCTCCAGGCCCCGGCCGCGCAGGACTCCGGCGTGTTCGGGCGCCAGCAGGAGCCGTATCGTGCGGCCGGGCTCGGCTGCGGCCAGCGTGCCCAGCCGATGCCGCACCGGAAGCGGCAGCGCGCTGTGGCACAGCTGCTCCAGCAGCCCGAGGACGCGCTGCGGCTCGGCGGGCGCCGCGAGCGCGACGCAGGGGGCGTGGCGGAACCACCAGTCGTCGCGCAGCGCCTCGGGGAGCGCGGCCAGCTGCCGCTCGGCCTCGTCGAGGACCGCTGCGGGGTGGCGGGAGGCGAGGGCGCGCCAGCTGGTGACGGCGTGGAAGAGGTCCGGGAGCAGCCGGGCGACGGTCTCGGGCCCACAGGCGGGCAGCAGCCGGGCCGCCTCGGCGTCGCCCCATCGTTCCCGCAGGGGCTCGACGAGGCGGTCGGCGAGCGCGGTGCGCCGCCCGGCGACGACGGTACGGGCCAGCTGGCGCCGTATGGCGGCGGGGGCGTCCTCGAAGGCGGCCTCCAGCGCGGCGTCCGTGAGCTGTCCGCGGCGCGCGGCCTTGAGGGCGTGGCCGCGTACGACGGGGTCGGGATCGGTCAGCCGCCGTTCCAGATAGCCGGTCCGGCCGCAGACCGCCGCGGCAGTCACGGCCAGCGCCCGCTCGTACCCGCCGCGCTCCGACAGCTCTTCGAGCAGCCCCGCCAGTTGTCCGTGCGCGCTCGCCACCCTGGCTCGCAGGGCCAGCTCCCGCATCCGGCTCGGGTAGGGCAGCGGATCGAGAGCGGCGAGCAGTTCGTCGGCGAGAGCGTGCGAGGACTGCGGGGATCGCGGGGCTTGCGGATCACGGACCATGGCAGGGATTGTGCATGCCGGGCGGCCGGCCGAGGATGTCACCCCCCGCTCCCCCGCCACTTTGGTGTACGCGTACACCAGCCAGACCAGGCGGATGCCCCTCACACGCCGTGCGAGGCCGGGAGGCGCCGCTTAGGCTCGGTATATACGGGTTCATGCGCACCGCCACAGGTATGCGCACCGTCCCTCCGAGCCCGGAGGCGCCCCATGCCGGAGCTGTTCATCGGTGGCCAGTGGACCGCCGCTCTCGACGGACGAGTGAGGGAGATCCGCTCCCCCGCGGACGGCACGCTGGTCGGCACGGTCGACGATGCCGGCCCCAAGGACGCCTCCGCCGCGGCCGAGGCCGCCCGGGACGCGTTCGACCGCGGCCCGTGGCCCCGCCTGCCCGCCGCGGAGCGGGGCAGGTTGCTGCTGCGCGTCGCCGATCTGCTGCGCCGCGACAAGGCCGAACTGGCCCGCGCGGAGTCGATGGACACCGGAAAGCGGCTGGTCGAGAGCGAGTACGACCTCGACGATGTCGCCGCCTGCTTCCGCTGGTTCGGCGATCTGGCCGCCACCGACGGGGCGGACCGGGTCGTCGACACGGGCCGCCCCGAGATCGACAGCATGGTCGTGCACGAGCCGGTCGGCGTCTGCGTGCTGATCACCCCGTGGAACTACCCGCTGTTGCAGACCAGTTGGAAGGTCGCCCCCGCGCTCGCCGCCGGCGACACCTTCGTCCTCAAGCCCAGCGAACTGACCCCGCACTCCGCGATCGGCCTGATGCGGCTGCTGGCGGAGGCCGGGCTCCCGGCGGGCACCGCCAACCTCGTTCTGGGCACCGGGGCGACGGTGGGCGCGCCGCTGACCACGGACGAGCGGGTGGACATGGTGTCGTTCACCGGCGGGGTGCCCACCGGGCGGTGGATCATGGCCGCCGCCGCGCCCACGGTCAAGAAGCTCGCCCTGGAGCTGGGCGGCAAGAACCCCAATGTGGTGTTCGCCGACGCCGAGTTCGACAGCGCCGTCGACCACGCCCTGACCGCCGTCTTTCTGCACTCCGGACAGGTCTGCTCGGCCGGCGCCCGGCTGCTCGTCCAGGAGAAACTGCACGACGCGTTCGTCGACGAGGTCGTCCACCGCGCCCGCAGGATCCGGCTCGGCGGCCCCTTCGACGAGCACGCCCGCGCCGGCCCGCTGATCTCCGCCGACCACCGCGAGAAGGTCGCGATGTATGTGGCGGCCGGGCTGGACGAGGGCGCGGTGCTGCGCTGCGGCGGCACACCGCCGGCCGACCCGACGCTGGAGGACGGCTACTACTACCTGCCGACCGTGCTGGACGACTGCACCCCGGACATGTCCGTCGTCCAGGAGGAGTCGTTCGGCCCGGTGCTGACGGTCGAGCGGTTCCGCGACGAGGACGAAGCGCTCGCCCTGGCCAACGACACCGTCTACGGCCTGGCCGCGGCTGTGTGGACACAAGACGCCGCCCGAGCGCACCGGATGGCCTCGCGGCTGCGCGCCGGCACGGTGTGGGTCAATGACTTCCACCCCTATGTGCCGCAGGCCGAGTGGGGCGGCATGAAGCAGTCCGGCACGGGGCGGGAGTTGGGCCGGACGGGGCTGGCCGAGTATCAGGAGACCAAGCACATCTGGCGCAACACGGCGCCGAGCCCGCAGCGCTGGTTCGAGTAGCCGCCCCCTGGTACGCAAGCCCCCTGGTACGACTGCCCCCGGTACGCAAGCCCCCTGGTACGCAAGTTCCCTGGTACGACTCCCGTGACCGATAGGGGCGTTGGCACAGCCTGGCCACAGGATTCCCTTGAGCACGTTCGCTCCCGGCCACCACTCTGATCACACCTTCCGACAGGAGAGTCGGATGATGCGATGAGGGAGGAAAGCCAGCCGATGCGAAGATTGCGTCGCCTTTTGGCTGTCACCGGCGCGGCCGGGCTGCTCAGCGGCCTGGCCGCGCCTGTGGCGAGCGGGCAGCCGTCCCAGGCCGCCCCGAAGGGCCCATCGGTCCGAGCGGAACACACGGTCACCCTGATCACCGGCGATACGGTCACCGTCACCCCCGGCGACGACGGCCGCTACGCCGTGGACGTGAAGCGCGCCCCGGGCCGCGAGTCGGTCGACTTCGTGGCCAGTCAGCAGGGCAAGGAGATCAGCGTCGTCCCCGACGACGCGCTCAAGCTGCTGTCCGCGGGCCGGCTCGACGCGAGCCTGTTCAACATCACCCAGTTGGTCAAGGACGGCTACGACGACAAGAAGACCGGCTCGTTACCGGTCATCGCCACCTACCGCACCAAGGGCGCGCATCCGACACCCGAGGGCGCGCGGAAGACGCTGACCCTGTCCAGCGTCGGCGGCGCCGCGTTCAGCGCGAAGAAGGCCGACGCCGCGGCGTTCTGGGCCGACATCAGCCATGCCAAGGGCCTGGCGAAGCTGTGGCTGGACCGAAAGGTCAAGGTCTCCCTCGACGTCAGCGTCCCGCAGATCGGCGCCCCCGAGATGTGGAAGGCCGGGTACGACGGCAAGGGCGTCAAGGTCGCCGTGCTGGACACGGGCGTGGACGCGGCGCACCCGGACGTCAAGGACTCGGTCGCCGAGTCCAAGAGCTTCGTCCCGGACGAGACGGTCCAGGACGGCTTCGGGCACGGCACCCATGTGGCCGCCACGATCGCGGGCGGCGGCGCCGCCTCGGACGGCAAGCGCAAGGGCGTGGCACCGGGCGCGAAACTGCTGGTCGGCAAGGTGCTGAACAACGCGGGCGAGGGCTACTCCTCGTGGATCATCGAGGGCATGGAGTGGGCCGCGGCCTCCGGCGCCAAGGTGATCTCCATGTCCCTCGGCGGCACGGCGAGCGGCCCCTCGGACCCGATGAGCGAGGCGGTGGACCAGCTCTCGGCGTCGTCCGGGGCGCTGTTCGTGATCGCGGCCGGCAACGCCGGCCCGTTCGAGCAGACCTTGGGCACGCCCGGCATCGCGGACTCGGCCCTGACCGTCGGCGCCGTCGACAAGCAGGACAAGCTGGCGTCGTTCTCCAGCCGCGGCCCGCGCATCGGGGACTCCGCGGTCAAGCCGGAGATCACGGCGCCGGGTGTCGCCATCACGGCGGCCCGGGCGGCCGGTACGAGCATGGGCACTCCGGTCGACGACCTGTACACCACGGCCAACGGCACCTCCATGGCCACGCCGCATGTCGCGGGCTCGGCGGCCATCGTCGCCCAGGCGCACCCCGACTGGACGGGCCAGCAGATCAAGGCGGCCCTCGCCAGCACCGCGAAGACCAACACGGCCAACGACCCCTTCCAGCAGGGCGACGGCCGGGTCGACGTACCGCGCGCCGTCACCCAGAACGTCTTCGCGACCCCGACGCTCAGCTACGGCCTGTACGGGTACGCGGACGACGCGCCGGACACCAAGTCGATCGCGTACACCAACGCCACCGAGAAGCCGGTGACCTTGAAGCTGGCGTCCTCGGTGGACGGCGGGTCGCTCTCGCTGGAGTCCGACAGCGTGACGGTGCCGGCGAACGGCGCCGCGAAGGTCGCGGTGACCGTCGACCCGGCGAAGGCCGACGTCGGCCGCCACACCGGGTACATCACGGCGACCAGTGAGGACGGCACGGTCAAGGTCACCACGGCCGTCGGCTACGAGCGGGAGGCGGATCTGTACGACCTGAAGGTCGAACTGCTCAACCGCGAGGGCAAGCCGGTGCCGTCGGCCCTCTACACCTTCCAGAACCTCGCCGACTACACGTACAACCAGTTCGGCGCCATGAGAGGCTCCGAGACCTTCCGGGTGGAGAAGGGCACCTACTCCCTCGCCACCTGGATCCCCATCCTCGACAGCGGTCGGCACGAGGTCGGGACGAGCATCGTCGGCGACCCGCAGATCGAGGTCACCGGCGACACCTCGATCACTCTCGACGCGCGCAAGGCCGTCGAGATCAAGCCACAGACCAAGGAGAAGGACGCCGAGCTTCAGGGCGTGACCACCTCCTGGCACCGGGAGCGCGAGGGAGGCAGCTCCTTCGGCCTCACCTACATCATGGGCAAGTGGAAGAAGCACATCTACGCGGCGCCGACCAAGCAGGTCACCGACGGCTCCTTCGAGTTCTACAGCAGGTGGCGGCTGGAGAAGAAGAAGCTGACCGCGAGCGTCACCAGCCCCGAGCGGGTGACGCTGAACCCGGAGTACGCGAACACGTACACCGGCTGGCCGGTCAAGATCACCGGTAACCGCAAGGTGCGGCTGGTGGACGCCAAGGGCGGCACGGCCGAGGACTTCGAGGGCCTGGACGTGAAGGGCAAGGCCGTGCTGGTGGGCCTGGCTCCGGACGGCTGGCCCGATGAAGCCGTCGTCAACGCCACCAAGGCGGGCGCCGCCTATGTCCTCGTGTACCGCAAGAACACGGCCGGCCTGTGGCTCACCGCGGTCGACAGCGCCACGATCCCGGTCATTTCCATACCCGGCGAGGAGGGCGACAAGCTGCTGTCCCTGCTCACCGCGAAAGGCCGGAGCGCGGTGACACTCGAACTCGGCGGCACGGCGGTCAGCCCGTACGTGTACGACGTGCTGCTGCCCGAGCCCGGCGCCATCGGCGAGGACCTGACCTACCCCCTCGACAGCCGCAGCACCACCAAGGTCACGGCCCGCTACCACGGCTCGGCCAAGGGGCAGATCGGCGCTGAGGCCACGCACACCTTCCGCCCGTACCAGCTCTTCTCGCTGGAGTCGAAGTACGACGTGCCGCTGGGCACCCAGCGCACCGAGTACTACAGCGCCGACCCCGACACCCGCGTCTGGCGCACCGCCATGCAGGACTACGACGGCGCCGGCCGGCAGTGGGCGCCCCTGGTCACCTACCGGCCCGGGACGAAGCAGACGGTGGACTGGCTGTCACCCGTGTTCCGCCCGACGACCGCCGCCGAGTTCGGCGTCTCACAGCGCGAGGGCGATGAACTCACCCTCGCCATCCCCGAGTACGCCGACTCCGGCAGCGGTCACTACGGCTCGGCGGGCGCGGCCAAGGACAACGTGGACAAGGTCAAGACAAGTCTGTACGCGGACGGAAAACTGGTCGGCGAGGCCCCGTACGGCTCCGGCACCTTCCAGGTGCCCACCGACAAGGCCGCGTACAAGCTCACGATCGACGCCGAGCGCACGGCGGCCTGGGCGGCGTACTCGACGAAGACCAGCACCGAATGGGACTTCACCTCCGCCCGGACGGCCGAGGCGAAGGCCCTCCCCCTCCTGTCCGTGGACTACGACCTTGACCTCGACCTGTTCGGCCGCACCGAGGCCGGGCGCCGGTTCAGCTTCCAACTGGCACCGCGCCACCAGGAGGGCGCGGAGGAGTCGAAGGTCAAGGCGGTCAAGGCGTGGGTGTCCTACGACGACGGCAAGACCTGGAAGGAGGCCAGGCTGACCGGCTCCCGCGCGGGCTACAAGGCCACCGTGAAACACCCCGCGCTCGGCGCTTCCAACGGCTTCGTCGCCCTGCGCGTCCAGGCCACCGACGCCGACGGCAATCGAATCGATCAAACGGTCACCCGCGCATATGGCCTGAAGTAGGCCGAGATCCGCCCTTCGGCGGTAACAAACTCCGTCTAGCGTGCCGTTGAATCGTTGCATCGACGCGCCGGAGCCGCCGCAAGTGGACCACAGAGCAGCTGAGGAGACCCCCGCCACGAGCCCGAGCCCCTGGGCCGCGGCAGGGGTCTCCGACTTCGACGAGACGGTGTACCACGCGATCCTCCATCAGCCGGACGCCGGCGTCACCACCTGGTCGGAGCTGGTCCGGGCCTCCCCGTCACGCGTCCGCCGCGCCTGCGCCCGGCTGCTCCGCCTCGGCCTGCTGCAGGCCCCCGACTCCACCGGCGGCCTGCGGCCGGTGGACCCCCGCATCGCCATCCGGGCCCTCATCCGTAAGCGCGAAACCGAGTCCGAGCTGCTCGCCGCCACCGCCGACGACATGGCCAAGATCTACGCGGCGGGGCTGCTGCGCTCCGAACCGGCCGGCCTCGTCGAGGTGGTGCGCGGGGAGAGCGCCAACGCCGCCCGGCTGGAGGAGCTGTACGCCCAGGCCGAACACGAGGTCTGCCTCATCGACTCCCCGCCCTACCTCGCCCCGCTCACCCCCCAGTTGGACCTCCAGAGCGAGGTGCTGCGCCGCGGTGTCGCGTACCGCGCGCTCTACTCCGT
Source organism: Streptomyces milbemycinicus (assembly GCF_002154605.1). Taxonomy (GTDB): domain Bacteria; phylum Actinomycetota; class Actinomycetes; order Streptomycetales; family Streptomycetaceae; genus Streptomyces; species Streptomyces milbemycinicus. The sequence goes on along the minus strand of NZ_MUNE01000142.1, from coordinate 13,903 downwards.
CGTATCCCTGGAGTCCCCGGATCTGCTGGCCTACGCCGAGGGCATGGTCGCGCTCGGCGAACAGGCGCGGGTGCTGCCCACCGTCCCCATGAAGCTGATGGTGATCGACGGCCGGACCGCGATGCTGCCGCTCACCAGCGTCGACGCCGGGCCGGTCTACAGCTCGGTGATCGTACGGCACTCCGGGCTCACCGACGCGCTGCGGACACTCTTCGAGACGCTGTGGCAACAGGCCACACCGCTGGACGGCCCGCCCACCAAGGAGGACGAGGAGCTCGGCGACGCCGACCGCACGCTGGTCGGCCTGCTGGCCGTCGGCATGAAGGACGAGGCGATCGCCCGCCACCTGGGCATCAGCCTGCGGACGCTGCGCCGCCGGATCAGCGACCTCCAACAGCGCCTGGGCGCGGGCGGCCGCTTCCAGGCCGGCGTCCGCGCCGCACACCGGGGCTGGGCCTAGCCACGGACCGCCGGTCGGAAACCTGGTGCCCCACCGAGGGCCGATGGCACCCTGAGGGCTGAATCACCGGGGGGGGGAGTGGTGGAGCATGCAATCGCCTGGGGGCATCTGGGATGCCGCTGATCCGGCAGAGCGTCGGCTCGCCGGGGTGGCGCTCAATCCGTCCGCTTCGGAAGACGTCCTGTTACGGCTGCTCGCCGACAACTCACCGGCCGTACGCATGGTGCTGTGCCGGGATCGGGTCCTGCCGGATCCCGTGGTCGAGGCCGCGCTCAAGCATCCCGACACCTACACCCGCAGCTTCTTCGCGCGCAATCCACACGTGGATCCCGCCCAGCGGGCTCGGCTGATGGACGATCCGGAATGGTTCGTCCGCGCCCACCTCGCCGAAGCGCCCCGAGCGTCGCTTGACGTACCCATCAGACCATTGCCCGACCGGGCAGTCGTGCACATGATCAGCACATACGACAATGAAGCCCTCGGGGGCTCGTTCTTCCGCCAGATCTCCATGGGGCTGAAGCGGTCCATGCCGACTCATCCCGTCGCCAAGGTCCGGCGTTGGGGAGTCGGGTCGTGGGATCACCTGTCCGCCGACACCCGGGCCGCACTGCTGGCAGACCCCGATGAGAAGGTCCGGGAATACGCGCTGATGTATACGCAATGGGATGATCCGGCGACGTCGGATCTCACCTTCCTCGAAGGGGGGCTCCACAGACGCAGCTACTGGCTGAGGCGCCAGGCCCTCAGCAGGGCCGTCGTGGACAGCGCCCTCGCCGCTCCGGACGGGACGAACCGGGTGTGCATCGCCCCCAACCCCAGTCTGCCCGCCGACGTGGTGATCCGCCTTGCCGCCGATCCGGACCCGAAGGTGCGCGAGGCGATCGCGGGCCGCCCGGACCTCGGGCCGGCCAAGCGCCGCGCGCTCGCCGTGGACCCCGACCCGAAGGTGCGGCTGGCCCTGTCCGCACACCCCTCGTTGAGCGAGGAGGAACGGGCCGCCATCGACTACGAGGTCCCCATAGACGGCTGCTTCCACTACATGCCCGAGCCCTATGTCCTCCCGAACCCCGAGGACGTACGCCGGGACGCGCTTTCCGGCCACCCGATACTGCGGCGGCGGGCGGCCATCGACCACTCGCTGCCGCCCGACCTCGTGGCGCGGCTGGCCGAGGACGACGACCTCGGCGTACGCGTCCTGCTGGCCCAGAACCATCCGGACGCCCCGGCGCGGCTTCTGCTGCGCAGCTTCCTGGAGTACACCGGCCACAACCGCCAGGACCTCACCGACCGCCCGAATTTCCCGACCACCGGACTGGCCGTCCACGCGGACCACCAGGACCCCGAAGTCCGAGCCCTGACCGCCCGCGACCCCGAGGCCGCCCCGGCGACCGTGGAACGGCTCACCCACGACCCCGACCCCGTCATACGGGCCGCCATGGCACGCCACCCGAGGCTCCCGCAGCCCCGGCTGATGGAACTCCTCGACGACGAGGAGCTGGCCCACCCCGCCGCCGCGAACCCGGCACTGCCTCAGGAAACGATCCACCGGTTGCTCAGTGGTCGACAGTGACGACGATCTTGCCCACCTGGGCGCCCGCCTCCATGTACCGGTGCGCTTCGACGATGGCGTCCAGGGTGAAGGGGCGGTCCACGACGGGTTGGAAGGCGCCGTTACGCAGGCCGGAGGAGACGCAGGCCTCGGCGCGGCGCAGCTGCTCCGGGTGCGCGGTCAGTTCGCGGGTGACGGTGTACGTGCGCATGTTGAGCGCGGGCATGCCGAGCCTCAGCGGCGAGCCTAGGCTATTTGCGCGCAGCAATGGGGCGTTCGGATTTCCCGCAGTCATGAGGCGGCAGCGTACCGGCCAAGGGAAACCTCACGGCTAGCGCCAGTGAGGGGCCGCCCCCGCGGCGCCGGGCGCCGCGGCTTCGATCCGGCCGCGGATCTCGCGCATCACGGCGACGATCCGCCGCTCATGCTCCTCGGTCAGCCGGGCCGTCGGCACCGAGCAGCTGATCGCGTCGATGGCGGGCGAGTCGTACCGCAGGGCGAACCCGAAGCCCGCGATGCCCACCACGCCCTCCTCCCGGTCGATCGCATAGCCCCGCTCCCGCACCCCCGCCAGGTCCGCGACCAGCGAGGCGCGGTCGGTGTGGGTGTTGGGCGTCAGCTGTTCCCAGGGGCCGTCGGGCAGGCGGAGCTCGTGTTCGTCCCGCTCGGCGAGGAGGGCCTTGCCGAGCGCGCCTGCGTATGCGGGGAGTCTGCGGCCGACCCGGCTGAAGGAGCGCAGATACTCATGCGACTCGCGGGTGGCGAGATAGACGACGTCGCCGTCGTCGAGCCGGGCGAAGTGGATGGTCTCGCCGAGCGCGTCGGACGCCTCGTCGAGGTAGGGCCGCGCGGTGCGTACATGCGGGTCGCTGTCGAGGTAGTTGGTGCCGGTGAGCAGGGCGCGGATGCCGATGCCGTAGAGCGAGCCGGTGGCGTCGGTGCGCACCCAGCCGCGGTCGATCAGCGTCTGCAGCAGCGCGTACATGCTGCTGCGCGGCACCCCGAGCTCATCGGCGAGCTCACGCAGCCGGGCCGGGCGGTCGCCGCGCGCGGCGAGCAGTTCCAGCAGCTCCACGGTGCGGGCCGCGGACTTCACCTCGCGTACGCCGCCGGTATCTGACATGGTCAGATCGTAAACGGAGCATCGCTCGCGTACGACGCGGCCACTCCAGCGCAGGGATCCAGGGCAGCCACCCCGGTCAGCGGCGGCGGCCGGAACGGGCGACGGCGGACGGCGCATACGCCGAAACCGGTCGAAGCCCGACGCGGATTGTCGCTTATCGCAATTACGGATGCGCCCACGGTGATGAGGCGGGACACTCTCAGTCCGAGGAACGGGACCGTACTTAAGTCACGGGACCAGCGGAGGATGTTCATGCACTCACCGCAGGACGCGAGCGAGGCGGTCGGCCTGATGTGGGACCTGGTCACCGCCCTGGAGAACGGGGAGCGGGACTATGTCGACTGTGGGGCCGAGCTCGTACAGCTCACCTTTGTGCAACAGCCGTACATGATGCGGGAGGCACTGGCCGAGTTCGAGCGCCAAGTGGCGCTCGATCCGGCCCCCGCGGGGGCGGTGTCGGAGATCGTCGAGACCGTCCGGGACGTCATCGGCAGCCCGGACGAAACTTTCTGACGGACTTTCGGCTGGAACTTTCGATGGGAATTTTCGAACCTGACCGCCTCTCTTGACGCTGAACCGATTCAAGGCTTCCATCGTGGGCGCGCCCGCGATGGGAGCGCTCCCGAGGAGGTTCCCGGGCCGGTACCCGCACCCGCCCACAGAGAGGACGGCCCATGCCGCCGACCACACCCCCCACCTGGAGCACCGGGGCCACCGCGAGAACCCCCGCCCGCGCGGCCGCCCACACGGCACGCGCTGTGCTTCTGCTTGTCATGAGCACATCCCTGCTGGTCTGGGGCCTGAGCCTGGGCGGCACCCGGGCCCACGCAGCCCAGGCGCACCCAGCGCAGGCCCAGACCGCACAGGGCCAGACCGCCACGGTCCTGGGCAACGGCTCGGTGACCGACCCGAACATCTCCTACGTCGGCCGCTGGGATGTGAGCTCGGGCACCGCCGCCGTACCCAACTGGACCGGCGGCTATCTCCAGACGGCGTTCACCGGGACGACCGTGAAGGTCAAGTCCCGCGACGCGGTGAACTTCTACGCCAGCGTCGACGGCGGCGCCGATGTCTTCTACGCGGGCGTCAAGGGCACCGTCAACCTCACCCCGCAGGTCCTCCCCCAGGGCAACCACACCCTCCGGATCTCCTACCGCTCGGGCGACACCGTCTTCCAGGGCCTCGTGCTGGACTCGGGCGCGGGCACGATCAGCCCGCAAGTTCCGTCGAAACTGATCGAGTTCGTCGGGGACTCCATCACCGCCGGCGCCCTGACCGACCGGCTCGCGCTCGACTCGTACGGCTGGAAGACCGGCGAGAAGCTGGGCATGCGGCACACCCAGATCGCCCGCTCGGGCTACTGCCTGGTCGGCAAGGACGGCTGCACGGGGCTGGCCACCCAGTTCTTCAAGACCGCCTCCACAGGCGATCAGAACTGGGACTTCTCCCGCTACCAGGCGAACGCGGTCGTCATCAACCTCGGCACCAACGATGTCGGACACAGCGTCACGGGCGCCGAGTTCCAGTCGGCGTACACCAACCTCCTGCGCGACATCCGCGCCAAGTACCCGAACGCGGTCCTCTTCGCGCTCCAGACCCTCAAGAAGCGCTATGTGACCGAGACCAAGGCCGCCGTCAGCGCCCGCACCGGTGCCGGGGACGCCAAGGTCACTTACGTCGACACCACAGGCTGGCTCACCGACGGCACGGACTACGAGGACGGCAACGGGCACCCCAACGAGTCCGGCCACACCAAGTTCGCGAACCGCCTCGCCCCGGTCATCTCCTCAAAGCTGGGCATCACCGCCACCAACGCCCAGCCCTCCATCACCAAGACCAGCTCCGCCGCCAAGGCCGCGGCCGCCGCCCCCGGGGACCCGGGCGACCCCAACATCAAGTTCTCCGGCCGCTGGGACACCAAGAGCTCCACCACCGCCTACACCCCCTACTGGGCAGGCGCGTACTTCCGTACCGGCTTCACCGGCCGCACCGTCAAGCTCAAGCAGCGCAACGCGATCGACCTGTGGGCCAGTATCGACGGCGGCCCCGCCACGTTCTTCGACGAGGCCAAGGGCACGGTGAATCTGACCCCGACCCCGCTGTCCGCCGGAAACCACACCCTTCAGGTCAACTACCAGGTGGTCGCGGGCTCCTACCACGGTGACGCGGTGTTCCAGGGGCTCGTCCTGGACAGCGGAGCCACCACCTTCACCCCGGCCACCCCGAAGAAACTGATCGAATTCATCGGCGACTCGATCACGGTCGGCACCACGACCTCTCAGAACGCACGCACCGCATACGGCTGGCTGATCGGCGAGCGCCTGGGCGCCGACCACACCCAGATCGCCCAGGGCGGCGCCGCGCTCGTGGACACGGCGGACGACCGGATGAGCCTGGAGCAGCAGTTCACCAAGCTGAACCCGAACGCCGCCACGCCCGACTGGGACTTCTCCCGCTACCAGGCGAACGCGGTCGTCATCAACCTCGGCACCAACGACGTGGGCCGCGGCGTGACCTCGGCGCAGTTCCAGGCCGCGTACTCCAGCCTGCTGCGCAAGGTCCGTACCGCCTACCCCAACGCCTGGATCTTCGCTCTGGAAACCTTCCGCGGCCGCTTCGTCCCCGAGACCCAGGCGGCCGTGACCGCCGCGGTCAGCGGCGGCGACAGCAAGGTCTCCTTCGTCGACACCACGGGCTGGCTCGCCTCCGACGAGCTCTCCGACTCCGTCCACCCGAACGACAAGGGCCACCGCACCATCACCGACCACCTCGCGCCCATCATCTCCGCCAAGCTCGGCTAGCACGCCCCCCCAGTCCGCGAGCCCCCGGTCACCGACCGGGGGCTCGCGTGCGCGTTACTCCGGCGTCCACCGGACCGCAAAGCGGCGCGCCGAAGTGTTCGCTGAATCGGCTCGTTCCCGCCGCAGCCGCGCCGCCCTTGTGATCTTTGATCAGGAATGACCGCTGCATTTCTACTGCATGATGCCCTACTCAAGCGGGAATAGAGGGAAAAAGATCTAGAATTCCAATACCGGAGATATGACCGGAACACCTCCTTGACCTGCCCTTAACAAGGGAAAGACACTCAATAAACACTCACGCGAGCCCTTTGATACTGATTTCGCGGGGAGTGCGACGGGGGGACCATGGGAGAAAAATCGACGAGCTTGCCAGCAGCGCCCGCACCATCGCGCAGGCGACGAACTCGGCTGCATGTGGCTGAAGTTGCACCGCTGAGGAGTGGCTCACGGTCGACGCCACGTACCGCTCCGGGGACAACTGGCTGATCCGGCCCGTACGGCCATCGGCGCCGTCGAGCGGCCGGCGCTCGCGGCGGAGGCCCACGCGGAAGCCGAAGCGGAGAAGTGAAGGCCGGTACGGGGCGGATTGAGCCCCGCAACCACGACATCCGTACCTCACCACGTAACCCCTTTGAAGGAGCACACCACGATGGCCACTCCCCTGACCGCCGACCGCCTGCTGAAGGCACTGCGCGACGAGGGACTGGAAGTCCACGAAGTCCGCAGCTGGCGCACCCACAACCGCAACTCCAAGGGCCCCTGGGGGCCGATGAACGGGGTGATGATCCACCACACCGTCACCAAGGGCACGGCCTCCTCGGTGGCACTGTGCTACGACGGCCACTCGGCCCTGCCCGGACCGCTGTGCCACGGCGTCATCGACAAGTCGGGCGCGGTCCACCTGGTCGGCAACGGCCGCGCCAACCACGCCGGCCTCGGCGACCGCGATGTGCTCAACGCCGTCATCAACGAGACCGCGCTGCCCCGCGACAACGAGGCCGACACGGACGGCAACCGCCACTTCTACGGCTTCGAGTGCATCAACCTCGGCGATGGCGAGGACCCCTGGCCGGAGGCGCAGAAGCTGGCCATCGAGAAGGTGGCCGCGGCCATCTGCCGGGCGCACGGCTGGTCCCAGCGGTCGGTGATCGGCCACCTGGAGTGGCAGCCGGGCAAGGTGGATCCGCGCGGCTTCTCGATGGACACCATGCGCTCCCGCATCGCCAAGCGCCTGGGCGCCAAGCCGGACGGCCCCACCCCGCAGCAGCCCAAGCCGCCCAAGCCCGCGACGTACGAGCCCTTCCCGGGCTCGGCGTTCTTCCAGAACGGCCGCGAGAGCAAGATCATCACGGCGATGGGCAAGCGTCTGGTCGCCGAGGGCTGCGGGCGGTACGAGGAGGGGCCGAGCCCGGAGTGGACCGAGGCGGACCGCAAGTCGTACGCGGCCTGGCAGCGCAAGCTGGGCTACTCGGGCGAGGACGCGGACGGCACCCCGGGCCGTAAGAGCTGGGACAAGCTGCGCGTGCCCAACGTGTAGCCGTGTAGCTCGTGTAGCCACCCTTTGCGGTGAGTATGAGACGGCGACACGCCGACGTCATGGCGTGTCGCTGTCCCATACTCACCGCAAACTCACGACTGCTGCACGGCCACGGGGGCGACGGACAGCAGCGGCCGGTAGTGGCCCGCCGGATAGGGCTCCCCGACGGGCTCGCCCGCGACCTCGATCCAGGCGTGCGCCTCGAACGGGCTGGTGCGCACGCCCGTGCACCAGGTGGGCCACACACCCCGGCTCCGGCACAGCAGAGCCGCCGCGATGGACCGCTGCAGACACGCCTGGCCCGCACAGCGCAGGCTCACTGCCACCACGGCCCGCCGGGCGGCGCGCGCCTGCTCGGCGGTGGCGGGCCGGGCGCCACGGCGCGCGAACTCCAGCACCGCGCGCACCCGGGCCGGTTTGGCGCGCGCCAGCAGCCGGGCCACGACCACGGCGAGCCACGGCGTCACCCTCCGGTGGAGCGGCAGCCGGTCCCGGTCGGCCAGGGCCATGGGGGCGCTCATCGGGCCTCGATGAGGAGATGCGCGGCGCGCAGCTGGGCCACCAGCTTGGAGACATCGCGCCGTGCCGCGTCGGAGTCGAGTCGGTGGCGGGCGGCGAGCTCGTCGGCGGTCTGCTCGTCCGTACAGCCGTCCAGCAGGGTTTTCAGCACGAAGACACCGGTGGGGTTGAGCTGCCAGTAGCGGCCGGTGCGCTGATGGAGCAGGACGGCACCGTCATCGGTCTCGGCCATGGACACGTCCTGATGCAGATTCAGGGACATCATCGCTTCCCAAGAAGATTTACAAGAGGTTGAGGTTGCCGCGCCGCGCGGGCCCAGGTCTCACAGCCCAGAAGCTTCTCGGTGGTGATGTCCCTGGAGATGTCGGCATGCGGTGTCAGCAGGTACTCGCGCAGCGCCCCGGGGGACACCAGACCCATGTCGGCCAGGACGGAGTCGGAGAACACCTCCAGCAGAGCAGTGAGATTGCGCTGCCGCCCGGCCCGTACATCGGCGCTGAAGTCACCCTTGGTGGTGCGCCCCAGCACCACGTCAGGCACCAGCCCCCGCATGGACTCGGCCAGCAGCGGCTTGTAGCGCCACGGTGTGACGCGCTCGTGCAGCCGCACCGCCAGCGCCGCCTCCACCACCCGGTCGTCCAGATACGGCTGGTGCAGCGCCACGCCCGCCGCGCCGAACAGCCGGGACACCTGCCGGTACGCCGGCGCGGTGATCCGCAGCGCGGTGAGGTACTGATGCTGGCCCCGGTCCTCGGCGAAGGGCGCGGCGTGTTCGGCGGTGGCGCGCAGCGCCTCGCGCGCGGCGGCCACCGCGTCGTCCGTCGCCCACATCGGGGCACGCAGCGGGGCGAGACCCCAGCCCAGCGCGGGGACTCTGCGTGGCGGGGGCGGGCCGGTCAGCTGCTCGGCCTGGGTCAGCCACCACTGGGCGGGGCTGTCGGCCCGTACCAGCTGTGCGGCGACCGCGGCGAGCGGCCAGCGGCTGAGCGCGCGGTGTCCGCGCAGATGGCGGACGGTGGTCAGGGGGTGGCGGCGGGCCAGCCGGTACAGATAGCCGGGTGCCGGGCCGAAGAGCTCGTCGGCGCCGTGTCCGGCCAGATGGGAGCGGGACCCGTGCCCGGCGAGCAGCCGCGCGGTGTGCCGTACGCGGGCCAGTGTGCGCGGGTAGAGATACGGCCGTTCGGTGTCGGCCAGGGCCCCCGGGTCGGTGAAGATCGGCGGCAACTCGTCCTGGGCCACCACCAGATGGCGCGCTTCGGGCAGCGCCGCTGCGGCCTGCGTGGCGAAGTGGTTGTCGTCGTTGCCCGCCTCGGCCTCGGCCCAGCGGAAGGTGGCCAGTTCGGGTGTGTGGCGTGCGGCCAGAAAGCTCAAGGTGGTCGAGTCCATGCCGCCGGACAGATCCGCGCTGAGCGCGCCCGTGTCCCCACGCCGCCCGTCCACCGCCGTGATCAGCGCGGCCCGCAGCGCCGCCGCGCCCGCTTCCAGGGCGAGTTCGGGCTCCGGGGCCCGCCACCACCGCACCTCTCGCGCCCGGTCCGGCTCCAGCAGCAGACAGTGGTCGGGCGCCACCGTGGACACGCCCGCCCACACGCTGCGGTCGGAGAGCGGCGGCGGCAGCATGCCCCCGCAGACGACCCTGGTGGCCAGCGCGTCCATGTCGATACCGGCCCCGGTCAGCGCCGCGAGCGCATCGGCCCGGTCGGCGGCGATCGGCACCTCGCCCAGCCGGGCGTGGAACACCTGGCGCAGGCCGCTCACGCTGCCCTGGACGCGGGTGGTGGCCCCGTCGGCCGCCACCACATGGAAGCTCCCCGGCAGGGCCCGTGCCACCGCATCCACATCCGTCAGCGTACGAACCCGTCGGCACAGCTCCTCGAGCCGGCCGGTGGTGACCGGGCAGAACCCGATCACCACCAGTCGCACGGGCCCGGTCGCCACCTGACGAATCTCATCCGGCTCCCACCGCCCCACCAGCCACGGTCGGCCGGACGGGTGCGCAATCAGACGAGGAGCCTCAAAGGGATACGCATCAAACGAGAGCTGTGTACCCGGCACGTCCGGGAGGACGACAAACCCGGCGCTCATCTCAAACGATCCGGAGGGCTACCGTCACCCCCAGCCCTGCTCACCGAGCACATCCTCGTACCGGTGGCCGAACCCCAGCGTGTCCTCCGAGAACTCACCCACCGCCACCAGGGCCGGCGGTTCGTAGCTCTCGACGGTCTCGTCCGATCTCGCCTGCATCTCCATGGGTTTTCCTCCAGAGATAGATCCAGTGAATCGACCCCGAGGTCGCCCACTGATTACCCTCCCTTCGAAAAACCATGCGACTCACGCGCCCCAGTTGCCACGATTCGACAGCTTCCTGACGCATCGGCTCAGACCCGTGTCGGCAGCGGCCCTCCGTTGTAGGCGATGGCGTCGGCGAACGTCGCGAAGGGGTCGTAGGCGCCACCGCGGCGGTCCGCGTACGCCCGGTGCAGATTGAGCACGATGCGCTCGGCATCGGGCAGCTGGGCGAACTCGCCGAGCGAGCAGGCCCGCGCCGCCTCCAGCGGCGTCAGCCCGTCGCGCAGGCCCGCCTCGGCGGCCTCCAGCACCAACCGGTAGTAGCGCCGGTGGGTGTCCAGCACCTCGGGCAGTGTGTCCGCGTCGATGAGCGGGCCGTGCCCGGGGACGACCTGCTCGGGCTCGAACGCCGCGATCCAGTCGAGCGAGCGCAGCGCACCCTCCACGGAGCCCATGAACACCAGCGGATTGACCTGGTTGAAGAGCAGATCCCCGGCGAACAGAACACGCTCCTCGGGAAGCCATGCGACGGCATCCCCGGGGGTGTGCGCGGCATACCCGGGGTGATGCAGCTCGATGCGCCGCTCCCCCACGTGCAGCGTCAGCGCCGTACGGAAGGTCACCCCGGGCGGCCGCCGGGTCACCCCGCCCCAGTCCGGGACCGGATCCCAGGCGGGCGGACAGCCGTCGATGACGGTGTCGGCCAGGATCCCCTGGCGCGTCGCCTCATGCGCGATGATCACGGTCGCGTCGGGCAGCAGGCTGTTGCCGTGGGTGTGGTCGCCGTGCAGATGGGTGTTGACCGCGTACCGCACCGGCGCCCCGCCCGTGGCCTGATCCACCGCGTGGAGCAGGTTGCGGACGCGGCGTTCGGTGGCGCAGGTGTCGACGAGCACGACCCCGTCGTCCGTGGCCACGACGCCCGCGTTGTTGACCCACCACGAGCCGTCCGGCTGCACCCAGGCATACACGCCGTCGGCCAGGGGGTGCAGGGCGCCGGTCTCGTTCGGGTCGTTCACGGGCGGCTGATCCGCATGAACCGGGCGCATGGCTCTCCTCGCAGTCGCTCCGGCAAGCCCCGCGAATCATGGGGGTATGGGGGGCGGGGCCTGCGAGCGCAGTGTGCCATAGCGCTGATGGGATCGGCTCGGGGGCCGGTCGCCGACGGCTCAAGTAACCGGATTGCGCGGGGCGTTGAGGCCGGGCTCGCGCGCCATCCGATGTCCGCCGGGTGCTTCCGATTCATGCGTGCGGGTTGTTTGGCGTTTTATATCGCTTATTTGCCGTGAGGCGGGTGGAACCGTGAGCTGCGCGGCGCCGCGGTCGGCCGGGTGGCCCGCACGGTGAGGAGTTTCGGCCGGGGAGGGGGTGAATCCTGTGGAAGAAGCAGAAGAGACAACTGAGGTGTATGAGCCACCGATGGTCACGGAAGCCGGTGACTTCAGCGAGGTCACGGCCGGCAGCATCTTCGGTTTCCAGTACGACGGTGGCTTTTACCCGTACAGCCAGTACGGCTGACAGACGGTCGGCGGGGGCGGGCCGTGCCCGTCCTCGCCCACCGCATGGTGGCGAGTTGAGGCGGTGCGGGTGCTCATGGACATGTGGTGGATGATCCTGCCGGATACGGAGGCCGCGGCCGCCTTGGCGGATCGGCTCGGTGTGCGGGATCTGGACCTGCTGCGGCACGCCTCGGGGCGGCCGTGGCTGCTGGGCCGGTGGCGTGGCGCGGAGGTGGTGACGGCCGAGGCGGGTGATGTGCGGGTGGCGGTGTTGGGCCGGTGCCTGCTGACCGCGGAGGCCCTGCGGACGCGGATCGCGCGCGTTCGGGATGTACGGGAGGTGGCGGACGCGGTCGGCCGGGTGGCGGGCAGCTACCACGTGGTGGCCACGGTCGGCGGCCGGGTGTGGGCGCGCGGCACCGCCTCGGCGGCATGCCGGCTGTTCACCGCCCGTGTGGAGGGTGTGCCGGTGGCGGCACCGGGGGCCGATGTACTGGCCGGGCTGCTCGACTCGGGCCCGGACCAGGAGATGCTGGCCGCACGCTTGATGGACCCTCCCCTCTCGTCGACGGCGCTGGGCGGGCGCACCCTGTGGCGGCAGGTGTGGGCGGTGCGGCCCGATGAGGCGCTGGTGTGGGAGCGGAACGGGGCTCAGCGCACCGTGCGGTGGTGGCATCCGCCCGAGCCGGGGCTCGGGTTGCGTACGGCGGCCGAGGAGGTGCGCGCCGCGCTGGTCGAGGCGGTGGCCACCTGCACGGCTGGTGGGGGCACGGTCAGCGCGGATCTGTCGGGCGGGCTGGACTCGACCAGCCTGTGCTTTCTCGCCGCCGCCCGGGGCGAGGCCGGGTTGGTGACGCTGCGCTGGGAGGGCGTGGACGCGCAGAACGACGACGCCTTCTGGGCCCGGCGGGCGGTCGCGGCGCTGCCGGACGCCACCCATCTGGTGGTGACGGAGCGCGAGACCCCGGACTGGTTCGCCGGTGTGGACGGGATGCGCCTGGCCACGGAGGAACCGGTGGCGTGGGCGCGGGATGTGGCGAAGCAGAGCGATGTCCTCGAGCGGGTGGCGGCGCACGGCTCTCGGCTGCATCTGTGCGGAGGCGGCGGCGACGAGTTGTTCACCCCGTCGCCGGCACACCTGACCGACCTGGTGTGGTCGCATCCGATGCTGGTGCTGCGGCGTCTGCGCCTTCTGCGCTTCGACTGGCGGGTGGGCCGTACGGCGGCGCTGCGCGCGGTATGCGACCGGGGCGGCTACCAGCGGTGGCTGTACCGGGCGGCCCGCGATCTGGTCTCGCCGCCGCCGAACCCGCTGCTGGGCCGGCTGGACTGGCAGCCGCCGCCCCGTATGCCCGCGTGGGCCACCCCCGAGGCGGTACGCGCCGTCGCGGCCGTGCTCAAGGAAGCCGCTGACCGCTGCCCCGAACCACTGGCCCCGCAGCGTTCCCTGCACACCGTGCTCCTGCAAGTGCGCGAGGGTGGCAACGCGATCCGCCAGATGAACAAGGCTTTCCCCGGCCCCGGTTACGCCATGCCCTACACCGACGACGCGGTGGTGGCCGCCGCCCTGTCCGTACGCCCTCTGGAGGCCGGTGTCCCGGGCCGCTTCAAACCGCTGCTGACCGAGGCGATGGACGGCATCGTGCCGCGCGCAATCCTGCGCCGCACCTCAAAGGGCCGCTACGGCGCCGACTTCCACCGCGGGCTGCGCCGCCGGCGCGGCGAGGTCCTGGCCCTCCTGGACGGTTCACTGCTGGCCGAGGCCGGACTGATCGATACGGAACGGCTGCGGCGCGCCCTGCACACGCACGCCCCGGCGTCCGAGCCGGCCTTCCTGATGCACACCGTGGCCGGGGAGATCTGGCTGCGCTCGGTGGCCCAGGGGCCGCACCCACGGACCGTACAACTCACGGGAGGCGCCCGTTGACACGAATCGCGCTGCGGACGCAGGTGACCTGCGTGGCCACCCAGGAGGGCATGGTGCTGCTCGACGAGCGGTCCGGGCGCTACTGGCAGCTGAACACCACCGGCACCCTGATCCTGCGACACCTCCTCCATGGCGAGACACCGCGGCAGGCGGCCGCCGCCCTGGCCCACAGATACCCCGCGGCCGCCGCCCGCGCCGC